>PMMO01000210.1 GCA_003162215.1 Ignavibacteriota bacterium
CGGAGATGACGAGGTTGATAGGCTGCAGATGTACGTACAGTAATGTACTCAGTCGAGCAGTACTAATTGGTCGTGAGGTTTTACCATAATATTCTTATTGTCCCCGATATGCATCGGGTGCCCCAATAAGAATACGCTCGGTGCACTTTCAGCACAGCTCTTCCCGTTGTCAGAATTGAAACTTCTGGCGATCATAGCGAAGGTGTTACACCCGATCCCATTCCGAACTCGGCAGTTAAGCCCTTCAGCGCCAATGGTACTACTCGGGCGACCGTGTGGGAGAGTAGGTCATTGCCAGAGTTATTGTAAAAAGCCCCGTCTCAACAGGCGGGGCTTTTTCATGTGTGTCTCCTCTTCGTTCTGTCTCCTCTTCGTTCTGTCTCCTCCTCGTTCCCCCTCCCACTGGCGGATTTTGCAAGAAAGCCGTATATTGTTCCCCGCATACACGTCTGTCCAACCCGGCCATATCTGAACTTCACTTTCAATTAGGGTATCAATATGTCAACTCGCCACTTCCGCATCATAGCGACCGTTGCATGCCTCCTGGTTCTTCTCTGGTCCGGATGTAGCCGGAGGAGCGAATCCGCAAAGACCACAGTGCAAATCAAGGGTTCCGATACGATGGTGAACCTCTCCCAAGCATGGGCAGAGGAGTTCATGAAGAATAACCCGGGGACATCCATCGCCGTAACGGGCGGCGGGTCGGGCAACGGGATCACCTCGCTCATCAGCAGCACCTGCGACATTGCCGAGGTGTCCCGCGAAATGAAGGAAACCGAGATCGCACTTGCGCGGCAGAAAGGCGTTGAGCCGAAGAAGATTGTCGTGGCACTCGATGGACTCGCAGTTGTGGTCCATCCTTCCAACCCCCTGAGCCAGCTGACCATACCCCAGCTTGCTGACATTTATACGGGGAAGGTCACCAACTGGAATCAGGTGGGAGGCCGTGATGCGAAAATCGTGCTGCTCTCGCGTGAAGTGAATTCCGGAACGCATGTCTATTTCAAAGAGCATGTCCTCCGCCACGGGAAAGCCGATGCCAAAGAGGAGTTCTCGCCGCAGGCTCTGTTACTCCCGAGTTCTCAGGCGATCGTCGATGAGGCATCACAAAATCCCGATGCTATCGGGTACTTCGGCATGGGATACATCAACGTGCATCTCAAGGTCCTCAAGGTCGCCATCGACGACAACTCGCCGTTCTATACTCCCTCCATCGCATTGATCCAGAACAACACGTACCCTATCTCCCGCCCGTTGATCATGTACACAAAGGGCGATCCGGTGGGGTTGACCAAAACCTTCCTGGATTTTGTGCTGTCGCCTGAAGGCCAGCAGGTGGTGAGGAGATTAGATTTCGTTCCCATCCTGTAACGCAACCGGCCGTCTGACCACACATGACAGTCCGCAAGCTGAGAGAGTGGTGTATCGAACGCGTGATCTTTATGAGCGGGATCACGTCGATCGTTATTGTGATTCTCATTTTCATCTTCTTGCTGAAGGAAGGACTGGCGATTCTCGGGCACGTCGGCATATTCCAGTTTCTGTTTGGGGCGAACTGGTATCCCATCTCTGACCCGCCGCAATTCGGTGCATTTCCCCTGATCCTCGGATCGGTGCTCGTCACGCTCGGTGCAGCGGCAATCTCGGTTCCCCTCGGTGTGGCAAGTGCGCTGTACATCGCGGAAATAGCGCCGAAGAAAACCAAAGAGATCCTCAAGGCCGGCATCGAACTTCTGGCCGCCATCCCCTCGGTGGTGATCGGATTCATCGGCATGGTGACCCTCGGTCCGGTGATCAAGTTGATCTTTGGCCTTCCCACGGGTCTCACGGCGCTCACCGGCTCCATCACGCTGGCGTTCATGGCAATGCCCACCATCGTGTCCATCGCTGAGGACGCCATCACCGCAGTCCCGCGGCAATATCGTGAAGCGGCTGCGGCAATGGGCGCGACAACGTGGCAAACGACATGGCGCGTTATCGCCTACGCGGCGCGCCCGGGCATGCTCGCAGCAGTGATGCTGGGCATCGGCCGCGTGATTGGCGAGACGATGGCGGTGATGATGGTGACAGGGAATGCCGCGCTGATTCCCCATAGCATCCTTCAACCCGTCAGAACGTTGACAGCGACAATCGCTGCAGAAATGGGAGAGACGGTGCAGGGGGGTGATCACTATGCCGCGCTCTTCGCCATCGGCATTGTGCTCTTCGTGATTACCTTTGCCATCAACGGGGTCGCAGAGCTGTATCTGCACCGGACGACGAGGAGGTGACCATGAACGTCCGGACACAACAACGTATCGCCGTCGGATTTCTCTTTTTCTGCACCGTGCTCGTTGTCCTTCCGGTGCTTGTGATACTGGGTATTATCACCTACAAAGGTTTTTCCGCACTCTCTTTCGAATTCATCTTCGGGATGCCGAAGAGCGGGATGAACGCAGGCGGAATATTCCCGGCACTTCTCGGAACAATCTATCTCGTGACAGGCGCCATTCTTTTTGCTGTGCCGCTCGGAGTCCTGTCGGCGATCTATCTTGTGGAATACTCAAGAGACAACGCCATCAGCCGGTTGATCAAACTGGCAATCGTCAACCTTGCGGGTGTCCCCTCGGTGGTATACGGCCTCTTCGGTCTGGGTGTCTTCGTCGTCTTCCTGGGCTTCGGCGTGTCGATTCTCTCAGGGTCGCTGACGCTCGGGATCATGATCCTCCCGGTCATCATTACCGCTTCGCGTGAGGCGCTGGAAAGTGTTCCGCAGTCATTCCGCATCGTAAGCCTGTCTCTCGGCGCAAGCCGATGGCAAACCATCCGCCATGCCGTGCTTCCTCATGCCCTGCCGGGAATACTCACCGGCACTATCCTTGGGTTGGGCAGAGCGGCAGGCGAAACCGCACCCATCCTCTTTACCGTTGCGGCCTTCTATTTGCCACGGTTGCCCGAGTCGGTCTTCGACCAGACGATGGCATTGCCGTACCATCTCTATGTGATTTCCACACAGGTCCCGGGCATTCGGGAGGACTTCCGGTTCGGCACTGCTCTGGTCCTCCTGCTTCTGGTCCTCATTCTCAACTTTGCAGCAATTATCCTCCGGTATCGGTTCCGGAAGAAGAAACGGTGGTGATCTGATGTCGACCCACATCGCCGTGCGTGATCTGTGTCTCTACTATGGCCGGAACTGCGTTCTCAAGGACCTCTCGCTCGAGATACAGAGGAATGAGATCTTCACCATCATCGGTCCCGCAAATTCGGGGAAGTCGTCGTTCCTTCAGACGCTGAACCGTCTGAACGAGCTCCATGCGGAATTCAGGAAGACCGGGTCGGTGACGCTGGGTGCAGAAGACATTGACACGATCGACGTGGAGCAGTTGCGCGCGCGCGTCGGGATTGTGTTCGCCCTGCCGTTTCCCTTGCCCCTGTCGATCTTCGACAACATCACCTACGGGCCACGCATGCACGGGATCCGCCAGAAAACTCAGATGACAGACCTGGTCGAGCGGAGCCTGCGCGAAGCGTACCTGTGGGACGAGGTGAAGGACCGCCTGCATCATCCGGCAATGAATCTTTCGGGGGGCCAGCAACAACGTCTCTGTATCGCGCGGGTTCTGGCCGGGCAGCCGGAAGTGATTCTCTTTGATGAGCCCACGTCGGGACTGGATCCCATTTCCACGGCGCGCGTGGAAGAGACCATGATGGTGTTGCGCGGCCGGTACACGATCGTGCTGGTGACCAACAATGTCGCGCAGGCGGCACGTGTCGGGACACGCACGGCTTTTTTTCTCATGGGCGAAATGGTGGAAGTGGGCGATACCAAGGATGTCTTCACCAGGCCGTCGGATTCGCGCACGGATGAATATGTGACCGGGAAGTTCGGATAGGCCATGGATCCAGCGATCATCCAGACGCGTCGCTTGAATTTGTTCTACGGTGATTTTCACGCTCTGACCGATATCGACATTGATATCGAGGAGCAGAAAATCACGGCCCTCATTGGACCATCGGGCTGCGGCAAATCGACACTCGTGCGTGTCTTCAACAGGATGAATGACCTGATCGACGGCACACGCGTGACCGGCGACGTGCGGGTGCACAACGAAAACATTTATGCTCCGAATGTGGATCTCATCGCCCTCAGGTCACGCGTCGGCATGGTGTTTCAACGCCCGAATCCGTTTCCGTTTTCAGTGCGCGACAACATTACGTTCGGACTGGAGATTCACCGGCGCGCGCCGCGCAGCGCATTCGCCGGCATCGTGGAAGAAGCATTGCGCGGTGTTCTGCTGTGGGATGATCTGAAAGACCGGCTCAACGACTCCGCACTCTCGTTGTCGTTGGAGCAACAGCAGCGCCTCTGCATCGCACGGGTGCTGGTGATGCGTCCGGAAATCATCCTGATGGACGAACCCTGTTCGGCGCTCGATCCGATCTCCACGCTCCGCATCGAAGTGCTGATGCGCGAACTGAAGAAACAGTATACGATGGTCATTGTCACCCACAACATGCAACAGGCGGCGAGNNGAGTATGGAACGACACTTTGAACGCGAACTCGACAGCCTCAAAACCATGCTGATGAAAATGGCAAGCATGGCTGAGGAAAACTTCCATAATGCCATCAAGGCACTGACCGAGCGGAACAAGCCGCTCGCCGATCAGGTGATTGAAGCCGACCACAGGGTCGATGCGCTGGAACTGGAGATCGATAATGCCGTGGTCGACATTCTCGCGCTGCACAAACCGGTCGCCAGCGATCTGCGCTTGATCATCGCCGCCCTGAAGATCAACAATGACCTCGAGCGGATCTCGGATCATGCCGTGAACATCGCACAATCGGCACGCACTCTCATTGAATCGTCAAAAGTCAACACCTATCTTGAAATCCCCAAAATGACCGAAGTCACGCGGTGGATGCTGCGCGATGCGCTGGACTCGTTTTTGCACCTTGAGCCCGAGAAAGCGCGTGCAGTGTTGACGCGCGACGACCAAATTGATGACCTCAATCGCTCCAATGCCCGCCAGGTGATCAACTGGATCCACGAAAAGAACCTGCCGGTTGAAGAGGGGCTGGATCTCATCCGGATCAGCCGCAATCTGGAGCGTGTTGGCGATCTCTCCACGAACATCGCCGAAGAAGTGGTCTTTCTAACCCAGGCAAGGGTCGTAAAGCACCACGCTGACCAAAAGAAATAGTCCGCCCCGTATCGTAAAATCTTCCTCGAGAGTGTAGTAATCCGTGAGGCGACATCATGTCCACGGATTTCTCCCACGCTCACATACCCGGGGCATCCCGGTCGATCGCCGTTGTTCGCCCCGGCGCATCAACGTATCCACCGGCCGTCGGGCAATGGCATGAATGGAGCGACCAGGGTGGTCTCTTTGCCGTCGGCGATGCCGCTTCGGGACCCGCTCTGACCACCATCGGCCACCTGGGCCTCCTTTCCCGGCCCTCCATCGGCCTTCTCTGTTCCGTTCGATGTCCGGGCTCTCTCATTCTGACAACGTATGAATTTGCCAAAAAGGCTCCACAGGATGGTGCTGTTATCATTGGCGGGTTTCACTCCCCCATGGAGCGCACGTGTCTTGCTACATTGCTTGCACGACATGTTCCTGTGGTCTATTGCCCTGCCCGTCGCCTGAACGAACGCGGCATTCCCCGTGCATGGGATGGGGCGTTCGCAGAACAGCGGCTCCTGGTTCTTTCGCCATTTGTGGAATCTCAGCGTCGCGTCACGCGTACACTGGCACGGCAACGCAACCTCCTTATCGCTGCACTTTCCGATATACTCTTTGTGCCGTATGCATTGCGGGGTGGAAATACTGAAGCGGTGGTACGGATGAGTCTGCATCGTGGCAAGCCGGTTTGCACGCTGCACCATGGGGAGAACGGACATCTCATGAGTATTGGTGTACGTGGCGTTGCACTGAGGGAAATGTTGGCAATAGCTGCCCCGAAAGCACAAAGCCCCTTCCCGCAGTGCGGGAAGGGGCTTGAGTAGTGCTACCCTTTCTTGCCCGCATCCGGTTCACCCGGCGGGCCTGCAGGCGTGTCGCCGACACCGGCAGAATTCTCCGCGGCAATGTCGCCCCCGGTCTTGTCGTCGACAGCACTGGTGAACCGCAGTTCACCGGTCTCGCTGTTCACCTTGACGCGAATAACGGTGCCCTCAACGAAGATCCCCTTGAGCAGCTCTTCCGCAATTGGGTCTTCGAGGTACTTTTGCACAGCACGCCTCAGCGGTCGGGCTCCATACGCTGGATCGTAGCCCTTCTCCGCGAGGAATTCCTTCGCCTCCGAGGTCAACTCCAGCGTCAGACCCTGAGCCTCGAGCCGCTTCGAGAGATCACGAATCTGAATCTGCACGATCTCCAGGATGTGCGTCCTTTCCAATGGATGGAAGACGATTGTGTCATCTATGCGGTTGAGAAATTCGGGATTGAATACGCGCTTGAGCGCTTCCTCGATTGTCGACTTCATTGCACCGTATTCATCCCGTGCGGTTTGGGTGCCAAAGCCAATGCCGCCCGACCGCTTCAGGTCCCTCGTACCGATGTTCGAGGTCATGATGAGAATGGCGTTTTTGAAATCCACCTTCCGCCCGAGACTGTCCGTCAGGATGCCATCGTCAAGCACTTGCAGCAGGATATTGAAGACATCCGGGTGCGCCTTCTCAACTTCATCGAGCAGGACGACCGAATAGGGCTTCCGGCGCACCTTTTCGGTGAGTTGTCCACCCTCCTCGTAGCCAACATATCCCGGAGGGGCACCCACCAGGCGAGAGACGCTGAACTTCTCCATGTACTCGCTCATGTCGATACGGATCAATGCGTCTTCCGTATCGAACAGGTAGCGGGCAAGCGCCTTGGCGAGCTCGGTCTTCCCGACGCCCGTCGGGCCAAGGAAAATGAACGAACCAATCGGCCGTTTCGGGTCTTTGAGCCCCGCCCGGGTCCGCCGAATCGCTTTCGTCAGCTTCTGGATCGCTTCATCCTGGCCGACCACTTGTTCCTTGAGGATCTGTGCCATCTTAAGGAGCTTCGTGGACTCGGATTCGGCAATCTTGTTCACCGGGATGCCGGTCATCATGGCCACCACATCCGCCATGTGCTCTTCGGTCACCTCATGCACTGTATCCTGTGCCTTCAGCTCCCATTCCCGCTTGGCAATCTCCAGGTCGCTCAAAAATTTCTTCTCGAGATCGCGCAACCGGGCCGCCTCTTCAAAATTCTGAGTCTTTACGACCTGGTTTTTGGATTGCTTGATTTTCTCGATCTCTCCTTCCAGATCCAGAATCTCCTTGGGCACATGGATATTCGCGAGATGGACACGTGATCCCGACTCATCGAGGACGTCAATGGCCTTGTCCGGAAGATAGCGATCGGTGATATAACGGTCGCTCAGCTTGACGGCTGCATCAATGGCCTTGTCGCTATACCGGACGCCGTGATGCTCTTCGTATTTGTGTTTGATGTTTTTCAGGATCTGGATGGTTTCGTCAACACTTGTGGGATCGACCATGATTTTCTGGAAGCGTCGATCCAGGGCCCCGTCTTTTTCAATATACTGCCTGTATTCGTCGAGTGTGGTGGCGCCAATACACTGCAGTTCACCGCGCGAGAGGGCGGGCTTGAACATGTTGGAGGCGTCCAGCGACCCGGAGGCGCCGCCTGCTCCTACGATGGTATGCAATTCGTCGATGAACAGGATGACGTCCTTGGCTTTTTCGAGCTCGTTCATCACTGCCTTCATCCGTTCTTCGAACTGCCCACGGTATTTCGTTCCGGCGACAAGGGCTGCAAGATCGAGCGTCACAACACGTTTGCCGTGGAGTACGCGTGAGATCTTCTTCTGCACGATACGCATCGCGAGTCCCTCTGCAATGGCCGTTTTGCCCACTCCGGGTTCGCCAATAAGAACAGGGTTGTTCTTCTTCCGGCGGCTCAGCACCTGGGCGACCCGCTCGATCTCTTTTTCGCGCCCGACAATAGGGTCAAGCTTGTCTTCGGCGGCCAGCTTTGTCAGGTCATGACCAAAATTGTCGAGAACCGGTGTTTTGGACTTTTCTGCCTTTTTTTCGGATGCCTGTTGGTGCGGCTGCTGAGCGCCCTGTTGTGGGGTGCCGGAGGGTTTGCCGCTGATGATATTGTCGAGTTCCGCCCGAACAACATCGTAATGAATATTGAACTGATGAAGAATCTGCGCTGCAATGTTGTCGTCATCGCGCAACAACGAGAGCAGAAGGTGTTCCGTTCCGATCACGTCTGATTTATACAGTTTTGCTTCAAGGTAGGTGATCTTCAGTACTTTTTCTGCCTGCTTGGTCAGCGGTATGTTGCCGATGGTCAGTGTTCCGCCGGACGTCCTGACGGTATCCTCGATCGATTTTTTCAGTTTGAACAAATCAACGCCAAGATTGCGGAGTATCTTCACCGCAATCCCTTCTCCCTCCTTGATTACGCCGAGCAGCAGGTGTTCCGTGCCGATGTAATCATGCCCGAGCCGGATTGCTTCCTCACGGCTCAAGCGGATGACATCCTGCACCCTGTTCGAAAAGTTGCCTTCCATTCGCGTACCTATCGTAGTATGTTGTCCGGCTGTACTTCACCGTCTATTTCTATAACACGCTGCAGCAAGACCAAGGTTCCATGGTCACAATGCCAACAACGGCTTGAAAAATATAACCAAATACGCCAGGTAAGTCAAATTTGGCTTCCCGGAGGGTGAAAAAGTTGACCCTGAGTGCAGAATTCCGCATCCTATAGCTAGGAAAAAGTATCACACCAGATCACGGAGAGGCTATGCCGATTTACGACTATCGTTGCGAAAATTGCGGAACGGTGTATGATGTGTTTCACAAGGTGAAGGAAGTGGAAGAAGATGTCGTGTGCCCGGAGTGCGAATCGACGAAGCACACACGGCTACTCTCTGCGCCAAGCATACGCATGGGATCGCAGCAGACAACGCCGTCATGCGCCGAAGGAGGGTGCTGCGACGGTTCCTGCGGTATGAACTAGACGCCTGTGCAGCTCGTGCGCCCCTGTTCGAATCTTCACAATCCCGGTATACTCCCCCTGAAGTAAATCAGTACCACGCACGTCGCGATCCACAAGCCGGCGACAACAATGATGGGAATGTCCGACGCCACGACGGCGGTCGGATTCTCCGTGCTGTCTGTAGCGTGGACGAGGTGTAAGTATCGGAACACTCCGTAGATCACGAAGACCGTTGTATAGATCAGCTTGTCGGTTCCGAATATCTCGAGCGTTCGAGGCGCAACGGTGTACAGAGCGTAGGAGATCACGGTGCCGGCAGCAGTAATCGTCAACATCTGATCAATCACTTCCAGACGGTACTGCTGAAGGACCTTGCGTTCGGATTGTGCCCCTGCTGTCTGTACCGCAACAAGTTCTCCCCTCCGCTTCGCAAATCCCAGAAAGAGCGAGATGAACATTGTGCAGAGCACAAGCCAGCTTGACACCACCACGCCTATTGCGTAAGCACCACCAAGCACGCGCAGCATGAACCCTGCTGCGATAATGAATACATCAAGCAGGATCACTTCCTTCAGCTTGAAGGAATAGGCCAGGTTTATCACAAAGTAGGTCACGACAATCGCCTTGAAAGCGTCCGGGAGCGGCCATGCCAGCAGAACATTGAAACACACAATTATCCCCAAAAGGATCAAGGCCTGGGGTACCGTGATGATGTGCGCGGCGATGGGCCGGAATCGTTTCTTTGGATGTGTGCGGTCGGCTTCGACGTCGAGGATATCATTGATAATGTAGACCGAACTCGCGGTCAGACAGAATACGCCGAAGGCGCGGAGGGCGGTGAGAAACGGTGTTGTTTGAAACAGTTCTTTGGCGAAGATCAGTGCTGCAAATACAAAGGCATTCTTGATCCATTGTTTCGGTCTGATCAGCCTGATCGCTGCGCCAAAGGGATTGGTCCGGGATGCCATGAGTACTCCTTTCCTTGGCGCTTAATGTCACCATTCCCGGAAAGAAAAGCAATTCGGCAACGTTGTGGCTTCACCCCTTTTTTTGTACAATCTATGCACGGAGGAACCATGACGCACGTGGAACAACACCGAATGATTCTGGAGCTGAGGGATGTAGTGCATACGATGACCCGGGATGAGGAGGAAACGTTCAGCATGTTTGTGAAGCGGGACAAGGACGACGAAGATCTGGATGTTATATCCCAGAAGCAACTGGAAGCCATGTACGGAAAGTATGTCGTGCGAAAGGGCAGACGGGTATTGTAGTGCCGGCCATGCATGCTCGACCCTGCCAGGAACTAACGCCGGAGCTTCTTCTTCGGGCCTATGCGGCCGGGTTCTTTCCCATGGCCGAAGACCGGAACGGGCCCACCGCCTGGTATTCACCCGATCCGCGCGCCATCATCCCGCTTGACCGCTTCAAAATTTCGCGCAGTCTCCGGCAGAGGGCTCATAAAGGGCAATTGGAGATACGCATCAACACCTCATTCGCCGAGGTTATGCGGCGTTGTGCGGCGCGCGAAGAAACATGGATTTCCGACGAAATCATCCAGGCATATTGCCGGCTCTTCGATATGGGGCACGCCCATTCGGTCGAGAGCTGGCAACATGGCCGACTGGTCGGAGGGTTATACGGAGTTACGCTGGGCGGTGCCTTCTTCGGAGAGTCCATGTTCAGCCAAGTCACGGATGCTTCAAAAATTGCCCTTTGGTACCTGATCCGCAGGCTCACGGAACGTGGCTTTTTGCTCCTGGATACGCAGTTTCTGACCCCTCATCTGGCCAGTCTCGGGGCATGCGAAATCTCCCGGGATGATTACCTGAGCCTGCTCGATAGAGCTCTCTCGATTGAGGCCACATTCACACGAAAGTGATCGAGGGTGTGACCTGCATCACAGCTTCATGCAAGCCCTCGAAAATGGTATTGCGTTGTCCGGGTTTTGTGGCTATATTGAATCAGTCGAAAACCGCCCGAGGTGAGATACTCACGAGGAGTACATGGCGATGCCATTTGCGCGCGAACCACATAGAACAGAGCGGGTGACGATCACCCTTGTCCCCCGGACCGATGAACGCAGTCTGCTGAACATTCCCTCAACGTTCAACCAGATCGAACGGACATATTCCTGGCGTACCACCGGTACGCTGAACTACATGCTTGTACCGACAAAGATCTCCAGTGGAGAGATCAAAGTTGATCTGTTCCTCGATCCGTTGAAGAAAGGGAAGATCCTGGCCCGCAATATGCAGAGAACGGTGCAAGAGTTCGTGAACGACAAGATTCAGAACGAATGGCGTGGCTTAAGACTTGAAAGCATTAGCCGACCGACAATGGCGGCTCCTCCGTCGAATGCCATCGTTCGCGGCACGATCGAGGAAATACTCGGGACAAACCTCGATCGCTAAAACGCCATTCCTCCATGCCGTTGCAGGTTATCAGCACTACAGCCGTAGAAGGATTTACCCCCTGGAAGAAAGGGAAGGTCCGGGATATTTACGATCTCGGCGATCGCCTTCTCATCGTTGCCACTGACCGTCTCTCCGCGTTTGACGTCGTGCTCCCCGATGGGATTCCCGACAAAGGCAAGGTACTCACACAGGTTTCTGCATTCTGGTTCAATCGTCTCGGGCATATTGTCAAGCATCATCTTGTGAGTACCGCAAGCGAAGCGTTTCCCGAGCCGTTCCGCTTGCGTCCGGATCTTTTTGCGGGCCGCAGTATGCTGGTGAAGAAAACCACGCCACTGGTTGTCGAGTGTGTCGTGCGCGGGTATATCACCGGTTCCGGGTGGCATGATTACAGACGCAGCGGCGCGATTTGTGGGATCGCCCTTCCCGCCGGATTGCAGGAGTCGCAGCCGTTGCCTGAGCCGCTCTTCACCCCCACCACCAAAGCGGACGTTGGTGTGCATGACGAGAGCATGACGTTTGGCCAAGTCGAGAATCTGGTAGGAACTTCTCTTGCGAAACAGTTGCGTGATATCTCGATCCGTTTGTACCGCGAGGGTGCGGCGTATGCCGAAACCCGCGGCATACTCATTGCCGACACCAAATTCGAATTTGGTCTTGACGACGACGGCATGCTTGTATGGATTGACGAAGTGCTGACGCCGGATTCGTCCCGCTTCTGGCCTCTCGACTCGTATCGGTCCGGCGCGTCACAACCCAGTTTTGACAAGCAGTTTGTGCGCGATTATCTTGTGTCGCTCCATTGGGATAAGCGTCCGCCGGGTCCTGCATTACCTCAAAACGTCATCAATACCACAGCACAGAAATACCGCGACGCGTTACGGCTCCTCACCGGCCTCTCCTTGTAGCCATCCCCGGCTTGCTTAAAGTATCCCTTAAGAAACCTCTTGCATTTCTATGTAAAATTAGCTATTTACAGGCGGATTGATCCCTCCTGCACATAGACGAGGCGTCTGCAAATCTCAATGTCCAACCAGCTTCGTTACGAAAACATCCTTGAGAGCATAAGCGGCGGCTTCTTCGCGATGGACTCCCAGTACCTCATCACATACTGGAATCGCGCAGCAGAAGTCGGAACCAACCTCATGGCCGGCGACGTCGTCGGTCACAATGTATTCGATGTTTTTCCGAATGCCCGCGGTGCACTCCTTGGCGAGAAGTATCGCCAGGCGATGGAGACACGCACATTTCAGAGTTTCGAAACCGCATACCGCGATGAACGGTTTGAACGGTGGTACGACGTCCGCATCTACCCGGCCGACGACGGTCTGTCGGTGTTTTTCCAGGATGTCACCGAACGGAAACGCGATCAGAAACGCAAGGAGTTCCTTGTAGAGATCTCGCGTGCAGTGAATGAGGCCCAGGTCCTCGATGACCTGTGTCAGCGTTCGGCTACCGTTGTTGCCGACGCATTCGAAATTCCGTCACACCTTGTGTGCGTCTATCTGTATGATCCGCGCGGCAACGAAGTACGCCTCGTTGCCCCGACGCTCTTGGGGGTCGATGTGCCTGCGCAGATCGCACATCAGCAGGTGTGCGCCGATGCGCCGTATATCGCTGCCCGGACCGCGTTTACGCGCGCGCCGGTCCTCACCGAAAACATCAGCACGGGGACCGTCGGCCAGCTGTTTGGCGCGTCCGTGCACGGGCTTCCCCTCCGCACACTCATAGCTATGCCGCTTGTCGTCCAGAACGAAGTGCAGGGCGTCATCGAAGTTCTCACGATCAAAGAATATGCCTACGCACAGGAGGAGATGGAGATCCTTGACATCGCTGCCAAGGATATTGCGCTGGCCATGAGCCGCAAGCGGCTCATCGACGAACTGCGGATGAAGAATATCGAACTCGAAGCGCAGACAGAACGCTCGCTCGAAGCGGGTGACACTCTCAAGAAGTTTCTTGCTATGTTCAGTCATGAATTGCGGTCGCCGTTGAACTCCATCATCGGATTCTCTGAGCTCCTCTCAACCCAGATGGAAGATCTCGGACCCGACAAGATTCAGGAGTTCATGAAGAATATTCGGATGAGCGGAAGGCATCTGCAACACATTCTGAACGACATCCTCGATCTCTCGAAAATTGAAGCGGGACATATGGAGATGCACATCGCCAGCTACCCGGTAACGTACTTTGAGGAGAGCCTCAACGGCGTCCTTGCCGGGATGCTGTTGCAGAAGCAGGTGAAGCTGAAATTTTCGTTCGACAACGATATCGACGAAATCGTTGTTGATCAGATGCGTTTCAAACAAATCCTAATCAATCTGATATCGAATGCCGTGAAGTTCAGCAATCCCGGCGGCATGGTGACTGTCAGTTCGTTGCGTGTCGGGAACGATCTGCACTTTGCCGTGAAAGATGAAGGGATCGGGATCAGGAAAGAGGAACTCCCGTCGCTCTTCAAGCCGTTCAGGCAGGCGAAGAGCGGTGCGGGGCACAACAGAGAGGGGATTGGTCTTGGATTGGCGATCGCCCGGAAACTTGTCGAACTGCACGGCGGGACAATCTGGGTGGAGAGCGAATGGGGGAAAGGAACAACGGTGTCGTTCAAAGTGCCGATGGTAGTGGATGCCACCTCAGAAAAGATCGTGCAGGCAGGGATGCTGCTGGATGCTTTGAAACGCGAAAACTGGCGCAAAGAGGGGGGAGAGAAGCCCCTGGCGCTTGTTATCGAGGACTCTCCGCAGGCGGCGGAACTCCTTCGCGTCTACATCGAGTCTGCAGGATATTCCGTGGAGATCGCACGCAATGGCACTGATGCCGTCGATCTGGCAAAACGCTTGCGCCCGAACGTCATCACCCTCGATCTTATCCTGCCCGGCAAGGATGGCTGGCAGGTGCTCAACGAATTGAAACGGCATCCCCTCTGCAAGCAAATCCCGGTGGTTATCGTATCCATTGTTGACGAGAAGAACCTGGGCTTCAGCCTGGGTGCCGTTGAGTATTTTGTGAAACCCGTGAACCGGGACGATCTTGTGCATGCACTTGACCGCGTACATTTGCTCCCCCCACGGGATGCCCAGAAGCCAACGGTACTGGTTATCGATGACGATCGGGCTGCGACGGATCTTGTCCAGGTGATTCTCGAAAACGAAGGGTACCGGGTATTGAAGGCATTCCACGGCCAGGAAGGGGTGGAGGTTGCCACGCGTGAGCATCCGGATGTAGTGATCCTCGATCTGATTATGCCGGAGATGT
>PMMO01000122.1 GCA_003162215.1 Ignavibacteriota bacterium
CGTTGAATCAGCAGGGTCATGTCGCAAATGGAAAAAGGATTTCTGATCTGGATCAAAGCAATTGAGGCCGCTGCTCAGTGTGCCTGCCCAGATATTGCCGCGCGAGTCTTGAAACACCGACGTAACGTTGTTTTCGCTGATGCTTGCCGTGTCGCGAGGATCATGAGAGAAGTGCGTGAATGTATCACGACTCGTGTTGTACCGGTTCAATCCTCCACGTGTTGTTCCGATCCAGATGTCCCCATCACGGTCGCGACACAGAGACCAGATCCCATTGTCGGAAAGAGCAAGAGAGTCAGCCGGCGCATACTTATACGTTGCGACGGTATAGCCATCATAGCGATTCAAGCCATCCTGCGTGCCAAACCAGAGGAAGCCAAGTCCATCCTGGACGATCGCGTTGACGGTGGATTGTGAAAGGCCCTGCTCAAGGGAAATGTGGTCGAACTTCAGCGTGCCGGTTTGAGCAGAGGCCATGCACGAGGTGAGGGCGAATGTACATGAGATGAACGAATGTCGGAGGCGGCGGTGCATGAAAGATGTTACTGAGGAATTGGGAGAGTCGCAACTGGGTGATGCTACTCCTCGTCGATGACCCAGAGATCAAGAAGGTTGTCCGGCATTCCTGCGATGAACCGCGAAGGCTTGGAAAGAACCAATCCCGATTCCCTGTCGTAGATATTGATGGGATAGGCGATGAAGAGATGTTCTTTGGCTCGTGTGCAGGCGACATACATGAGACGCCGCTCCTCTTCCATGGAATCGTCATTCCCTGCTGCCCGCGTGGTGGGAAAGCGTCCGTCGAGCGCATAGATAACGAAGACCGTATTCCATTCGAGCCCTTTTGCGCTGTGGATGGTGGAGAGGATCAGCTTTTCGTCCTCAGCATCGGTGGGGGTAATATCGGTAACACTCTCGGATGCGGGCTCCAGCGTAAGGTCGGTTAGGAACGCAATGAGCGACCGGTAGCGTTCGGCGATTTGCTGGAACATCTCCAGGTCCTTCCGCCGTTTGTTGTGATCGTCGTACCGTTTCATGAAGACCGGCTCATAGTACTGCAAGAGCTGCTGGATCTTGTCGGCGGGGGTGATATGTGTCGGGGCGGCACCCTTGAGGGCATCAAAGAGCGTGCGCAGCTTGTCCGGATAGGCATTATAGTCGCTCCAGAAGACCGGCAACGATGTCGATGTTCCGCCTGTCCCTGCCGCGGGGCGGCGTGCGAGCAACTCTTCGATTACCCTCTCTGCTGTGCGCGGACCGATGCCGTCGACGAGCAGCAATATCCTGTTCCATGCCACGGCGTCAAGGGGGTTTTCAATCACGCGAAGATAGGAGATAAGATCTTTGATATGCGCAGTTTCGATGAACTTGAATCCCCCGAACTTGACAAAGGGAATGTTCGCCTTGTTCAGTTCAATTTCCAGGTCGAACGAAAGATAGCTTGAGCGGAACAGCACCGCCATGTCATTCAGGGGAATCCCCTGCTCCCGTAGTTCAAGGACCTTCTGGATGACAAAGCGCGACTGAAGGTTCTCATTCTGCGCGACGACGATGCTGGGCATCTCGCCGCCGGGTTTGCGGGTGAACAGCTGTTTCGTGTATTTGTGACGATTCACGTTGCGTTCTCAGCTCTCCTGGCGTTCTTTGGGGGCGAAGCTTTTCCGCAGCTTCTCGATATAGGCAGGTGTGGTACCGCAGCACCCACCGACGATTCTCACCCCCAGTTGTCTCCAGCCTTCCGCGAAATTGAGGTACTCTTCTGGCGTCACATCGCGAATGAATGTCTCTTTTCGTTCTTCTCCGGCCCTGCCGACATTTGCATAGACGGCGACTGGTAATGAAGTGGCGGCCTGCAATGCACGGAGTGCCGGCGCAATATGACGCGGAGATATACAATTGAGAGAGAACGCCGTCGGATTGCATGGGGAAATCGCGTTGACCGCTTTGTCAATGGGTTCGCCGCTATACAGACATCCGTTACTGGCGCAGAGAAAGCTGACTACCACCTCTTTGCCGGTGCCGGCGGCAGCCCGGCAGGCGGCACGGGCTTCCCGGACTGTGCCCATCGTTTCGAGCAGAAGGAAATCCGCCCCGGCATCTGCAAGTCGGCGGGCATGGTCTGCGTGCTCGCTGTGCAGCGCATGTTCTTCCGGAACGAGGTCAGGCCGGTAGCAGTCCTCAAGAGGTGCCATGGAACCCGCGATCAGAGTGTCGTACGCCAAGCTTTCTATGCGTGCCTGGTGCGCGAGCTCGACCGCCAGCCGGGTGAGCGGCGCGGACAGATCTGCCAATCCGGCACGGGAAAAAACGCGTCTGGTGGTTCGGAAGGTATTCGCAGTGATAATGTCTGCCCCTGCAGCGATGTACTCCTTGTGAATCTGCAGCACGCTGTCCGGATGAGCGATGAGCGCACGTGCAGACCAGAGAGGGAGTGAAACATCAATGCCGCGCCACTGCAGCTCGGTGCCCATCGCGCCATCAAGGACGAGCATCGGGGAGTGGTCTAAGAGCGTTGCCAGCGGTCCGGCCATTATGCCCGTGCTCTCCTGAGGATTTCGTTCGTAAGATTCAGAATCGGTTGTGTGCTGCGATAGTTTTCTTCGAGTGTGATGATGGTGCAGGCCGGATAGTCTTCAGGAAACGTCAGGATATTCTGCACAGTTGCGCCACGAAAAGAATAGATCGCCTGCGAGTCATCCCCCACAACCATCACATTACCGTGCTGCTGCGAAAGCAGTTTTACGATATCCGCCTGGATGCGGTTGGTATCCTGAAACTCATCCACCATGATGTACTTGTAGCGGTCTGCGAGGGTGCGCCGCACATGGTCGTGGTCTCTGAGGAGCAAGCGGAGATACAGCAGAAGATCATCATAGTCCATGAGATTGTGCGCCGCCTTATACTGCTCGAACGCACGCTGCAATGCGGTGATGTCTTCGAGCAGTTCCTCGAAATGCGGATACTCTTCGCGGAGAATGTCGTTGATGGAAGTCGCGGTATTGACCGCCTTCGAGAATATATCGTAGAGTGTCTTCTTCCGCGGAAAACGTTTCTCGCGGGTGTCGAATTTCATTTTCGTGCGCAGGAGGTTGACAACATCCTCCGCATCCGATTGATCGACGATGCTAAATGATGAGTCAAACTTGATGAGCGGAGCGTACTGACGCAAGACGAGATTCGCGAACGAGTGGAAGGTTCCGCCGGCGACCTTATCACACCGGGCATCCAGAAGAATGGACGCGCGCCGCAGCATCTCCTGTGCAGCGCGCCGGGTGAACGTGAGCAGGAGAATGGACTCGGGCTTGACGCCCAGCTCAACAAGGTATGCGACGCGGAAGGTGATTGTGCGGGTCTTCCCGGTGCCCGCGCCCGCGATGATGAGATGCGGGCCATTCACCGAGCTCACCGCTGCATACTGTGCCGGGTTGAGCTCGTTCCTGTAGTTGATGCGGAACTGGTGCGCTGCCCCGGGTGCGACGACGTCGGTGTGAGATTTCTTCAGGACGTATTTCTTGATGTCGGTCACAGTTTTTCCACCGGATAGCTGTCCAGAATGTCGAGAATCGCTTCGATGGTTTTCGGTGAGTTGCCTTCCGTACGGTTGTTCATGTACGCATAGAGTTTCTTTCCCTCCTGCACACACCGCATGGCGGTTGTGGCAACACCGCTGCGGATCCCGGGATTGACCTCCTTGATGGCATCGTAGGGTTGGAAGAATTCGACCGCCTGTTGATAGGTGCGGCCGGGTTTGAGAAGCGCACGAACCACGGCAAAGGATGCGGGAAGAACGTTCGCCATGCGGATCTGTTCGTCAATGCCAGGCATGCGGGTCCAGTTGTTGAGCACATGTGCGACGCCGTGACTTCTCAACAGCGCAAAATAGTCCGGCGCAAGGAACTCGCTGTTCCGTATTTCGACGCTGTAGGTGAATTCTTTAGGGATTTTTGCGAAGAACGCATCGAGGATGCGGAGAAAGACAGGCAGCGTGATGCCGGATCCCGGAGAAAACGTTGAAAACTCGAAAATGACGGCCCCGCATTTCTGCTTGAGTTCGCGGACCGGACCGAGGAACTGCTCGGTGAACAGCGAGGGGTTGAGGAAGTCCGGGTTCTCTTTTCCCGCCTGGTCGCCGTGTCGTGGAAGGTTGGGGTAGCGTTTGACCGTGATGCGATCGGTGACCTTGAGGGAGATGGTGAAGTGATCGGGAGTCTCTTCGTACATCATTTCCATGGTTCTCGGGTTCGGGAAATCATAGAGCGCAAAGTCGGCACACACTGTGGGAAAGACCGTGGCGTATTCCGCAAGGCATGTCTGTTCGAACGCACGTTGTGAGGGATAGGCGCGGGTGTATACCATCCCTTGCCACCCCGGATATTTCCATGAGGATGTGCCGAACGAAATCCCGCGTTCGGCCCAGCGACGAAGGCGGTCGGCGTTCGTGCGGACATAGGACGACACAGGGGGCTTCTCGCCCCCCGTGTCGAACAGCGGCAGCTGGGTGCCGTGTGGGAGTTTGCGTATCCTCACTTCATTCCTCCGTCACCGGAGATTACCTGCCGAAGCTCATACCGGTGAGTACGGTAAGTACCGACCAGACAATCCAGAGTGCGAACACCAGCACCAGCACCTTTGGCAGATGACGTTGAAAGAGCTTCGAAAGTCCGATGCTGACCACCGCAAGATCCCAGATTGTGAAGACATTCACCTTCGACAGCGCCAGATGCAGTTTGTTCTGGAGATCAAAGTTTGAGACGAACAGCGCGAGGTTGGGGCCGGCAAACAGCGAATCCGTTCCGTACGCCAGCAGCGTCGTGACCATCGTCTCAAGAATGCTGATGATGAATGTCAGGCCCGCGACTTCGACGACTTTCATATACGGAGCGCTTGCGCTCATCGCCCATTTCCCGAGGAGCCAATAGACGAGGGAGAGAAGAAACAGGGCGATAGGTGTGATGAGGGCGACGCCGACAATCTGCAGGATGCGGAAGATCAAGGAATCCGGCCGCGTGGACTCCGCCGCCTTTTCCGCCTGCTCTGCGGTCATCGATCCCTTTGTCACGGCCTCATCGATCCCTTTGCGCGTCAGCGTATTCATCTGTTCGACCAGCGACGGGTTTGTGAGAATGAGCTGGTTGAGCGAGGCAGCAATGACAATGAACAGCACCATCGGCAGCAGCCAATTGCTTGTAGTTTTTCCGGTCAGCCGCACGTTTTCGAACAGCTCACCGGGGGCCGTGAGGATGTTTACAACTTTTTCGCCGAACGACATCGGCTCTGCTGTGGCCTCAGGGGCGGTCTGCTCTTCCATGGAAGTCCTTTTAGTGTGTGAGGAACGACAGGCAAAGATAGGAAACGGTAAACAGAGATTCAACATATCAAGACGACATATTTGTTGTACTGGGTCTTGACAACACGACAAATATGTCGTATTGTGTTGGGGATGACAATTGCGGGGTAGCTATGCAGGGTACAGTGCTTGTTGAACAGTTTTGTGCAGCGCCGCCGGGTAAGCTCTATTGTTTGCACGGCGGCAGCGGTGTCTTCCGGCTCTCTCTGCTCGCGGCAGGTCATGCACTGTTGAACGGTGTACCTGTCACGCTGGTGGATGGGAGCAACCGGTTTGACCTCTATGGTTTGGCGGAATTTGCACGGCGTGCAGCGGGGAGCAACGGCGTGCCGGAGCAGGTACTGCAGAACATCTTTATTTCCCGTGCCTTTACCTGCTATCAGATGGAAGCAGTGCTCACCGAACGCCTGCCTGCGTTCGTCCATGAGAAGCACTCGCCGGTGGTGTTGATTTTCGGACTGCTGGACACCTTCTACGATGAGCAGGCACCGCTGTTCGAGGTGCGCAACGCCCTGGAACGGATACTCAACGCATTGCACGCCTTACGCAACGAAGGCATAGCGCTGCTGCTGGCCTCGACGGACATTCGTCCTGCCTCATCCTCCCGCACGGCTCTGTTCCCGCGCCTGGCAAGTTCGATGGACCGGGTGTACCGGCTGGCCGAAGAAGCGGATGGGCGGTGGTCACTGGAGAAAGACAATGGAGAATCGAGAATCCACAATCCACAATGGAGAACGGAGAAGGGCCATGGGACGAACAGTACCGACATTTACGATGGTTCTCCAGCAGGAATTGGAAAGCTGGTCCAAGTTCCGGCGGGGGCTGCGCAAAGAAGATCAGGATGCGCTGGATGATCTCTTCCGCGCCGCCCGGCTGCAACTTGCCAGCAGCGCCTACGCTGCGCGCCCGATTCCGTTCGAAAGCATTGTCATGGCCATGCTGGTCGCCCAGCAGCGACGCATTGCGGCCCTGGAAGCACTCACTGCACTCACTGCCCGTTCGGCTATGGGCCAGAACGCCGCTCCTATCTTTTTGAAGGAATGAATGATGTTGACCGGCTGGCTGTTCGACATGTATCCCTCGGTGCACGGGATTACCCTCTGGTTCATTGATACCGAGGGACGCAAGCACTGTGCGTATGACCGGTTCACACCATCATGCTATTTGCGCGTTACGGAATGCGATACCGACCGCGTTGCCGCGCTCCTCCGTGCATTTCCGTTTCCTGTTCAGCTCAGTCGCGAAGCACGCAGGGAGGTGTATTCCAATAAGGATTGGAATGTGTTGCGGGTCTCCATTGGCAGCACGCTGCACTTCAAGACCGTCATTCAGAGGCTGGAGCGGCACCTGCCGCATTTCGTCTTCTTCAATTCCGACATTTCTCCGCAGCAACTCTATCTCTATGAAACGGGTCTGTTTCCGCTGGCCTATGGTGACTACGACATCGATGGGGAAGGTCGATTGGTCGGGTGGACACTGCATGATGCGGCTGATGCGCTCGAGTATATTCTCCCCCCGCTGACAACCCTGACACTGAAAAACCAGCCCGACGTTGTCTCTCCGAAATACCGCAAACTCCTGCAGCTGGAGGTGACATACGACGGCACAACATATGCGATGGAGAGTCATGCACCGGAGGAAGTGCTCGGCGCTCTCACGCGGCATATCCAGCGGTGTGATCCGGACATCATTCTGACCGAATACGGCGACGCTGTTCTCCTGCCGTTGCTTGCGCGCCTTGCCGATGAGCACCACATACCGTTGCCGCTCAACCGTGACACCACCATGGGGTACATCACTACTGCACAGTCCAGTTACTTTGCCTACGGCAAAATCGTCCATAAGGATGGGGCGTTCGAACTGGCCGGCCGCTGGCATCTCGATGTTGAAAACTCCTTCATGATGGGTGAGGCAAGTCTCGATGGTGTTGCCGAGATCGCACGTCTGACACAACTACCGGTACAGCACCAGTCGCGGTCTACCATCGGTACCGCATTGTCCTCCATGCAACTCTCCTGGGCCTACCGGAACGGCTACCTGATTCCGGCGCGCAAGCGCGAGCCCGAAGATTTCAAATCGGCAGATGTGTTGTTGCTGGCGGACCGGGGCGGACTGATTTTTCAGCCGGAGATGGGATATCACGAACAGGTGGCGGAACTGGACTTTGTGTCGATGTATCCGACGATCATGGTGACGCACAACGTTTCGCCGGAGACCGTGAACTGTCATTGCTGCCGCAACGAAGCGGTGCCGGAACTTCGCTACACCATCTGCGAACGCCGCGAGGGCATCGTCCCGGCAACGCTGCGCACGGTGGTGCACAAACGCGGAATCTATAAGAAAGAGAAGAAGCGCCTGAAAGTGCTGGGGGATGAGCGGTGGAAACTGTATGATCGCCGCCAAAACGCGCTCAAGTGGATGCTGGTCACCTGCTTCGGCTATCTCGGGTACAAAAACGCGCGGTTTGGCCGCATTGAGGCCCACGAATCCGTCAACGCCTTCTCGCGTGATGCCATACTGCGGGCCAAGGAGATCGCCGAGGGACATGGATTCCATTTCCTTCATGCCATTGTGGACTGCATGTGGCTGCACCGGCCCGGGGCCACGGAAGCAGACTACGAAGTCCTCGCACAGGAAGTAAGCGACACCGTCGGTATCGATATTTCGCTCGAGGGCATCTACAACTGGATTCTCTATCCGTCCTCCAAGATGGATCCCCGCATGCCCACGGCCAACCACTATGTCGGGTGGTATACGAACAACGAGATCAAAATCCGGGGCATCGAAATTCGTCGCAGGGATACGCCGGTATTTATCAAGCGCCTCCAGGGAGAAATGCTCAAAGTCATGGGCGAGGCAAAAACCATACCGGCACTTGAAACGCTGCTGCCCGATGTGCTTGCGAAAGCAAAAGAATTCGTGGACCTCCTGCGGTCCGGCCGGGCGGACCCACTGCAGCTTGTTGTCCGCCGTCATCTTTCGCAAGAGGCCGGCGAGTACACCCATCGGAGTGCGAATGCCATCGTGGCGAAAACGCTGGAAGAAGCAGGAGTCCACCTCGCCCCCGGGAAAAGTGTTGAGTACATCATTATCGATGCTTCCGGAAAGCGGAATCCCGAAAAAGCGAAGGCGGTTGCACTGTATTCGCTGGATGATGGCTACGATATAGAGAAATACACGGAGATGGCACTGAAGGCTGTAGAAACGTTGCTCCTCCCATTCGGGTATGATGCGGAAAAGCTGCGCGAGCTCTGGTGCCCCCTTCCGGTACGGACAAAGCATCAGCGGCCAATTGCGGCAGCGTCAGACCAGCAGGAGCTGTTTTCAAGCGGATGAACAAGAACAGGAGATGATCAAGAACAGGAAGAAATGAGGAACGCTGCACCTGTGCACGTCCCTGAAATTGAAGAGGAACGGGAACCCCCTCCCTCCTCACCGATGTTCTCAAAACAACTGGAAAGGGGGATGTTACCAACAAGAGGAGGTTCCCATGAAGCGCAGTATGCATGGCTATACCCTGATTGTCCTTCTTGCTACGGTTCTTCTTGCATTGCCGGGCCGCGGTCAGGAACAGAAAGCGGGTGCACCATCAGGGGCTGAAATGCAGGAGATGATGAAAAAGTGGCAGGAAGTGATGACTCCCGGTGAAGAGCACAAGCAGCTGGGTTTTCTGGTCGGCTCCTGGACCACCGAATCAAAGATGTGGATGCAGGGTCCGGATGCCCCTCCGGAAATGACCAAAGGCACATCCACAATGAAATATGTTCTCGGCGGCCGTTTCGTGCAGCAGGAAATGAAAAGCACGATGATGGGCAAGCCGTGGATTGGCATGGGTCTGCTGGGGTACGACAACTTCAAGAAAGCGTACGTGGGATCGTGGGTCGACAACACCGCAACCGCGCTAGCAACGATGGAAGGTACGGCAAATGCGGATCACACCGTTTTCACCCTCAACGGGAAAATGGATGATCCCACGACCGGCGAGAAGGACAAACCCGTGCAGTACGTCTGGCGGATCGTAGACAAGAAAACACATATCTTTGAGATCTTTGACCCGTCTATCAAGAGTGGCAACACAAAGGTGTTCGAGATCACGTACAAAAAGAAGTAGCTATAGTCNNGAAGAAGTAACCCGGGCGGCAGGCTTCACCGGAATTCCGCGAGCTTCACCGGAATTCTACGGGCTTCACCGGAATTCTACGAGCTTCACCGGAATTCCACGGGCTTCACCGGGATGCCACAGGATTCACCTGAGTACCATAGGCATCACCGGAACATCTGACGATTCCCTACAGTGTTGACGGGATCCGGGGCGAAGAGAGCAGCTCTCCGAAGAGTTCCCATCGTCGCTCCGGATTGTCCGCCGTGCCTCCCCGACGTTCTATGGCTTTCTGCACCAGATCCTGACCGAGGTTATAATTGATGACGTAACTGCGGTACTTGTCGAAGAAGTGGGTCCGTTGCTCGGCCCGTTCCGGCGACATCAGATCGTAGCGCACGAGCCAGTCCGCCGCCTGCGCTCGTGTCATCCGGCCGTCGAGATAGCGCCGTGCCGCTTCGTTCCCTGCGTAGGCGAGGCGCTGCGTAAGTGCGTGCACCGCGTAGTAGGACTCTGCGCGTGCGGGATCAATGCCGGCAAGCGGAAAGAGCACCTCCCGTTCAAACGCGACCCGCTCCTGACCTGGAAACGCCATTGCAATCCCGAAATTTGCCGCTCCTTCCGCAATGAGCGATTGCGGACTGAAGAGTGCATAGACTGTGAACTCCTGCCACCCCCGCCCCCGTACCAGACTCAACTCAAGCATGCTGTTGTACACATGATGACCCGGATACCCCTCGTGGCACGCGAGATCGATTGCGCGGTCGATTGTGATCGGAAAGTCCACGTTCACCTGAATGACACTCGTCGCGTTGCCCTTATACCAGTTGTATCCACTCCAGGGTTTGCCGGTGACATATTCAACAGAGAAGTGTTCACCGGGAGAGAGCATAAGGTGTGCAGCGCTCCGTTTGCGTCCCTCCGCAATTGCCGCGTCAAACACACGGGCCAGCTTTTCCGGTGGAATAACGAACTGGAGCTTGAACTCTTCAAATCGTTTATGGACTTCGCCGGATCCGGGAAGCAGGTTGCCGACATCGTTGACAAGCGACGCAAAGTGCTCTTCCGAAAACACGGGAGGCTTCACGTCATATAATGCCAGCGCCTCATCGTCGAAAGAATAGCGCCTACCCCGCAGCATTTGAGTTCGCGCGATGGCGGCGGCAATCTGGCGACGGAGATACTCAAGCCGGAGCGTGAGCATGGCCTCCATTCCCGATGTCGAGAATGCATTCAGCGAATCACGAAGAGCTTCAGCCCGTTCGCTGATTGTTGCAAGAACTTCTTGATCGCGGGCCGCCTCCCGCTGCCACTCCTCCGGGCCATAGTATGCATCAACGAAGTCGGCGTCATGCAAACCGAGGGAAAGCACGAGACGCACGTAGCGCTCGGCAAGCTGATCGAGGTGTTGAGGTGTGGGCATTGTACTCCTTCAGGATTGTTACATCATTCCTATGGGATCCACGTCAACAATCACCTGCACCCGGGTGGATGGCAGGGTAATGCTCGCCAGGGCTGCCTGCAATCTCGACCGCGTCAGCGCTCCGGACGGATCGTCCGGTTTAGGAGCCCGCAGTATCACGTGCCAGCGAAAGCGCCGCTTGATCTTGCCGATCACCGCAGGTGCGGGCCCAAGAACCTCGAACGGGCCGGGGGTAACCTTCAACGCCCCGGCAATCCGTTCGGCGGCTATGCGCACAGCGTCCTCGTTTTCACCCTTTGTTTCGACAAGAACGAGACGCGAAAACGGAGGATACCGTAATTCCGATCGCGACGCAAGTTCCTCGTCGAAAAATGACCGATAGTTGTGATCGATAATGTGCGCCAGGGTCCGATGGTCGGGTTGAGCTGTTTGAATGATCACTTCGCCACGAAGATGACTGCGTCCGGCCCGACCGGCAACCTGTGTGAGGAGCTGGAATGTGCGTTCCGATGAACGGAAATCGGGCAAAAGCATTTGCGTGTCGGCGGAAATCACACCGACAAGTGTCACATGGGGGAAATCCAGCCCCTTCGCAACCATCTGTGTACCCAGGAGAATGTCGGCTTTGCCATCGCCGAACGCGCTGAGGATCCGGTCATGAGCTCCTCTGCGGGAAGTTGTGTCCAGGTCCATACGCAGCACCCGCACCCCGGGGAATGTCGCTGCAAGCTCCTCCTCGACCCGTTGGGTGCCCATTCCATGAAGAGCAATATCGGGACTGGCACATGAGGGACACGTGGTGAACAGGGGGCGCACATGGCCGCAATAATGACATCGGAGATGGCGCTTGGCAAGATGATAGGTCAGTGAGACCTGGCAGTCATCGCACATTGCGACGTACCCGCAGTCGGGACACGAAACAAAAGGCGCAAAGCCACGCCGATTCTGCAGAAGAATAATGCCTTCCTTCTTCTTCAGACGCTCTTCGATCTGTTCGCGTAAATCACGAGAGAGCGCCGATTGTTGAAAGCGACGGAGTCGGTGACGCTCATCAGGTGGAAGCGATGTTTTCATCTGCGCATATGCATGGCGCCGTTCCGCCGTCATGTCGACAATGCGTACCGTCGGTAGCACCGCGTGATCGACCCGCTCAGGCATTTCGAGGAGGGTGAACTTTCCGTTGAGTGCGTTGGCGTAGGATTCAAGAGAAGGAGTTGCCGAGCCGAGAAGAACAACTGCGTTCTCTTGCTGTCCGCGCATGATTGCGACATCGCGGGCATGATAGCGGGGGAGAGCATCGAATTGCTTGTAGGAGGCCTCATGTTCTTCATCCACAACAATGAGCCCAACGTTGGTTAAGGGGGCAAAGAGCGCCGATCGTGGTCCGATGACAATCCGGCAGGAGCCTTCACGGGCAACACGCCACACATCACCCCGTTCTCCGGGAGTCATCCGGCTATGGACGACCTGCGCCCGGTCGCCGAAATGGCTCTTGAAGCGTCGAACGATCTGCGGGGTGAGCGAAATCTCCGGTACAAGAACAATTGCGCTTTTCCCTCCATCAAGGCACCGCCGGATGCACTCGATATAGACCTGGGTTTTACCGCTCCCCGTGACGCCATGCAAGAGGAACGTGTAAGGGCGGTGCTCCTCCAACGCGGCGACAACATGCTCAACGACCATTTGCTGTGCGGCATTCAGGGTAATCGAGAGCGTACGTTGCTCGGACCCGTAGTCTTGAGCCCGTGAAACCGCACGCCTCACGATGTGAAGCAACCCAGACCGTTTGAACGGCGTACATACCGCCGTCGAAGTGCCGGACTGTTTGACGAGGTCGAGCAGATCGGCCTCGCTGTGCCCGAGGGCGCGCATGCGGAGGACGCCCTCGAGGAAACCACGCGCCTTTGCCCTCCGTGCAGGCAACTCCGCGATGGTGTGCTGCACAATGACGGGGTCGATCTGGGTGAGGTCGACAACATCACGCTCGTTCACATGTGTGCCGGACCGGGGAAGTACCTCTTCAGAGGCGACGAAACCTTCGCGCTCGAGTGCGTTAACAACGGAATGGATCGACTTCATGCCGCCGACAGGTTTCAGCGCGGTGATCAGTTCCGGTCCGTGTTCGATGAGATGGCGTACAATAGCAAATCGGCGAGGAGCGTGTGACCTCAGCTCGCGCAGCCGCGCATCATCAAGGGCGATGATGGCACGGACACGCCGCTTGCTTGAACCTCCGAAGCCCTGGGGAAGTGCGGTGCGCACAACTTCATTGAGCGGCGCCATGTAGTAGTCGGCGATCCATCGGCAAAGGGATAACAGCGCGTGTGAAAAGGAGGGCGTGACATCAAGGACGTCAGCGACGGGCTTCAACGAGGAACGTGATGATGCCTCGGGCTGGTTAATAACAAGGCCAACGGCATACTTGCGCCCAAACGGAACAAGGACCCTGCAGCCGACTGAAACAGTGGGCTGAAATTCGTCTGGGACAAGATAGGTGAAAGCCCTGTCGGGGCCGGAAGGAATCACTACATCCACGTACCGGAGCATAATGACAATATGGTACGAAGGAGGGATTAGTGCAAGGAGGGGTGAGGGTGTGTGTACTAGTGCCTACCTACCAACTAACGTTCGCTGGATCCCCGTACGAAGAACGTGTTGGAATGGCACTACTCTGCATCCCGATGCACCAGCGCCGGTGAAAAAGCCGGCAGGCACACTGCGACATACTCCGCGCCGCCGGCTGCAGGGGAGCTGTATTGAACCCACTCGCCCTGATGGGCGATCACCGCCTGGCCGGCATTGACGTCAAAAGAGCCGCCCGCGAATGCCACGCGCAATCTTCCACGCAGGACAACCGTGTATTCGTCGAATTCCGGCGTCTGGCCGGGCTCAATCCAGCCTTGCGGGCTGACCATCCGGGCAATACTCACGCCCGGTGTGCCCGTGTTCACCCGCCCGGCGAATTCTTGAATGACCTTCGGCTTGGTACCGGCGGCAGGGATAACGGTGGGGTGGTCAATGAGCGTGGGCATAAAGGGTTCCTCCAAGTTGACCGACAATGATGACGATAGTTACTTTGCCGCAAGAACGCCAAGATGGTACAGCGCGGTGTGTAATTGTGCCGGGCCGGTATAATGGATCGCATGCAATCCGAGACGTGCAGCGGCAGCGACATTTTCCTGCACATCGTCGATGTATGCGCACTTCTCCGGCGGGAGCTGGAGTTTCTGCAACATATCCGCATAGATCGCCGGGGCAGGTTTCATTGCCCTTATTTCAAAAGAGAGTGACACCGCGTCGAACAAGGGAAAAATATCCAATGGACGGATACAGTAGAGGTAGTGCCACTCATTGGTGTTCGAAAGAAGTCCGAGCTTATGCGTCGACTTCAACGCACGAACCACCTCGAAGGTCTCCATGATGGGGGTGAAAATGCCGATGTATGCATGAATGAAGTCTTCGCGGCTGACCCTGATGCCGGCGAGATCGCACAACCTCTCGAAGAACTGATCGGAAGAAACCAACCCCGTCTCATAGTCCACTGCAAGCCTGTTGATCCCGGGCATCACCTTCTGTAGATCCTCCATCGTCGTACCGGTCTTCCGGGAAAGTCCCTGAATAAAGAGTGGAACGGAAAAACTGCAAATGACATTTCCGAAATCGAAAATGACAGCTTCAATCATATTACCACCGGTTCCATCACCAGCTCCACGCCGAATGCCGAAGACACGCCCGCACGGATCTCTTCTGCCAATGCCAACAGTTCGCGAGTGGAGCCGTCGTAATTCACCAGGGCCAGGGCATGCTTCGACGAAACCCCAACACCTCCGCGGCGCAGTCCCTTTTTGAACCCGGCATGCTCGACAAGCCATGCGGCCGGTATCTTCACTCCTTCACTTGTTGCGAACGACGGTATTGCCGAGGCATGACCGGCGCTTCTCCACTGGGCCTGAACAGCAGCGAAGACCGTTCCATCCATTACAGGGTTCATGAAGAAAGACCCGACTGAACGCGAATTCGGATCGGCGGGATCCAGGACCATGCCCTTTGTAGCCCTCAGGCGAAGCACTGTCTCGCGTGCCCGCACCAGTGTTGCGACTTGCCCCTCCCCGGAGCCCGGTGGCACCTCCTGTGCAATTGTTCGTGCCAACTCAGGATAGCGGATCATTGCAAGAGAAGTTACGGGGAGGTCCAGCTCCATGGAAGTGATGATGTACCTCCCGGCGTCGGGTCCCTTGAAGCGGCTCCAACGGTACCTGAACCCGCAATCCCGGGCCGTAAATGAAACTGTGTCCAGGGTTCTCAGATTAATGGCGTGCACGGCGGTGATGGTGTCGGCCACCTCCTGACCGTAGGCACCGACATTCTGTACGGGTGTAGCGCCGGCGGTTCCGGGAATGCCGGAGAGGCACTCCAGGCCGCCCAGACTCTGCTGCACGCATGCTTCGACAACCCGATCCCAGACTTCTCCTCCAGCTACGCGGACTGAGCACCGATGACCGTGCGATGTGAATTCTATACCGCGGGAAGTCTGATGCAGAACAACGCCGGGAAATCCCTCGTCCGCCACGACTATATTGCTTCCTCCACCGAGGACGAGAATCGGTAGGTCTTCCCTGCGTGCGAAGGTGATTCCCTCCCGGATGTCGTCATCGCTTGCGCACTCGACAAAAAAGCGTGCAGGTCCGCCCAGGCCCAGCGTCGCATACCGGGCAAGAGGCACGTGTTCGTGGATGATCGGATGCGCCATTACCGTCTCATATGCTCGCTCTCAACTCTTCCGGTGAACGTGGTGCACCGATGCCTGAGCGGTGGGCAGCACGACCACTTCTGTAATCTCCACGTGCGGGGGACGGGTGACGCAAAACATCACCACATCTGCGATGTCATCCGGTCCGAGGGGTTTCATGTTCACATAGGTTTGTGCTGCCCGCTGTGTGTCGCCGTGATACCGCACGATGCTGAACTCGGTTTCGACAAGGCCGGGATCGACGGAACAGACCCGGACACCGGTGCCGAGCAGGTCCATCTTCAAACCTTCCGTCAACGCCTTGACGGCATACTTTGTTGCGCAATACACATTGCCGCCCGGATATACCTGATGGCCCGCAATTGACCCGATGTTAATGACGTGTCCGGCGCCCCGCTGTACCATCCCCGGAATAACTGTCCGGGAGACGTAGAGAAGCCCTTTGACATTGGTGTCAATCATTTCTTCCCAATCCTGAACTTTGCCCTCATGGAGCTTGTCCAAGCCACGGGAGAGGCCGGCATTGTTCACGAGAATGTCGATCTGTCGCCACTCCCCAGGGAGAGAGCCGAACACCTTCTCGACGTGTTCGCGGTTGCGCACATCGAGGGTTGCCGTTTGGATCCGGGTGCCGAATTGTGCGGTGAGATCGGCGGCAAGTGTGTCAAGACGGTCTTTCCTGCGAGCAAGGAGAAGGAGAGATGCCCCTTCGGAAGCAAAAGCCTTTGCACAGGATGCCCCGATGCCGCTGCTGGCGCCGGTAATGCACACGATGGTATTGGTCAGACGATTCATGGGTCAGACTACCTTTTGCTTGCACGTTTCATGTCTGTCATATGTCTGTCACATGACAGACATGTGACAGACATGTGACAGAGTCACTTCCGATCCGCGAGCGGAAAACGCGGTGCGATGTCGACAGGGATGCTCTTCAGGCGATCCAGCACGTGCTGCATCTCCGGGCGGACTACGGCATATTTATCTAAAAGAGCCTTGGCTCTGTCGTAGTTCCCTTCAGCTTGAATGGTCATGATGAGCGATGTAAGGTCGCGTGCCGCATCCTTCACCTGGTCAAAGTTGACACGGTAGGTGGCTGCAATGCTGTCATACCTGAATGCGCCATTGTCACAGAGGTAGTTGAATTGCAGCGCCATACCTTTGCCGTGGGCCTCATTGATACCGAAACGGACGGAACGGAAAACGCCCGCCAGATAGGTCACGTAAAGCTGCTGTTCGGTGGCCTTGTCGACAACGCCTTTGTCGATCAAGTATTGCAGTGCAAACAGGCCGGAGATATCGGCTTTGGCCTCTTCAAATGCCGAGCCGAGCTCGCGCATTGCCTGGCGTACGGTGGTCTTCTTTCCTGCCACCATGATGTTGTGAGGTCCCAGACCGTGCATGAGCTCGTGGGCAAGAATGTGTGTGAAAAAAGGTTCGAAGGCAATCATGGAACGCTGCGCGGGATCCAGGGCAACTTCGGCGATGGGGGTGAGAATTGCTTTGAATTTCGCTTCTTGCACGTTCTTCAGCATGACCCGCTTGCTTCCCTTTTCGGCGGTAACGCGTTCGTCATTTGGGAGGTTGAATGCCGCCGTCTGGACTCCTGAGCGTGCTTCCCCTCCGATCGCGACTTCGTCGACGACACGTATGGGGGCCAATGCGCCGAGTTTGGGATTACGATATTTTGGATCGATCGGGAGGTTGTTCTCGATTTCCTGCAACAACGACGAGAACTTCCCGAGTTTCGCAGTTTCTTCATCATCCCTGAGCGTAATGTACGCCTCGAACGCCGCCTTATAGTTGAACAACTCGTCCATGTACACCTCATACGGACCGATGGTCACATCGATCGGGCTGTCAAGATCCATCCATGCTACATCGCTGTCGTAGTAGTCGTTGCTCAGGAGTGCATCAGCGCGCTTCGTAAGGTACTTGCGCAGGCTGGCATTTTCGGTCTGTGAAGCCGCTGCTCGAAGAATCCCGGCGAGCGGTGCAAGGAGTTCAGCGTACTCAGTCGTGTAGGGGACGATGGTGAGGGCACCGGCACTGTTGCGACGGATTGTGGTGAAGAATCCCGTAGCCCGCTTCTGTTCTGCTTCAGGCAACGACGCAACCCATGTGCTGAATTCCTCTTTCGACATATCCGCAGGGTAGTAGTTTGCTCCCTGTGGCCGCGTCGGAGGCACCCCTTCTATGAAAGGTGCATCGAGATCCAGTTTGGACCATGGAGACTGGTTGATGCGGAAGTACTGGAGACGAAGCCTCCCCATCGAAGAAGTGTCCGCCTGAAGCCGCTTCAACAACGCAACGTTCCCGGTCCACACCTGAAGGGTGTAGAGATCGTCAATAACGCGTGTCGCTGAGATGAGCGTGGTGAGCGCTTTACGGTCGCCGGGAGCAAGATGTGTGGTGTCGCCGGTAATCTCAACCGGTGCGAACCGTAGTATTTGTGATTCGAGTGCGGTCATGGCCGGATCGCTCTGCTTGTGGGTGGAGCACGAAAGAAGCATTGTGCAGCACAAGGATATACATAGAGTGATGATACGCAGGTTCATGGCAAAATCTCCTGATTCGGTGACGTCCGGGAGCGGAGTTCTTCGTTGATTTGCCGCATCACGGTGACGAGGGGAAGATGATGTTCTATCGCGATCCGTTTGCATTCTTCAAATTCAGCCGCCAAGGTTACGGCTCCTTCGCGTTCCACAGCTTTGGCAAGGACGGGGCCGAAGGAAGTCTGCATGGTGACCTCCTGCCGGGGCAATTTACGCCGTCCGACAGTCTGAAGACGGAGCCCGATCGATGTGGTTTCACGGAAAATCACGTCGATGGCGTCCTGCATACGCGGGCGGGTGGTCAACACCGACAGCAGAACGCCCGGACGCCCCTTTTTCATGATGATGGGGATCAAATAGGCATCATGGGCACCAGTTGCCAGAAGCCGCTCGATCAGATACGGGTGGATCTGTGGGTTCATGTCATCGATGTTCGTTTCGATCACCATCGATTCATCGCGTTCGTACGGTTCGTCCAATGATCCGATCACCACCCTGAGGAAATTGGGCAGACCCTCGATCTCCCGTGTTCCGGCCCCATACCCGACCGCATGAATGCGAATGACTTCGTCCGTGAGGATCCCCGCGGAGAGCGCCTTGATGATTGCGGCGCCGGTGGGAGTGGTCAGCTCCGATGAGATTGCCGTGAGTTGTACCGGATAGTCTTTGAGCAATTCCGTGGTCGCCGGGGCGGGAACAGGCATCGTGCCGTGTTGTGTGGTGATCGTGCCCGAGCTTCCCAGGCGCACAGGCGAGGAGTACACCCGCTCGACACCAAAATGATCCAGGCAGATGGATGTCCCGACGATATCCACGATGGAATCCAGAGCGCCGACTTCGTGAAAATGNNGAAGATGCGGGCCGCACGATCCCGGACCGCGCTGTTCAGAGAGCTCTTCTCCAGGATTCCAAGAATGTCCGCGAGGTGTCGGTGATAGTGTGGCTGGTGCGTCACCAGCACCTCAACATGCACTGCATCAATGGAACTGCGACGCACATGTGCAGCGGTAAGCTCGAACCCGTCGAGAGGCAGTTTGCGCAGTTCGCCGGCGAGATCATCCAGGGGATATCCCGCGGCGATGAACGCGGCCAGAGTCATATCACCTGCGATGCCGGCAATCGTATCGAAATAGACAATATTCATGAGCGTTTCTCTGAAGATGTGCGGCGGAGATACGGGGCAAGGTGTGAGAGGATGCGTTGTGTGGCGCCGAGGTTTGCCTGTACAAACGCCGATGCCCGGTTACCGGCGGTCGTGCGCGCTATGTCGTCGTCCAGCAGATTCAGCAGTGTGCGTTGGAGCTCCATGGCATCGTTGATGACGAATGCACCTCCGCGCTCCACCAATTGCAGTGGTTCATGCGAATTGCGATGCCTCGGTCCGAAGAGCACGGGGATACCATAAACTGCAGCCTCGAGCACGTTGTGGATCCCCTGGCGGAAACTGCCCCCCACATACGCAATATGGGCGGAAGCGTACAAGACCAGAAGAATCCCGATACTGTCGACAATCACTACCTCTTCTCCGCTGTATTCATTCAGAGCGGAGAATCGAATGGTGCGGACCTGTCCATGCAGCTGCCGTTCGAGTTCCTCGAGATGGTCGATGGTCGGTTCGTGCGGCACGACAATGAGCAACAAGTTCGACAGTTTCTGGCGCATCTGAAGGAACGCCGGCAGGAGGACGGCTTCATCTTCCGGCCAGGTACTGCCCGCGACGATGACCTTCTTGCCCTGAAGGATGCCGGAGGGAATGATGCTCCGCTTGCGCGCCTCGGCACTCCGCGCGGCCACCTGATCGTATCGCGTATCCCCGATGGCTTCCAGCAACGGCCGCGTGATGCCGAGTACCCGGAACATCGCCACATCCGATGGTGACACGGTGAGAATGCGATCGATGGCATTGTACACATGCCGGTGGAACTGCCTTATGAGCGGAAGCCTGCGCGGGGTGTTTCGCCGCATGGTCGCGTTGGCAATGATTACCGGGATCTTGCGACGATGCAACTCCCATATATGGTTTGGCCAGATATCATAGCGCACCATTACTGCCACCGTTGGCTTCACCAGGTCGATGAATCGCCGGGCGTTCCTGGAAGAATCAAAGGGAATGTAACTGATGATATCCGCCAGGGGGTACGTGCGCGAATGTTCATATCCTGAAGGGGAAAAGAAGGTCACAAGAATCTTGACGTTCGGCATCTGCTGCCGGAGGGCGGAGATGATCGGTTTGGCCTGTTCGAACTCGCCCATGGACGAGGAATGTACCCACAGGCGGGGACCACTCCCAAGTTGTGCCGTTTTCGCCGCGAGGCTCTCGAAGAGCCCGCGCCGCCCCCGAATCGCCCGGCGGACTTTCTGCTTGAAGAGCGCCAGAAACCCCACCGTAAGCCAGAAGAGAGGAATAAGGACGGCATTATAGGAGAACATCCAGATCATCTGCGAGACCTCATCAAGATAACAGCTCGTTGGCTGCAAGGACAACCTGGGGGACGGTAATATCGGTCATGCAACGGAAATGGCCGCGCGGGCACCGGTCGCGTCCGATGTGCGTACAGGGGCGGCACTCCAGGTCGGCTTGTTCGACAACGCGGGCCTCAGTGCCAAACGGAAAGAATCCGAACTGTCGTACAGTGGATCCGAAGATCGCCACCACCTTGCGCTTTCGCGCTGCCGCGATATGCATTAATCCCGAGTCGTTGGTAATAACAAGAGCACAGGCATCCATGGCAGCGGCCGTCTCCAGCAGCGAGAGTGCACCTGCCAGCACGGCGACGACGACACCGGGGGCGTCTGCACGGATTGCCGAGGCGATGGCTTCACAACGTGCGCGTTCTCCGGGACTGCCAAAAAGGACCACGGGCAGGCCGTGGGATGTCCCGAGAGATACGGCCGCGCCGGCGAAGCGTTCGGACAGCCACATCTTTGTTGTGTGGCGAGCGGAAGGGCAGATCCCGAGAACCGTCTGGCCCGGCACAATCCCGTGTGCTGTGAGTATTTGTGTCGCCCTCGCGTGGGCCTTGTCAGGAACAAAGACTTCCAGACCAGCTCCGTCATCCACGACACCGAAGGATTTCAACGGTTCACAATAGCGCTCCGCAACGCTCGGCGAGCCGCCACATCGCGAATACAGGTCCTTCTTGCAGAGTACCAGTGCCAGCCGTGCAAGCTTACGTTTTCGTACGCGCACAACATGTGACGCGCCCAGGCAGAGCACTCTGCTGCGGAGACTGTCGTGGATGTCGATCAGGAGGTTATAGCCGGACTCCTTGATATTCTGACGGAGGCGGCAAAGGTCGGCCAGGGAACCGTGCGACGGGAAGACTATCGTCTGTGATACATGCGGATTGTACCGGACAAGGTCCGCGTACTCCTCCTTCACCAGATACTCGATCTGACACTGCGGGAACCGGAAGTGAAGCGCACGGATCAGCAGGGACGAGAGAACGATGTCGCCGACGGAACTTAACCGGACGATGAGTGTTTTAGTCAGTATACGCTCCATGCCGGTTGCGCGGTATGGTACCAATTTTCCCAGGCAATTGCAATGAAGGGCTAGAGGCCGTTCGAGGAGGTGTGAGGAAATGGACCGTGCATCAACATTGGGTGAGCTCCGGAAGAGCGGATACGTCGTCCGTCCGGTCAAAGATGAGCTTCGGGAAAATCTGATTGCCCGCCTCCGCCGCAAGGAGGCACTCTTCCCCGGAATCATCGGTTATGACCAGACGGTCGTCCCGGCTTTGGTCAATGCCATTCTGGCCCGACACGATATTATTCTTCTCGGCCTGCGCGGACAGGCGAAGACCCGTATCGTCCGCCAGCTCCATACGCTCCTGGATGACTATGTTCCCGTCATCAAAGGAAGCGAGATCAACGACAATCCGTTTGCTCCAGTGAGCAAGTTCGCGGTGGATCTTGTGCAGGAGATGGGAGACAAAACGCCGATCGAGTGGATGCACCGGAGCCGGCGCTACGGCGAGAAACTTGCAACTCCCGACGTCACCATTGCCGATCTGATCGGTGATATCGACCCCATCAAAGCCGCAGCGCAACGGTTGCACTATGCCCACGAGGGCGCAATTCATTTTGGCATCATTCCGCGCACCAATCGTGGGATCTTTGCCATCAACGAACTCCCCGATCTCCAGCCCCGCATTCAGGTTGGGCTCTTCAATATCCTTGAAGAGAAAGACATCCAGATCCGCGGCTTCAACATTCGCATCCCGATGGACATCATGCTGGTGTTTACCGCCAACCCTGAAGATTATACAAACCGGGGGAGCATCATCACACCGCTCAAAGACCGGATCGACTCGCAGATCATGACACACTACCCGCGTTCGCTTGATGACGCCATCAGGATCACCGAGCAGGAGGCACACGTGGCGCGCAACGGGAAGGAGATCCGCATACCGCAGTTCTTCAAGGAGATTGTGGAGCAAGTGGCGTTCGAAGCACGCAAGAGCGAGTTTGTCGATCAGAAATCGGGCGTGAGCGCACGGTTGACGATCTCCGCGATGGAGAACCTCATAAGCAACGCGGAACGCCGTGCGATCATCACCGGCGATCCCGTGGTGATACCGCGGTTGTGCGATCTTCCACATGTCCTCCCCGGCTTGACGGGGAAGATCGAACTGGTCTTCGAGGGAGAACAGGAAGGAAGCGTGAAAGTCAGCAGAGCGCTGGTGGGGAAGGCGGTACGCGAGACATTCAAGCGCTACTTTCCGGACCCGCTCCGCAAACCGCCGCGGCAGAAACAAGAGCAAGCAGGCAACCGCGGTGCGGAGGATGCCGAATACAGCAAGATTCTTTCCTGGTTCGAAGGCGGCAACGTCGTCGAGGTCGCCGATGATATGCCGGCTGCAGCGTACAAACGTGAGCTCGAAAAAGTCCGCGGCCTTCGCGAGTTTGTCAACCGATCCATGCCGGATCTTGAATCGCAGTATGAACTCCCGATTGTCATGGAATTCGTCCTGGATGGACTGCACCAGAATTCGAAAATTGCGAAGGACGAGATCGACCACGTGACTGCCTATAAGGATATGCTGGGAAGTATCTTCCCGGCAAATGCAAGAATGCACGAGGAGGACTGAGATGAGGCTTAGGTATTCACAGTGGCAACCTGACTCGTCCACAGACGAATCGCGCCTGCAGAAGCTCGTGTCGCTGTTCAGCTATCTGGTGATGCAAACAAGCGGTGATGTTGACGAGGCTCTGGAATGGCTGCGACAGCTCGCGGAGGAGTACGGACTGCTCAATGAAGAACTTTCGATGGATGACCTCATCGATAAGCTCCGTGAGATGGGCCTCGTTGAAGACACCCGTTCCGGGATGCAACTCACCTCTGCGGGCATTAAGAGGATCCGGCAGGATGCGCTCAATGAAATTTTCACCTCGCTGAAGAAAGCCCCCGTCGGCGCGCATGATACACCCTTCACAGGCAAAGGCGTTGATCGGCTGAGCGAAACCAAGAAGTACACCTTCGGTGACCAGCCGACGAACATCGATCTCACCGCGACGCTCACCAATGCCTTCCGGCGTGACGGCATTGACGATTTCACGCTGCAGGAAGACGACTTCGAAGTCTACCAGACGGAGCACCAGGCACAGTGCGCCACGGTGCTGATGCTCGACATCAGTCACAGCATGATCTTGTATGGGGAAGATCGCATTACTCCGGCCAAACAGGTTGCCCTGGCGCTGTCCGAGATGATCCTGACGCGCTTTCCGAAAGATTTCCTCGCCCTGATCGCATTCGGCGATGAAGCGCAGCTTCTCAGTATCAATGAGCTGCCGTTTCTGAGCGTGGGTCCGTTTCACACAAATACCCGTGCCGGTCTGCAACTCGCGCGGGATCTGTTGCGCCGCCAGGGTGGCGCGAACAAACAGATCTTCATGGTTACCGATGGCAAGCCCTCCGCCATCACCCTTCCATCCGGCAAGCTGTACAAAAACTCGTTCGGTCTTGATCCAAAGATCGTCAACAAAACACTGGACGAAGCCGTAGCGTGCCGGCGTGAGAAGATACCCATCACAACATTCATGGTGGCGCAGGATCCCTATCTGATCAACTTCGTTGAAGAGCTCACAAAGGCCAACCAGGGCCGGGCGTACTACTCGTCGCTCGGACACCTCGGGGAGTTTGTCTTTGTGGATTATATCAGGAACAGGAGGAAGAAGTTTGCCGGGTAGCAGGCTCGATCTCTTCGCTGGTGAACGCTGCCGAAACCTCACCACCGAAACCTCGCCGTATTCTTCTTGAATCTCAGAGGAATATTCTGCACTTTGACTTCATGCTGCTCGTTCTCCCTGCTATAGACATCAAGGGTGGTCGTTGCGTCCAGATGGTGCAAGGCGTAGAGGGCTTTGCCTACTCTGACGACGCAGTCGAAATGGCGCGCCTGTGCAGACTTGAAAATGCCAAGACGTTGCATATCACCGACATCGACGGTGCGCAAGCAGGTCGGCCGGTGAATACGGAGACCATCCGCCGGATGATAGCGAGTGTCGACATTCCGATTTCCCTTGGAGGCGGTCTGCGGACGTTTGAGGATGTTCGGGCGGTGTTCGATCTCGGCGCGTACCGCGTACGCCTTGCCACGATGATGATTGTGAATCCGGATGAAGCCAAACGCGTGCTGGAGACGTACGGCCCAAGCAAGGTCATCCTCAACATCGATGCGATAGATGGAATTGCCGCAACGCGCGGCTGGACGGAATCGTCGGGGTTGACGGCAATGACTGTTGCTCTGAACGCGAAGGCGCTGGGGTTCAGTCGTCTCGTCTATACCGATATCCATCTTGATGGTACGCTGCGCGGAGTCAACCTTGCGATGCTTCGTACACTCGCAGTGAACACCGGGATGCGCGTAACGTCTGCGGGAGGTGTCGGCGGACTGGACGATCTCCTGAAAATTCAGGAATTGGAGAGTGTGGGTGTGGATTCGGTAGTCATCGGTCGCGCGCTCTATCAGAACAAGTTCTCCTGTCAGGCACTCTGGCGCATGTGCGAGGCACGCAATTATCCCTATACAGCACGTGTTTGACTATGAAAAAAGTTGCCGTACTCATCGGGAGCACATCCGATGAGGAAGTGATGAAGGGATGTACGGACTATCTTGCGAAATTCGGCATTCCGTACGATCTCAAAGTGCTTTCTGCCCACCGCAACCCTGATGAAGCGTCGACGTTTGTCAAACAAGCGGAGTCATCGGGATACACATTGTTTATTGCTGCCGCCGGCATGGCTGCGCACCTCCCCGGGTTCGTGGCAGCATTGACGACGCTCCCCGTGATCGGAGTGCCGCTGGCGGGTTCGGAGCTGCACGGTGTCGATGCTCTGTATTCCATTGTGCAGATGCCGGCGGGAATTCCTGTGGCCACGGTCGCCGTCGGATCGGCAGGAGCAAAGAATGCAGCAGTGCTGGCCGCGGAGATTCTTGCTCTTCACGATGCCGAAGTGGCTGCGAAGCTTCGACACTTCCGCGCTCACGGCGCGAAGTTCTGAGTCATGAGACTACTGGTTCTGGGTCACCTCTCCCTCGACGTTTTCCATCCTGCCGAAGGAAACGAGCTGGAGGAACCGGGGGGATTGTTCCGCTCCGTTGCAGCTCTCTCGTCGCTCTGCGGCAGAAATGACCGTATCATCCCTGTTGCCGGTGTGGGGACGAAAGAGTACGCTCAAATCCTTTCTCGCTTCGCAGCGCTCCCCTCCGTCGACACCGGTGGACTCTACCGTCAGAATGTTCCGGTTCACCGCGTGCACTACTATTTCCGGGACGAACGGGATTATGTTGAATGCGCCCGGGAACTCGCGCCACCAATTCCATTTCAGCGCATCAAACCCCACCTCGATGTCGATGGCATTCTGATCAACATGGTCTCGGGGGTGGATATTACGCTGGAGACCCTCGATGAAATCCGGATGGCCGTGCGCAATGATGGCATTCCGATTCATCTCGACTATCACAATCTCACCACCGCTGTCAACGATCGTCATGAACGTGTCCGCAGACCACTATTGGAATGGCGTCGGTGGGCCTTCATGGTGGACACACTCCAGTGTAACGAAGAGGAAATTGCCGGTCTGACTCTGGAGGGGTTGCCCGAACCGGCCACGGCGGGTCACATGATGACACTCGGCGTGAAAGGGTTGCTGGTAACCCGGGGCATACGCGGCGTCACGTTGTACACCAGTCAGCACAAGACGCTGATGCGGGAAGACATCCCAGTGCCGGCCGGGAGTGAACCCCGCATGGCCATCGGGCACGGCGATGTTTTTGGCGCGGCGTTCTGGATTACTTATCGTAAGACTCGTGATCTTCTTGCCTCAGTCACTGAAGCTGTTCGCTACGTTGCGGAGCACAAGGGCGGCTGACCAGCCAGTTGAACTGGAAGTGCAAATGATATGCATTACCGCAGAGGCGCAGTTTAGAAGCACACCGCAGAGACGCTGAGACATTTCCTAACACATGGACACGACACTACAACGCATACTCGTTGTCGGCAGCAATGGACTCCTCGGCCAGAAGATGGCTGAGCAACTCGTCCGCGGCACTTCGTATCACATCACCCTCGCTTCCATTGAGGAAGCGCCGGTCCGGGAGCTCGACGCTGCCCCGTATCTGCAGATGGATATCACCTCCCACAAAGAGGTGCGCGATCTTGTTGCCGAAGCTCGTCCGGAGGTGATCATCAATTGTGCTGCTTTGACGAACGTCGACGCGTGTGAAACGGAGCGGGAACTTGCCTGGAAGATCAATGTCAGCGGAGTCGAATATCTCGCGGAGGCAGCCAAGAAGCATCATGCCGTCCTGGTCCATGTGTCCAGCGACTATGTGTTCGACGGCAAGAGCGGACCGTATACGGAAGACGACCGGCCCGAACCGCTGAGTTATTATGGCAAGTCAAAACTTGCCAGTGAGAATGTGCTCCGCAGTGCAGGTATCCCGTATATCGTTGCCCGTACCATGGTGCTGTACGGGCAGGCCCCCGGCGTGAAAGCCAATTTCGCGCTCTGGCTGGTGCAGAGCCTGGAGGCGCGGCAGTCGGTGCGCGTTGTCGACGACCAGTTTGGCAATCCCACCCTTGTGGACGATCTCGCGTACGGACTTCTCCGCGCCGTTGAGCTGGGGAAAACAGGGGTATACCATATAGCCGGTCGTGACATTATCAGCCGTTACGAATTTGCTGTCCGGCTGGCGCGGGTCTTCGGGCTCGACGAGTCGCTGATCGTTCCCATTAAAACCTCGTCGCTGAAGCAACCTGCGGCCCGACCGTTGAAATCAGGTCTGATTACGCTCAAAGCCGAAGTGGAGCTTGGCTTCAAGCCCTCCTCCGTTGAGCACGGACTGGAAATCCTGAAAAGTCAGTTGCATTACGGACGCTGAACCGCCGCCGTACACATATGACTCTGTCATATGACAGACATGTGACAGACATATGACAGACATGTGACAGACATGGCACCCTCAACCCAACGACAACGCACACAATCATATGCTCGACATTAAACTTCTTCGAGAACATCCGGATGTCATTCGCGCCGGTATCGCCCGTAAAGGCGAAGATCCCGTCAAAGTGAACGAGGTGCTTGCTCTCGACGAACAGCGCCGCCAGCTCCTGCAGCAGGGAGAAGCACTGAAAAGCAGGAAGAATACCGTCTCGCAACAGGTCGCAGCAATGAAGGCACGGAAAGAAGATGCCACGGCGGTGATTGCCGAGATGCGCCTTGTTGCAGAGGAAATCAAGAGGCTCGACGGTGAACTGCGCACGGTGGAGGATCATCTGCACGTGATCATGTTGCAGATTCCCAATATTCCGCACGCATCCGTACCCGACGGCCGGACCCCCGCGGATAATAAAGAAATTGCCGCGTGGGGAGCCCCTCCGGTGATCGACTTCGCACCAAAGCCGCACTGGGAATTGCTGGAGTCATTGGGGATCGTGGATTTCGTCCGTGGCACCAAGATTACGGGAGCCGGCTTTCCTGTGTTTGTCGGGAAAGGCGCCCGGTTGGAGCGTGCTCTGATCAACTTCTTTCTCGATGAAGCTGCCGCAAACGGCTACACCGAATTGCTTCCACCGCTCATGGTCAATGCGGCCAGCGCGACAGGAACGGGACAGCTTCCCGACAAGGAAGGGCAAATGTACGTTGTCCCTGGCGATGCGTTGTATCTGGTTCCTACGGCCGAAGTGCCTGTCACGAACTTCTACCGCGATGAAACACTTCAGGAGGCACGACTTCCGGTAAAGCTCTGTGCCTATACGCCCTGTTTCAGGCGAGAAGCAGGCTCATACGGAAAAGATGTGCGCGGATTGAACCGTGTGCATCAATTTGACAAGGTGGAACTGGTCAACATGGTGCATCCCGGGAACTCGTATGATGCATTGGAGGAAATGCGTTCATGTTCGGAACAATTGCTCAGGAAACTCAAACTGCAGTATCACGTGTTGTTAATGTGCAGCGGCGACCTGGGATTTACGCAGACAAAAAAGTACGACCTGGAAGTCTGGTCCATCGGTCAGCAGAAATGGCTGGAGGTCTCGTCCATCAGTAATTTCGAGTCATACCAGGCCCGACGATTGAATCTACGTTACCGTCCCGGCGGCGGGGGCAAACCGGAGTTCGTCCACACACTCAATGGGTCCGCACTGGCATTGCCGCGCGTCGTGGCGGCATTGCTGGAACAGAATCAGACACCGGAAGGAAAAGTGATTGTGCCAAGTGTGCTTCATAAGTATACCGGCTTCGAAATCATAGGGTGATACGTGAAGCCGCTCCTCAGACTTCGTCCATACCTCGCGCGGTACAAAAAACTGCTGCTGTGGGGGCTCGCGACGGTGGTGATGAGTAATCTCTTCACCGTNNTGGGATTAACACTCGTGGCGGGATCGTTTACCTTCCTCACCCGCCAGACGATCATTGTAGTGTCGCGCCATATCGAGTTTGACCTCCGCAACGATTTTTTGGCGCATATCCAGAAGCTCCATCTCGCGTTCTTCCAGAATACCCCCACCGGCGACCTGATGGC
>PMMO01000061.1 GCA_003162215.1 Ignavibacteriota bacterium
ATGCCGGGGGGCGGGTATGCGTTTTCTCCAACTCACATGCTGCAGGACAATACACCCACAGAAAACGCGCTGGCGATGTATGAAGAGGTCTTGAGAGCAGGGAAGTATTGACAAAAGAACACTTCCCCCCCTACCACTCAGGAGGCTATATGGATATCGGGATACCCCGGGAACACCGTACGGATGAATACAGAGTCGGATTGACCCCTGCCGGAGTCGGACTGCTGAAAGCAATGGGGCACAACTGCTATGTCGAGCAGAATGCGGGCCTCGGCGCAGGATTCTCGGACTTCGACTACGAGCATGAGGGAGCACGAATTGTCTACTCACCACTGGAACTCTTTGCGCGTGCATCGCTCCTCCTGAAGGTCGCACGTCCGACCATCGAGGAAATCGAGATGCTTCGTGAAGGGTCCATTCTGATGGGGTTCCTCCACCTCGCCATCGAGCGCCATGAGCGCATAGACACGCTTCTGCAGAAAAAGGTTACGGCGATTGCGTACGATCTGGTGCAGGCCGACAATGGAACGCTTCCCGTGCAGGCGCCGCTCAGCCAGGCCGCCGGCCGCATGACACCGTTGATCGCGGCGACGTTCATGCAAAACCATCATGGCGGCAAGGGCATTCTCCTCCGCGGCGTGCCGGGAGTACCTCCTGCCGAGGTTGTGATACTTGGCGCGGGAGCATTCGGCACTGCAGCAGCGGACGCATTCCTCCGTTCAGGTGCGAGCGTGTATGTGCTTGACAAAGACCTGTCCAAGCTCCAGGCGCTCGACGAAGCGCAAGGAATGTATGGTCGCCTGGTCACGATGGTCTCCCACCCCTTCAACATAGTGAAAGTGACGAGATTTGCGGATGTCCTTGTGGGCGGCATCCTCGTGCCCGGTGCACGGACACCGATTGTTGTTACGCGTGACCTGGTCAAACGGATGAAAGCCCGTTCTGTCATCATTGATGCCTCCATCGATCAGGGGGGTTGCATTGAGACGAGCCGCCTGACGACACACCGGGATCCGACGTACATCGAAGAAAATGTGATCCACTACTGCGTTCCGAACATGACGTCGGTCGTGGCACGAACGGCAACACACGCGTTCAACAACGCGGCATGGCCATTCATGCAGGAGATTGCGCTGCATGGTCTGGAACACGCCATAAACGTCCTGCCGGCCCTGAAGCGCGGTGTGATGGTTCATAACGGCCAGGTCGTGAACCCCACCCTCGCATCCTATCTGGGCATGAAGGGGGTTGCACTATGAGCTGGTTGGATCTTCTCCGCGAACGCACAGTGACGCCTGAAGATGCCGTCCTGGCGATTCAGTCGGGCAGCCGTGTGTTCCTGACCGGGAACGCCTCGGTTCCACAGAAAATCATGTCCGCATTTGTGGTGCATGCCAAGTCTCTTCGTGACGTGGAAGTTGTTCAGGTGCTCACGATAGGGAAATCGGACTACGTCGCACCCGGGATGGCGGGTCACATACGTGTGAACACTCTTTTTATCAGCGATGATGTTCGTCTGGCCGTGAACGAGGGAAGGGCGGATTTCACTCCGTGCTTCCTCTCCGAGATTCCTCTCCTGTTCAAGAATCGCAACCTTCCCGTGGATGTGGCGTTGATCCATGTTACGCCTCCCGATGAACACGGGTTCTGTTCATTTGGCGTGGAGGTGGGGGTGACAAAGGCCGCGGCACAATCAGCCAGGATCGTGATCGCGGAAGTAAATCCGCACATGCCGCGGACACTGGGTGATGCGTTCATCCACATCTCAAAAATAAACTATGTAGTGCCGGTGGATTACCGGCTGCCGGATACGGCAATGGGCGACCCCTCGCCGCTTGCCCAGCAGATCGCCAAACATATCGCTGGTCTCANNACGCTGCAGATGGGCATCGGCGGGATTCCCGATGCCATACTCCGCCAACTCACAAATCACAAGCATCTCGGCGTGCACAGCGAGCTGTTCTCGGATGGCGTCATCGACCTTGTGGAACGGGGGGTTGTCGACGGGGAGATGAAGACTCTGCATCCCGGAAAGATGGTCGCGGGGTTCCTCCTCGGCACAAACCGCCTCTACTCTTTTGTCAACGACAACCCTGTTGTTGAACTCCACCCGACGGAATACGTCAACGANNGAAGTGGATCTCACGGGGCAGGTCTGTTCCGATAGCATCGGCCCGCGTTTCTACAGCGGGGTCGGCGGCCAGGTGGACTTCATCTACGGGGCGTCGCGGAGTCAGGGAGGTGTCCCCATCATTGCACTTCCTTCCGTCGCTCATGTGAAGGGGCAGACGGTGAGCAAGATTGTCGCAACCATCAAGCCCGGCGGCGGCGTGATGACGACGCGCAATCATGTCCGTTTTGTCGTCACCGAACACGGTGTTGCAGAATTGTACGCAAAGAACGTGAGGCAGAGGGCACGTGCGTTAATCAACATCGCTGCACCGGAGTTCAGGGACGAGTTGGAGAAGAATGCACAAGCGATGCGGTATCTGTGAAGAGGGAACCGCCGGAAACGTTTCCCCAAAGCTTTCTCTGGGGTGCCGCGACCTCCGCACACCAGGTGGAAGGGGGATGCACCAACAACAACTGGTTCGCCTTTGAGTCTTCGAATGATGCAGCCGGACGCCCGCGCATCGCCGGCGGTCAGAAGGCAGGACCAGCGTGCCGGCACTGGGAACGTTTCCGGGAAGATATACGGTTGTTGAGAGAGATGGGGCTGAATGCGTACCGTTTCTCGGTGGAATGGAGCAAGATCGAGCCCGAAGAAGATGTTTTTGACGAATCGGCGCTGGCGCATTATGAGGAAGTAGTAAATGCGTTGCTCGAGGCAGGGATCGTGCCGATGGTAACGCTTCACCATTTCACCAACCCTCTCTGGTTCGAGCGGCGTGGCGGTTTTCTCCTCAAAAACTCTCCGGAAGTGCTTGCGCGTTTCAGCCGGAAAGTGTACGAACGGCTTGCCGATCGCGTGCCCTGGTGGTGCACGATCAACGAGCCCGCGGTGTATGCGGTGAACGGCTACGTGACCGGGGAGTTCCCGCCGGCGGAACATAACCTCGCGAACGCAGGCATTGTTCTCGGGAACATGATGCGTGCGCATACGCGCATGTACGAAGCGTGCAAAGAGCTCAATGCATCGCCGCAGATCGGGCTTGCGACGAATATTTTCATCTACGAGCCGGCCCGCAGGTTGCATCCGATGGACATCATCGCGGCGTGGCTTGCACACAAGAACTTGAACACGGAAATCTTCCGCTATCTCGTTCATGGTGAACTGGATTTCCATTTCCCTTTCATGGTTCGTGAACGCTTGAAAGGGATGCAACCGGACGCATTCGATTTTGTCGGGCTGAACTATTACACGCGCTTCCACCTCCGCTTCACATTGGGCGAAACGGGAAATGTCAGGCAGGTGCCGCACGCCCCAGCTGACCGTTTAACGGACATGGGATGGGAAATCTACCCTGAAGGGTTTGATGAAGCGCTGCGGATGGTTGCCGCGTGGACACAAAAACCGATTCTCGTGACCGAAAACGGACTTGCTGACGACAGCGATGCAAAGCGGCCCGGATTTTTCCGGGATCATCTCCGTGTGCTTGCTGAAGCCCGGGAGTCCGGCGTTGACGTGCGGGGATATTTCTGTTGGTCCCTGCTCGACAATTTTGAGTGGGCGCACGGGTACTCGAAACGCTTCGGCCTCTATCACGTGGATTTCGCGACGCAGCAGCGCACGCTGCGGAAGGGAAGCGAAGTTGTGCGCCATTTCATCAGGAGTTGCACGCCACAATGAACAAAAAAGAAATTTCCGACATCCTCGAAGAGATGGGAACTCTTCTGGAACTCCAGGGGGCAAATCCCTTCAAATCGCGTGCGTTCCATAATGCCGCACGTGCCATTGAAGGATTGCCGGGAGATGTGGAAACCATCGTCGCGGCCGGCACGCTGCGTGAGGTGAAGGGTATCGGCGAGAGCATCGCCCGGATCATCACGGAATTGGTGCAACACGGGTCGTCGCAGGAACACAAAGAGCTGCGCAGCGGCGTGCCCGAAGGCGTTCTGCAGATGCTGCAGATTCAGGGGCTCGGTCCGAAGAAAGTGAAAATCCTGTTCGAGAAACTCCAGATCATCGGTGTTGATGAACTGGAGAGAGCCGCCAGAGGAGGGCGGCTGGCTTCGCTGGGAGGCTTTGGTAAAAAGACCGAAGAGAACATCCTGAAGGGCATTCAGACGGTCCGCAGTCACGCCGACAAGTCGCTCTATCCTGTTGCCGCAGAAGCCGCACGGGCCATGCTGGATGCATTGCGCAAGGAACGGGGAGTGGTGCGCGCTGAAGTGGCCGGAAGCCTGCGCAGGTGCAAAGAGGTGGTGGGCGATATCGACCTTCTGGTCAGCGCGCATGAAAAACCGCGGGCGGGTTTGATGGACCGCTTCACGACGCATCCGGATGTGCAATCAATCATTGCGAAAGGCGACACCAAATCCAGCGTGATGTTGAAGCAGGGTATCCATTGTGACCTGCGCATCGTACGCGATGAAGAATTTCCTTTCGCGTTGAACTACTTCACGGGGAGCAAAGAGCACAACGTGGAAATGCGCTTGCGTGCGCGCCGCCACGGATGGAGTTTGAACGAATACGCGCTATCAAAACTGGCGGAGGCTGAGGCGGGGCGGAAACCGGACCGGCTGCCGGTATGCAATGATGAATCAGACATCTATAAGGCTCTCGGACTCGCGTACGTCCCGCCCGAGCTCCGGGAAAATAACGGCGAGTTCGAGGCAGCTGAAAACGATCAGATTCCTGTGCTTATTGATGAAAAGGACATCAAAGGGACGTTCCATTGCCACTCCACATACAGCGATGGCGTGAATACCATCGAACAAATGGCGGAGTCGGCACGTAAAAAGGGTTGGAGCTATCTGGGGATCGCCGATCACAGCAAAGNNTAAGAGATCGATGCGCTGAATGCCGGTGCGAAGAACTTCCGGATTTTCAAAGGAACGGAGTGCGACATCCTTCCGGACGGAACGCTTGACTATCCCGACAAGGTGCTGGCGCTGTTCGACTATGTGGTGATCTCGATACACAGCAGTTTCTCGAAGTCGGAAGACGAGATGACACGCAGGATCGTCAAGGGACTGAAAAACAAGTACGTCACGATGCTGGGCCATCCCACAGGGCGGTTGCTCCTGTCCCGCGATCCCTATCCCGTCAACATGACAAAAGTCATTGACGCTGCGGCGGAGTACGGCAAGTTCGTTGAGATCAACGCACACCCCATGCGGCTCGATCTTGACTGGCGACTCTGCAAGTACGCGCGCGACAAGGGTGTGGGTATCGCGATTAATCCCGACGCGCATTCCGTTGAAGGACTCAACGATGTTGCGTACGGAGTGGGGATTGCGCGGAAAGGGTGGCTCCGCAAACAGGATGTGATCAATGCGGGGACTGTCGACGATGTGCTCAAGTCATTTGCATCAACAAGGAGATGAACGGCCTATGAAGTATAATGCACACGTGTGGTGGGGGATAATTCTTGTCGTGCTCGGTGTCCTCATGTTGCTTGACAAGCTGGATGTAATGAACTTCAGCGAGATTTTCAGAACCTACTGGCCCCTTTTCCTCGTGGGTTTCGGAGTATGGATTATTCTCAGGAGGAGACAGCCCCGGGTCGATCACTATGTGCCTTTAGTGGGCGTTGCAGGGGACCGCACGGTTTCGAGCAGCGCGGACATGCTGTCGGAATCCACTGTCTTCGGCGATGTCACGATCAACGTCCACTCATCCGATTTCAAAGGTGGGGACGTGTCCACGGTCTTCGGCAGGTGTCTCGTGGACCTCACCGGAGCGAACGCCGGAGCCGGAGAATACTTCCTGAAGGTTCAAACTGTTTTGGGAAGGGTGCAGATTCTGGTGCCGGCATCGATGGCCGTGATGGCGAAAGCAGATACGGTCCTTGGGTCCGTGACTCTCAACGGGCAAAAAAGGGGCGGGATACTTCCCGCGAGCGAATGGGCGTCGGCGGGATACGACACGGCCTCGTCGCGGCTGCGTATCGATGCCTCGGCAGTGCTGGGAGAGGTAATGGTCACGTCGGTTGTCCTGTGACATGACGATGCCGCGCGTGCGATTCGTTCCGCTGGGGAAGGAGAAGGAGATCCGGGCAGGAGCAACCATTCTGGCCGCAGCGATTCAGTGCGAAGTGCCTCTGGGACAGTCATGCAGCGGCGACGGAATGTGCGGATGGTGCAGAGTTTCAGTAGTAGAGGGCGCCGACAATCTTGCGCCGCCGGACACGCTTGAACAGCGGGTGATGCGGGACAAGGAGTTCAAAGCCAATGAGCGGGTGGCGTGCCTTGCCCGCATTCAGGGCGATGTCACAATCACAACAACGTACTGGGGCTATGAGTAGATACGATCGTCATGTCTTTGTATGCATCAACGAACGCCCGAAAGGGCACCCGAAGGGATGCTGCCTCGAAAAGGGATCAGCGGAAGTTCGCGATGCAATGAAATCACTTCTGCATGAACGCGGTTTGAAAAACCGTGTTCGCGTGAATAATGCCGGCTGCCTGGACGCCTGTGCCCACGGCATTTCGATGGTCATCTATCCTGAGGGAATCTGGTACGGCCGCGTGAAAGTCGCAGACGTGCAGGAGATCGTCGACCGGACAATCCTCAACGGGGAGGTGATCGAGCGGTTGCTGATCCCCGATCCGAATTATGCTCCATCCCGCATGCAGTTCAGTTTGCTGGGGAAGCCATGAGCCGGCGCAGTGAAACACCGGAAGCCCGCCGGGAACATGCAATGGAGATTCTGCGGAGGATGCGGAAGGAGTTCCCCCGGGCGAAGACTGCGCTCTTGCATGCTGATCCGTTTCAGCTGCTGATCGCCACGATCCTTTCCGCACAATGCACGGATCAGCGTGTCAACATGGTGACGCCGGGGCTCTTTGTACGCTATGCATTGCCTGTGGACTTTGCCGCCGCGGACATTCACGAGCTGGAGGCGGAAATCAAATCGACGGGCTTTTTCAGGATGAAGGCCAGGAACATTGTCGGGTGTTCACAGGCTCTCGTTGAACGGTTCGGCGGCAAAGTGCCGCAGACGATGGAGGAGATGGTGACGCTGCCGGGGGTAGGCCGCAAGACCGCGAATGTCGTTCTGGGTCAGGCGTTCGGCATTGTCTCGGGCGTCGTGGTCGACACGCATGTGTTTCGGCTTTCGCAGCGTATGGGATTCTCTGCGGAGAAGACTGCCGAGAAGATCGAAAGTGATCTCATGGAAGTCTTCCCGCGAAAGGCGTGGATCGATGTCGGATCGCTCTTGATACTTCATGGCCGGAAGACCTGTAATGCCCGCAAACCGAAGTGCGAGGTTTGTTCGGTGAACGAGCTATGCCCGAAAGTAGGTGTAAGTCCATAGTCAATAGTCAATTGACTATGGTCAATCGGAGCACTTGGTGTCTGACCCCGAATGACTAACCATTATCCATGTACCACGGATAATCATTTTTGGGATCTGTTTGTTGCATATCTCTACACTCTCCCCATTTTTGCATTACTAGGAACCCGGCATTCGTATCTTCTCATCCCTGCGAAAAGAGCCGCTTCCCATTGCCGTTTGTGGCGTTTTTCCTACCTGCCTTGACGGTTAAGCTGGCACAACTTCTGCCCCACATTCACTGTAACCACTCTTCAGCTCTTCTACATACTTATCGCCAGAGGCACCTGAATGTTCATCCTCGAACCAAGCGCATTACAGGGACTGATCACGGTGCTGCAAGCCAAAGGCTTCACGGTGGTAGGCCCGACCGTAAGGGACGGGTCGATCATGTTGGACGCCATCACGTCGATGGACGATCTTCCGCGCGGATGGTCCGACAACCAGGAACCATCGCACTATTCCATCACGCGACGGGATGATGATGCGCTGTTTGCCTATGTTGTCGGTCCGCATTCCTGGAAGAAGTACTTGTTCCCCTCCCGGTTGCGCCTGTTTGCTGCGAAGCGCTCGGGCAAGGGCTTTGAAGTAGAATCTCCTGCCGACACTCCTTCCCCCCGGTATGCATTCCTCGGTGTACGCCCGTGCGAATTGCAGGCAATCTCCCTGCAGGACCAGGTGTTCATGACCGGACAGTATGCCGACCGGCTTTATACTGCGCTCCGCAAGGAGACGTTTCTCGTTGCGGTGAATTGCGTCAGGGTCGGAGGAACCTGCTTCTGCGCGTCCATGAACACTGGACCGCATGCAACCCAGGGATTCGATCTTGCGCTCACGGAAATCATGTACGATGGCGTTCATCACTTTCTTGTCGAAGTGGGAAGCAAGAATGGCAAGGCGGTGTTGACCGAGATCCCGCACCGTGATGCCGAGCAGCAGGAAATCGACCGTGCACGCGCGCTGTGGAAGACGGCTGCCGAAGAGATGGGACGAACACTGGACACGCACAATCTTCCGCAACTCCTCACCGACAACTTCGAACACGCCCATTGGGATGATGTCGCGAAGCGCTGTCTGGCCTGTGCCAACTGCACGATGGTGTGTCCCACATGTTTCTGCTCCACCGTGGAGGATCTGACGGATCTCGCAGGCGATCGCGCCGAGCGCTGGCGGCGGTGGGATTCCTGTTTCACCACCGACTTCACAAAGGTGGCCGGCGGCAACATCCGCATGTCGACCCGCACGCGCTACCGTCAATGGCTCACCCACAAGCTCGGCAACTGGGTTGAGCAGTTTGGTGATTTTGGGTGCGTCGGGTGCGGGCGCTGCATCACCTGGTGCCCGGTGGGTATTGACATCACCGCGGAAGCTGCGGCAATCCGCGAATCCGGTACAACGGCTGCAAAGTAGGGTCCACAATGAGTGGCAGCAGTATGACACCAACTTTTGGACAGGAGTCATGCCATGGAAAAAGACGATCTCAGTGAATTGCTGCAGCAGCATCCGTTCCTTGCGGGCCTCGCCCACGAGCACATGCAAACGCTGGTTGGCTGCGCAACGAACGTGCGGTTCGCCGAAGGGGCGATGATCATGCACGAGGGCCAGACGGCGAACAAGTTTTATCTCATCCGGTCGGGCCGCGTCGCACTCGAGATGCAGGTCACCGGAAAAGGGGACTTGCGCATCCAGACGGTCGGCCCGGGCGAAATCCTGGGTTGGTCATGGCTCATCTCGCCGTACCGCTGGCATTTCACCGGCGTGGTGGTTCTCGAGACACGCGCCATTGCGCTGGACGGCGAGTGTTTGCGCAACAAGTGCGAGAGGGATCCGCACTTCGGCTACGAGATGCTCAAACGCCTCTCCCAGGTGATGGAACGCCGGCTCGAAGCCACGCGTCTGCAGCTGCTCGATGTCTACGGAATGCCTCAATCCGGAGTGGCGCAATGACACGCAAGACCAACGCTCTGCTGGACAACGTTCTTGATCCTATGGTGACCCAGCCGGTGACCGTGCGCCGCATCATCTGGGAGAACGACGATACCTTCACGCTGACGCTGGACATGAGTGCGCTGGGAGAGGGATTTCATTTCCTGCCCGGTCAGTTCAACATGATCTATGTGTACGGCACCGGCGAGGCGGCAGTGTCGATCAGCTCCGATCCCGCGCGTGCGAGCACACTTGATCATACAATTCACCGCGTGGGACTCGTCACAACTTCGCTTGCGCAAAAGAAGCGTGGAGACATCATCGGCATCCGCGGCCCTTACGGGTCGAGCTGGCCGATCGANNGGGATCGGCCTGGCGCCGCTCCGTCCCATCCTGTACACTCTTCTCAAGAACCGCGATGACTACGGGCGCGTGATATTACTCTACGGCGGTCGCAGCCCCCTGGATTTGCTCTATCGCGTCGAACTTGAAAAATGGGCGAATGACTTCAACGTTGAGGTACTGGTGACCGTTGACCGCGGGGACTCTTCCTGGAAAGGGCACATCGGCGTTGTCACCTCGCTCTTTCAATACATCAAACTGGATGCCCGGGCAACGGTGGCCTATGTCTGCGGACCGGAAATCATGATGAGGTACACGATCGACGAGCTCGAGCGCCGTGGCGTGCCGCAGACACAAATCTACCTCTCCATGGAACGGAACATGAAGTGCGCCGTCGGCTTCTGTGGCCACTGCCAGATGGGGCCGACNNAAGTTCGCCTCCTGCGACGGTTGTCAGCTCTCCCTGCTCGATGCCGAAGATGAACTCCTGGCCGTTGCGGCCGCAGTGGACATTGCGAACTTCCCCGAAGCAAGCCGCAGGATGCTCAAAGGGCCGTATGACATCGGACTCGTCGAGGGCAGCATCACGACTCCTCATGATGTGGAACGCATCCGCGGGATCCGGAAGATGTGCCGTGTGCTGATCACGATCGGCGCGTGTGCCACCGCCGGCGGGATCCAGGCTCTCCGGAACTGGAAGGACGTGAAAGATTTCACGCGCCTGGTGTATGCTTCACCCGAGCACATTTCCACCCTGGACCGATCGATGCCGATCGGCTCCTACGTGCACGTGGATTTCGAGCTCCGCGGCTGTCCCATCAACAAGTACCAGCTGCTGGAAGTGGTGAACGCCTACCTCAACAAGCGGAAGCCGACCGTGCCGACGCACGCGGTGTGTGTCGAGTGCAAACTGCGCGGTACCGTCTGTGTGATGGTGGCGAAAGGCACGGCATGTCTCGGACCTGTCACGCAGGCCGGCTGCGACGCGCTCTGCCCCACATTCGACCGCGGCTGTTTCGGGTGTTACGGCCCGATGGACAATCCGAATCCGCCCGCATTGAGCAAACATCTGGACGAACTCGGTCAGTCACGTCGCGACATCATGCTGCTGTTCCGCGGGTTCAATGCGTACGCTGAGGCGTTCCGGAAAGAGAGTGAAGCCCATGAATAACAGAGTGATCAAGGTCGATACGCTCGCCCGCGTCGAAGGGGAGGGGGGTGTGTTCATCAAGATCAGCGATGGCAAGGTTGCCGATGTGAAATTCCGCATCTACGAACCGCCGCGCTTCTTCGAAGCGTTCCTCCGCGGGCGTGACTACTCCGAGGCGCCCGATATCACCGCCCGCATTTGCGGCATCTGTCCTGTTGCCTACCAGATGAGCGCAGTGCATGCCATCGAAGACGCATTTGAAGTCACCGTCGGCGGTCAGCTCCGTGCCCTGCGTCGTCTCATCTACTGCGGCGAATGGATCGAGAGCCACGTTCTGCATGTCTATATGCTCCATGCGCCGGACTTTCTGGGGTATGACGATGTGCTGTTGCTCGCAAAGGACAAGCCCGAGGTGGTGAAGACCGCGCTGCGGATGAAGAAAATCGGCAACGAGCTGGTGCGCATTATCGGCGGCAGGGAAATCCATCCCATCAACGTGAAGGTGGGCGGATTCTACCGGGTGCCGCGCAAGAAGGATCTCCGGGCGCTTGTGAATGATTTGCAGTGGGCGCGCGATCGCGCAGTTGACACCGCCAAACTTGTCGCGACGTTTGAATTCCCCGATCTGGAACAGGACTACGAATTTGTCGCGTTGCATCATCCCGACGAGTACCCATTCAACGGCGGCCGTTTCGTGTCGACCCGCGGACTGGATATTGCGATCCGCGAGTACGAGTTCCACTTTGAAGAGCGGCATATCCCTCACGCAAATGCGTTGCACTCCATACAGAAGGGGGTCGGCGCCTACCAGGTGGGACCGCTGGCGCGATTCAACCTTAACTTCGATCAGCTCAGCCCGACTGCCAGGCAGGTCGCACAGGATCTCGGCGTCCTCCCGCCCGTCAAGAATCCGTTCAAGAGCATCATCGTGCG
>PMMO01000097.1:0-19020 GCA_003162215.1 Ignavibacteriota bacterium
CCCGGAAACAACATCTCCAGATTGTCGGCGATGAGATCCTCCAGCCAGACGAACCGCGAGGCTGCACCGGGGCGCTCGTTGCCGGGTAAGGGGACAAGGCGCGGAAGGACATCCGGGACCTTCACCCGGGCAAAACGCTCNNGTCAGCACGGGGAAGATTTCCCGGGCGAACATTTCGCGGAGTTCTCCCTGCTCTTCTCCGGTGACTTCATGCATTGCGAGCAGGGAGATGCCGGCCTTTGCCAGGAGCGGGTGCAGCTCATGCCAGAAGCAGTCGCTCATTGCGGGGAGCATGTGTGAGACCCGCTCGTGAACAGCAGCGAGTTGCTGGGCGGGCGTTCGTCCGTCGGGGGAATGATCCGAAACATCAGCCTCGATCTGGTCTTTGATGGCGGCGACGCGGATCATGAAGAACTCATCCAGGTTCGAGCTGACAATCGAAAGAAATTTGATGCGTTCCAGAAGGGGATGGCGCTGATCGTACGCCTCATCAAGGACGCGCTGGTTGAATTCCAGCCAGCTCAGCTCGCGGTTGATATAGAGTGCAGGGTCGACAGAGGAGGAAGAAGCGGCCCGGGATTCTGATGATTGATCGGGGCGACGCTTTTTCCGTGCATGACGGGATCCATGGCGCCGGCCCGCCGGGCCGGCAGCCTTGCCTGCGTTGGCGGTACCGTCTGGCTGTGACGTCGTCTGGGCGGGTTTCTGTTCGTGGTCGGCCCCTTGTTGCATGAAAGGTCCTCGGAAACTGCGCTGCGTTGTTGGCCCGAATGTTTAATATCCCACCTTTGGGAGAAAAATACAAGGGAGAGGGATCGTCTTGACAATGTCCCGTATTGCTTGTATCATGCAACGTTCCATACAATGCGGAGGCCCCATGTCAATCAAAACCTCTACGCTGCCGGAAGGCGGCATCGGCTTGATCGAAGCAAAGGGCTCATTGATGGGTGGCGATGAGACCGTCGAGCTGCGTCAGGCAGTGGCAGGTTTTGTAGATCGCGGATACGAGAAACTGCTGATCGACCTCAGCGGGGTGACCTATCTCAACAGTACGGCAATCGGCGTGCTGGTGTCCGCACAAACCACCTACGCACGCCGCAACTGGCAGATCAAGCTCAGCGGCATCAACAAGAATATCCAGAACATCTTTGTGATTACCAAGCTGACGCTCGTGTTCGAGGTCCATGATACCATGAAGGAGGCCGTCGCGAGCTTCAAGTAGGCGCGCCATGCAGTGTCCCGTTTGCGCGCGGGATATCCCCGAGGATTCACACTTCTGCCTCTATTGCGGAACGACCCTTGAGGGCACTCCCGCTCCCCGTCGCCCGTCCCTGGATGGGCTCACACTTCTTCGCAATTACATCCCGCGCGATCTTGCCGAACGCATTCTCGCCGCCGGCAAGAAGATCGAAAGCGAACGTCGCCTGGTGACTATTGTGTTTGCTGATGTCACGGGCTTCACCGCGCTTTCAGAGCGAATGGACCCCGAGGATGTTTCGGCGATTCTGAACGACTGTTTCTCCGGACTGATCTCCATCGTTCTCAAATACGAAGGAGCAATCGACAAGTTCATCGGCGACGGGATCATGGCGATCTTCGGCGCTCCCCTTGCCCACGAAAACGATCCTGAACGTGCAGTGCGCTGTGCCGTCGAGATGGTGGCGGATATCGAGCGCTTTAACGCCGCGCGAGGAAGTGACCTCCCCGGCCCGCTGGGGTTTCACGTCGGACTTCACAGCGGTATGGTGATCGCCGGGAATGTCGGCAGCGACCTCCGGATGGACTACTCGGTCATTGGCGACACGGTGAACCTCGCATCACGCCTTGTGGAAATCGCACCCCGCGGTCAGGTCTATCTCTCCGCCGATACATACAAACTTGTCGCCGATATCATCAACGCTGAGGGACCCGTCAGCACAACTCTCCGTGGCAAACCGACGCCCGTCCAGGTCTACCACCTCCTGTCGATCAAGAATGAAGCCGAGCGTCGTGTGACGGTGATGGGTCAGGACAATTTCGTTGGACGGTTGGGGGAACTGGAGACCATCACCCGCGCGCTTGAAGCCGTTCTGCACAAGGATCACGTCCGGCTGGGAGTCCGCGGAGAGCCGGGAGTCGGCAAAACACGATTGAAGGCCGAATTGGTGAAGATGGCCTATCAAAAAGGTCTGTTTTCTGTGGAAGGTGCGTGCTCGAGCTTCGAAACTGCGACACCGTACTACGTCTGGACAGTCCTCCTGAAGAAGCTGCTGAAGGTGCGTCCGGATGCGTCGGAAGCACACATCCGCGAGCGGCTGGATGTCACCCTGATTCCCCTCGGTCTTCAACAACACCTCCCGTACGTTGCGACGCTGCTCTCCATCAGGTTTGAAGAAATCATGCTTCTTGATGAGAAAGTGCGCAAGCAACGCATCTTCCAGGCGGTGGGTGCATTGCTCGGCGCCGTGTCGGCACGACGTCCGATGGTTTTCATCCTTGAAGATCTGCATTGGATCGACCGCTTCTCACAGGAGCTGCTGGAGTTTGTGTTCTTCCAGTCGGGAGAAAGTGTTCGCTCGTTGTTCGTCCTTACCTTCCGGAACGAATACCGCCAGTCGACAGTCCTGGCTGATGGTGGAACGTTGCTGGATTTGAACCGGCTCAGCAGTGATGACGCCCGACGTCTCATCCTGTTCCGTCTCAATGCCGAAAGTGTCCCTCTGGACGTGGAAGATTTCATCCTCCGCCGCTCCGAAGGTAATCCCTTCTTCATTCAGGAGATCATCAAGACCCTTCTGGATAAGCGGGTGATAGCGGTGAAGGATCACAAAGCATTTTTGCTTACGGACAATATTGAAGCAGTCGTGCCCAGCACGATTCAGGGCATTATCATGGCCCGCATCGATCGGCTGCAGGACAATATCAAGGAGATTCTCTTCGGGGCATCCGCCATCGGACGGGAGTTTTCCCGACCACTTCTGGAGCGTGTTGTGGGAGCGAAGAGTGACCTGGCTCCGTCGCTCACGGAACTCCGATCACTGGAGCTCATCCTTGAGAAGGAGGAGGCGCGCGAATTTGAGTATCTCTTCAAGCACTTCCTGATCCAGGAAGTGGCCTACAATACGATGCTGGTGAATAAACGGAGGGAACTGCACGCATCCATCGCGCGTGCCATTGAACAGCTTTATGCGGACCGTTTGATGGAGTACTATGAGATCCTCGCATACCACTACGAAAAGGCTGAACTCTGGGATAAGGCCGCGGAGTATTTGAGCCGATCGGGACACAAGGCCCGGCAGATGTTCTCGCGCGAGGAATCAGAGAACTTCTTCGAACGAAAGGAGCTTGCCGTCAAAAAGCTCTATCAATCTGCAAGTGCCCGTGCAGGCCCCGGGGCAACAGTCAAAGCGATTCTGCCGCCTCTCCTGGCGATGCTTGTTCCGATTCTGCCAATTTTCGGGTTGATTCGTATTGTGGGCAGCGCGCAGAGTGAGGATGCGGTGACGCAGATTGTGGTAGGTGCCCTGGCGAGTTTGCTCCTGGTGTGGTACACGCTTACTCTTTGGTATCTCGGTGTTGTGCCATTCCTTCGGGGCCGGCCGAGACTCTACGATCTGATGGAAGACCGTATCCGCGTCATCTTTAAAGACAAGACATCGTTATCAATACACTTCTCCGAGATCAAACGGCTCCGCCTCTGGGATGAGAAGACCAATGCGTTGCGACCGTTGAAGTACCGTCTCCTGGATCCCTTCGGAAGTTTGGATGCCGCCGAATCGCTTACGTTGCGTTCATGGTTGAAGGGAGTTCTTGCCAATATCCTCCCGCCCTATTCGTTTGGTGTTGGCAGCGGGGGGGCGGATATACATATTCGGCTGAACTCGGGAGCCGCAATCCTGCGGCTCTTCCTCCCATGGTACAACACTGCGTTGCACAGCCGCGTGCTGAGTCTGCACCCGTCAGACACCAAAGAGTTCTACGTACAGTGCGAGGTGGCCCTGATGAAATGGGAGAAACAGCAGATATGACACGGTGCACGATCCGCGGTGGTCGCAGTGTCATTGTACTGCTCTGCATGGGGCTCTCCGTCGCCGGTGGCCACGGTCAGACCATAGTTCGCGATATCCGTGAGGCAAGAGATCTCGTGGAGGTGGTCAGGCTGGATTCCACTATTCATCTGGACATCCGGTATGCAACGGCGAACAATTTCATGGGCCGCCCGATGTATTCCGGGCCACGCGCATTCCTTCAGCATCCGGCGGCGATGGCTCTTGTGCGGATTCATCAGGCCCTGAAAAAAGTGGGGTACGGCGTTCTGCTGTTTGATGGGTATCGTCCGTGGGCGGTGACCAAGAAATTCTGGGATGAGACACCGCCTCAGAAGCGCAAGTTCGTGGCATCTCCATCGAAAGGATCAAAGCATAATCGCGGATGCGCGGTGGATCTTTCGCTGTACGATCTGAACACCGGACGGGAAGTGGAAATGCCCAGCCCGTATGACGAGTTCAGCGACCGGGCCGCCAGTAATTATCAGGGGGGGACTGCCGAACAGCGAAGAACGCGCGCTCTCCTGCGCACGGCGATGGTGGCGGAGGGGTTTTCCATTGAGCCGTCGGAATGGTGGCATTTCGACTACCGCGATTGGGCGCGCTATCCGATTCTCGATGTGCCGTTTGAATCGCTTTCCACGGTACGCCACTGAAGTACGTCACAACCGGCGCGTCAAGCCTACTACTACTTCCAGCGCGGCGGTTCCCGGAAACATGTCGATGGGGACTGCGGTTTCCACACGGTATCCTTCTTGTTCCCACTGTTTGAGCTCTTCCGGCATCCGCTCGATATTGCAGAAGAGATGCACAACACGCGAGGGAGAATATGCGGCAAGGAGCGGAAGAATCCCTTCAGCCGTTCCGCGGCGCGGCGGATCCAAGATGACGGAAAGCGGTGGCCGGCAGCGGCGCAGCAGCGTCTCAACGGAGTCTTCATCCAGTGAACTCCGGACGAACCGTGCGTTATGTGCGGCCTGACGCAAGGCATTGTCCTTGGCGGCGCTGATTGAATCGGGGGAGATGTCTGCTCCCAGAACATGCTTGAACGATCCGGCGAAGAGCAATCCGAACAACCCGTAGCCGCAGTACAGGTCGAGAAGCGTTCCCTCAGGATCGGGCTGGAGCAGCGTGCGGACTGTTTCTGTGAGCACCGTGAGTGCTGAATGATTCACCTGGGAGAATGATGCGGGGGGATAGAAGAACCGCTTGCCGCCTACCTCGTGCTGTAGTCCCTGCACTCCATACAGTTTGCGCAATGTAGTGCGCCCAGCCGGATCGCCGGAGCCAAGATAATACCGTCCATCACTTTCGTCTTCGTGCAGATACACTCCCCGCACCGTTGATGGGGCTGCAGTGAGGATTTTGGAAAGTGCGTTTGCCGATTTCAAGAGAGAAGGGGAGGACCCGGACACGCTGAGAAGCACCAGTGTGTTCCTGTCATCTCCGCGCACAATGAGATAACGCAAGACCGAAAACAGTGTGCGCAAAGCGGGGGATGACATCACTCCCAGGACCCGTCGGTACACATCCTGGTGCGATGTGGGTTCAATGGCACATGCGTTCACCTGCAGGATGCCACCTGTTTCCACCTCGTCAGGATCAATCAACCCGAGAACAGCCTCCCGCCCCTGTACAAACAGTTTGCGTTTTGAAATGGAGCGGTACATGCGTCCGGGGGGCGATGCAAGCAGAGGTTGCAGCAATGAAGCCGGATATTGCTGGGCCCAGAACTGCTGGATTGCGTCACGCTTTGCCGGAAGTTCCGACTCGTAGGACATGCGTGACGCACTGCAGAGGGAACAGCGACGCCCGGATGGAGTTGTACACGCATCCCGGGATTGATCAGGTGCGGGGGGTACAGTGCGCAATGCTTGCTGGAGGAGTTCTTTGTACGTATCCATGATCGGTCGAGAAATAGAAAAGGGAGCATCTGCAGGATGCTCCCTCGATTGTTACAGGGGCCTCATGCTCTAGTAGGTTGTTGAAAAACACTCTCACATTTCGCGAGATCGCAGTACCATTTTCAACATCCTGTTAGACTTGAAGGATCCTCTTGATCGCAAGGTCCAGGTAATTCAGGTCGAACGGCTTGGTAATAAACTCGTCGGCGCCGAGTTTCATGCTCTCCGATCCGACCGAGTAACCGAGCCGTCCGGTCAACATGATCACGTGCGTTGACATGCCCTGCTCGCGGATATACTTCAATACCTCCAATCCGTTCTTCTTGGGCATGTTAATATCGAGGAGCACCAGGGCAAAGGAACTGTTCTGAAGTTTTTGGATTGCATCTTCACCATCACAGGCTGTCACTGTCTGGTACCCTTGGGCCGTCAATTGTTCACACAGGAGCTCGCGAAGAGGTTCTTCATCATCTGCAACGAGAATGCGAATTGGTGTCATTGGTGTCATGTGGCGTTTTCCTACATGCCTATATAGACAATCTATCGAAAAAAATCAACCTGCCATGTAATAATGATAGCTGTGATTGGGGAATTCCGTCATTTTTCACGGGAAGTGCCATGCACGAACATCGAAATCTCTGCCCGCGCGTGATCCTGGTCATTGTCGTGGTGACTGCGCTGCAATCACGCGCCCAGGAATCCATTGACATCCTCCTTGAATCGTTCGACAGCATCGTCCCCCCTGCACTGCCTGCGGGATGGCGATCGTCACAGCGAAGATCCGCGGGAATGAATGACTGGGGGACGACTTCTTCAACCACATATTCTCCGCCGGGCGCAGTTCTCGTAACGAACGCCACACTGGAACAATATCTGGCGACGCCGACCATCGATTGCCGGGGGAAAACACCGAACCGCGTTCGGATGATCGTACGCCGGTCGGGGACATTCACTGCGTTGGTGACGGTCGAGTTGTCGCTGGATAGCGGCGTGACATTCCCCATGTCTCTTGGCACCATCGGAAAAGAGACCGGGAACGGCGTCTATCAGCCCGCGGAGTTCGCTGTCTCAGAAACAGCGGCCGGACAGGGTGCTGTTGTACTGCGGTGGCGCATTCTCCCGGAGGCGACAGGGGCAAGCGGAACATTTCGCATGGATGACATCCGCCTGACATTGGGAGGCAGCGATGGGGCACATGCGGATTCAGTGATCATCAACGAAATCATGTTTACTCCCCGTTCAGGCGAGCCGGAATGGATTGAACTCCTGAACATCGGGCATGCAAACACGGATCTCCGCGGGTGGAGTCTGAGCGATGCTGCCACCACGGCACGTCATGGAATAGCCGGGAATTCTGTAATAGTGTCTCCTGAGGAATATGTCATTCTGACATCAGACACCGCAGCGTTGTTCGGATCCCGTCCGGGAATTCGTGCACGTTGCCTGCAGACCGACGGCTTCCCCTCGCTGAATAACGGCGGTGATTTTGTCCATCTCTTCACCCGCAGTGGAGGCTGCGCCGACAGCGTTGAATATCATGCATCATGGGGCGGTGCCGCGGGTGTTTCCCTCGAACGTATCGACAGTAAAGGTCCGTCAAATGAAGGTGGCAACTGGACCTCGTCCGTAGACAGCGCAGGCGCCACGCCTGGCACGACAAACAGCACGGCCCGCCGTGCATGCGATCTCGCTGCCGTACGCATGTTGTTTCCGGGGCGATGTACCCTGGAAATTTGCGACGTCTCCCTTACCATCCGCAATGTCGGCCGAAATCCCGCGCCCTCCTGGAGCATTCTCCTGTGTGATGATGTGAATCGGGACAGCGTTGCTGATGATGGGGAGGTCATTGGCCGGATGTCCGGCACCGAAACAATCGCGCCGGGAGACTCCGTCACTTGTGCCGTCGAGTGGGTTGCACCGGTGCCTGGCAAGCACTGTCTCCGCGCACAGGTCATCCTGGAGGGCGACGAACGACAATCAAACAATGGCGTGTCGGCCGTCGTACTCATCCCCTGCCTCCCGGGATCCGTGCGCATCAACGAAATCATGTATGAACCTCTTTCTGGCATGCCGGAGTTTGTCGAATTGGTCAACGCATCTGTCTCTGCGATCGACCTCGAAGACTGTGCATTGTGCGATCGACCGACGTCCGGAGGGACTATGAATGTGTGGAAGCTCAGGGGTCGCGCGTTTCGCCTCCCCGGCGGCAGGTATATGGCACTCGTGGCGGATTCTTCGGGCATGACCTGGTTTCCCTCACTCCGCGCGGCCGATCCCGGGCTGGTCGTCAGTATGCATGCGTCGGGTCTCGGACTCAACAACGAGGGGGATGCGCTCGTGCTCAGAAGTGCCGGCGGCGTGGTGCTGGATAGTGTGGCGTACGCACCGTCATTCCACACACCGGACATCACCGATACGAAAGGACGCTCGCTGGAACTGATCAGTCCGGCGCTCGACGGCATTTCAGGCAAAAACTGGGGAACATGTGTGGATCCATCGGGGGGAACGCCCGCAGCCCGCAACAGCATTACCGTAGCAGTGTTTCCTTCTCACGCCACGTTGCTCGCCTCCCCGAATCCATTTTCTCCCGACGGTGATGGAGTGGATGATGTTGCAGTGCTCAGCTACTCGTTGCCTGTAAGGAGTTCCCTCATACGGGTGAGAGTCTATGATGTTCGCGGCAGGCCGCTGCGCGAATTGGCCAACATCATTCCGTCAGGAACCGAAGGACATCTTGTCTGGGATGGGCGCGATGATCAGGGCCGGCGGGCACGCATCGGTGTGTACATTGCGATTCTTGAAGCCATAGATGGCGCAGGAGGAATGACCTTTGCAGCGAAGTGCGTCGTGATTCTTGCGGCGAGATTGTAAAGGTCAGAAATCGACAGGGAACTCCGCGAGGAAGTCGACGGTTTCAACTCTTTTGCCCCCGATCTTTCGTAGAAATCGATGGCCAAGTGCATACCCCAGCTTTCTCTTGCGGAATGCGGGGAGAACGAACAGGTCTTCGAGATAGAGAGTGGGGAGAGCGAGAAAACTGGAGTACGTTTCAAAGACAAACGCGTATCCTGCAGGGACGCCGTCGCATTCACCGAGAAACGCCTGGATGCGTGGAGGAGACGAGAACATATCGCGAATCAGACGGGACTCAGCGTGAGCGTCCGGTGGGGGAAGCCTTTCGTACTCGGCAAGTCCTCTGACCAGGGCAAGGATTGCCGGGGCGTCTTCGCGAGTTGCGGGCCTGACGCACACACTTTCAGGAAATGACGGAGGTGAGTGCAAATCCGGTGTGTTCATGAGTGACAGTCGGAAGGTTTGAAAAAGTCGCCAAAAAGAGTTATTCTATCTTGTCAGTTCCCAATGGAGAAGCGATGGCAAAGCTCTATACATCAAACAAAGATGAATCCGCCCGTCTGTTCAAGAGCGATTTTCTTGAGATATTCACGCATGTGCACTGGAGTGTTCCGTTCATACTCTTCGTTCCGGTCGTCTGCTACCTCTTTTATCGTGCGGCGGGAACACCGGGATTGACAGCAACCTCCGGAACGTTGCTGTTTCTTGGCGGTCTGTTCATCTGGACGATCACCGAATACCTGTTGCATCGCTTTATTTTCCACTACGAACCGACCAGCGCCATCGGCAAGCATCTGCATTTCATGATGCATGGCGTTCACCACGAGTATCCCAACGACTCAAAGCGTCTGGTGATGCCGCCGTCGGTCAGCATACCGCTGGCGACGCTGTTCTTCTTCGTATTCTACACGATCGTCGGAGTGACGTACATTTTCCCCTTCTTTGCCGGATTTCTTGTCGGGTATATGCTCTACGACGAGATTCACTATGCCACGCATCACGCCCCTATGAAAAACGGTTTCTGGCAGAAGATCAAACATCATCATGTGCTGCATCACTACCACGATCCCACAAATGGATTTGGAGTCAGCAATCCGTTGTGGGACTATGTGTTCGGCACGATGGATCCGACCGAGCAGAAGCACACCGCCGAGGTGTGAAGGACCGGCGCCTGTCAGCAGATGCGGGGGAGTTGCTCGCCTGAAAGCATATCGACGATCCGGCTGCTCCCGATGCTACTCATGAGAGTGACCACTCCGGCATGNNTCGTTCGCAACATAGAGAGGATCAAACCCCAGGAGTTCACAGGCACCGCGCACTTCCTCATCCACCGGGATCTGCGTCTCATGGATCACCATACCGACGCCGGCTTGCCCGGCGATTTCGTTGAGCGTACTTGCCACACCGCCGCGGGTTGGGTCGCGGAGCACGTGGATTCCCGGGGCCGCGGCCAGCATCGCCTCCACCAGTCCGTTCAGCGCCGCGGTGTCGCTTTTGAGCGTAGTTCCAAACTGTAGCCCTTCTCTCACAGACATGATCGCGATGCCATGCTGGGCGATTGGTCCGTTGAGCAGAATCATGTCCCCGGGACGGGCATGACGTGGATGGATGTCGACGCCTGCCGGGATGATGCCGATGCCGGATGTGGTGACGAAAAGACCGTCACCCTTGCCGCGGTCGACCACTTTTGTGTCACCGGTAACCAGCGTGACGCCTGAAGAGCGTGCCGCCTGCTGCATGGAATGCACAACCCGCCAGAGTTCATCCATCTCCAGCCCTTCTTCAATGATCAGCGCGCACGAAAGGTACAGCGGTCGTGCGCCGCACATCGCGAGATCGTTCACCGTTCCGTTGACTGCAAGGTCGCCGATGTTCCCCCCCGGAAAGAAAAGCGGATGGACAACATACCCATCTGTCGAGAAGGCCAGTCGCTCTGCACCGATGGTCAGCATGGCGCCATCGTGCATCTGTGCCAGATCGGCGTTGTGGAATTCGGGGAGAAAGAGCTTCTCGATAAGCTCGTGTGTAAGTTTCCCGCCGCCGCCATGGGCAAGAAGCACCTGTTTGTACCGTGCGATGGGAAGAGGGCAGGAGTATCCTGCGAAGTCGGGTTTCTCGTCAGCCATGATGGATTCTTGAGTACAGGAAGTAGGCAGCGCACGCGCCTTCGGATGATACCATGGGGGCTCCGAGGGGATGTTCCGGTGCGCACTGTGAGCCGAAGGCAGCACATTCGTGCGGCTTCCGCAGCCCCTGAAGGACACTGCCGGCGATACAGATCTCGGGTTCATGAGTGGCGATGTGTTGCACGGCGAACTGTTCGTCCGCATCAAACCGTTTGTATGCCGGTTGCAGCCCATACCCGCTCATAGGGATGGTGCCGATTCCCCGCCATTGCCTGTCGATGACCTCAAAGACCTGTTCGATGGTTTTCCGCGCCGCGGGGTTGCCTTCGCGCCGCACAACGCGCGTGTACTGGTTTTCCACTTCCGTGGAACCATGTTCGAGCTGCCGCACCGCCATCTGTATCCCCTGGAGAATATCTACGGGTTCGAAGCCGGTGACGACAATCGGCGTGCGAAAGCGTTTCGCAAGGGGGAGGTACTCTTCGTACCCCATCACGGAACAGACATGCCCTGCGGCAAGAAAAGCCTGTACACGGTTGGTCGGTGATGAGAGAATCGCCTCGATTGCCGGGGGTACCAGGACATGGGCAGAGAGAATGAAGAAATTCTTGAGGGACTCGCGCTCCGCCTGCAGTACCGCCATCGCGTTTGCGGGTGCGGTGGTCTCGAAGCCGACAGCAAAGAAGACCACCCGTTTGTCCGGATTCTGACGCGCGAGCGCGACGGCATCAAGAGGAGAATAGACGATGCGGATGTTGCCGCCGGCCGCTTTCACCGAGAGCAAATCACGCTCTGAGCCGGGCACGCGAAGCATGTCGCCGAACGATGTGAAGATGACGTCGGGGAGGGATGCGATTGCCACGGCCTTGTCAATCATCGCAAGGGGTGTGACACAGACAGGGCACCCGGGACCGTGCACCAGCGTGAGTTCAGAGGGAAGAAGTGCGTCGAGTCCGTGCTTCACGATTGCGTGCGTCTGTCCGCCGCAGATCTCCATGATCCTCCAGGGACGCGTCGTTTGCGCACGGATCGCCTGAACGAGCGTCTGCACAATGTCGCGGTTCCTGTACTCATCGACGTATCTCACGACCGGGTCTCCGGAGAGGCTCCTTCATCGTCGGCAAGATCGCCCATTTCCCGAAGCATGTGCAGCGTTTCGATGGCTTCTTCCTTGTCGATCTTGCTCAGAGCGAACCCGACATGGACAATGACGTACTCCCCCACGTTGATGTCGGGCAGAAATTCAAGGCACACCTGCTTCTCCACGCCTGCGAAGCTGACCGTTCCCATGACCGGGATAACGCTGCGATCAATCGCCAGAACTTCTCCGGGCACTGCTAAGCACATAGTCACCTCAGACTGTTGACAAAGAGAATCACCAGGGTCCTAGAAAACCGGCCGAAAACCCTTGCAAGGCAATATCACCGCAGAGACGCAGAGAAGAGCCTGTTTTTTTTGGAGAGAGCTCACCATAAAGATGGTCCCTCTGTGTCTCAGTGCCTCTGCGGTAATGCTTTTCATCCGCAATTCTAGAGCATTCCCATATATGCCGCTGCGGCAATCTGTCCCAGCGCGATCCCTCCATCGTTCGGAGGAATTCGCTGATGTACGTAGACACGAAACCCTGCAGCTGACAGTGTCTCAATCGTCAGCCGTGTGAGCAGTGCATTCTGGAAGCAGCCGCCCGATAGTGCCACACGTTCCAACTCCATGTGCTGTGCGACGCTCAGGATCGTTGTGGCAAGTGTCCGATGGAACCTGGAAGCGATGATGTGTGTGCTCAACCCTGCCTGCTGATCCTCCAGAATAGCGCAGACCATTGGTTCCCAATCGGCGACATGGGGACCGTTACGGTCGCCGGAACGGGCCGTTGACGGTGTTAACACGACAGGGTAGACATCTGTTCCTGTTTCATCAGCGATCCACTCCAGTTCCATTGCCGCCTGCCCTTCGAAGGTGTTCCGCTGACGAATACCCAATACAGCGCTCACTGCATCGAACAATCGTCCCGCGCTGGATGTCGCCGGGGTGTTGAACTTGTGCGTCAACATCTGGCGGAGCGTTGCCCGCTCGGTGTCGGTGAACGTCTGCAGAGGAAGGAAGTTCTGCCAGTCGAACACAGCCTTGCCGGCTATTGCGTAAAACAGCCCAATCGCCGAGCGCCGGGGCTCGCGTGCGGCCTGGTCTCCTCCGGGCAGTGAAAACGTCCGCAGGTGCGCCACCCGATCGAACCTTTTCTCCCGCACAACGAAGAACTCACCACCCCAGATGGTGCCGTCGGTACCGAGACCTGTGCCGTCCCATGCGACTCCGAGGAATGGCGGCTCGATCTCATTTTCCGCCATGCATGCCCCCACATGGGCAATATGGTGCTGTACGTGCACCTGTTTCTCCGGTCTCGAGCGGGCATATGCAGAAGAAAGATAGTCCGGATGGGAGTCAGATACAACTGTCAGGGGATGAGCATCAAACAACGTCTGCATCTCTTTCGTCTCTGCCCGGAATGCATCATATGCTTCCCGGGTTTCGAGGTCACCGAGGTGTTGACTGACGAGAATATCCTGACCCCTGGAGAGCGCGATCGTATTCTTAAGATGGGCACCAACGGCGAGCACGTCCGGGACAGCGTAGGGGAGGTGGAGCGGAAGCGGCGCATACCCCCGGGCGCGGCGCAGCATCGTGATCCGTCCATCTGTCACACGAACAATCGAATCATCGATATGTCGGGCAATGGGGCGGTTGTGCACAAGAAACAGATCAGCGATTCCTGACAATCGGTGCAGCGCCTCGTGCTCATCCGTGCAGATCGGCTCATCGGAACGATTACCACTTGTGGCGACCACGGGCTCGCCGAAGTCGTGGAGCAAGAGATGATGAAGGGGGGCATACGGAAGCATGGCGCCGAGGTACGGATTGTGCGGGGCCACACCTTCTGCGATGAATCCCGGAATTGCCGTCACACGGCGACGAAGAAGAACGATCGGGGCCTCGGGACTCGTGAGGATCTGCTCTTCGTGTTCATCCACACTGCATGCTGTGCGTACTGCCTGCAACGAAGGGAACATCAGCGCAAACGGTTTCTCTTCCCTGTGCTTTCGTTCCCGCAAGCGGCTAAGAGCATCGTCGTTCGATGCTGCAGCCACCAAATGAAACCCGCCAATCCCCTTGACTGCGACAATCTTTCCTTCCTGCAACGCGGCAACCGTAAGGACGAGCGCCTCATCGTCGGCACCGATACTCCGTCCCTCCGCGTCCCACAACGCGATGCGGGGGCCACAAACCGGGCAGGCATTCGGTTGTGCATGAAATCTCCGGTCGGCGGGGTCTTCATACTCCTGCTGACACGCACGGCACATGGTGAAACCCCGCATGGTGGTATGCGGACGATCGTACGGGAGCGCAGTGATGATGCTGAACCGGGGTCCACAGTTCGTGCAGTTAATGAAAGGATACCGGTAACGCCTGTTGTATGGATCGAAGAGCTCGTCGCGGCAGTCGTCGCACAGCGCACTATCCGGCATGACCAGCGCGGTTTTCTCTCCAGACGGATCGCTTGGACGAATCACGAAGTCTGCAGCGCCGGTCGGATCGAGAAATGCGTATTCAAAACTCTGGATGAAGGCACGGGGGGGATGCTCATGACGCAAACGATGGAGGAACGAGACAAGCGCGACGGGTTCACCCTCAGCGTCCACGAACACTCCCTGGCTGGAGTTATTCACCCAGCCGGTGAGCTGGAGCTCCCGGGCGAGGCGGTAGACGAAGGGACGGAATCCGACACCCTGGACGGCTCCGCGAATCACGCCATGAACGCGCTGCTTCAAAGATCAGGACCTCGCAAGGTACGACCCCACGACGTCGAGGCAGGGTTCAACCTGCCCCGCCGTCAGGGGAGAAAGCACTTCACTGAAGTCACATGTTACCGCCGGCAGTTCAATCAATACCGACCGTGACGGGACACGATTGTACACTGTTGCTGCAAGCCCCAGAATGCCGGCCGGTGACATCGTGTGTGATTGAATCCGTTCGCCGGAGGCCGCAGGCGTCACTTCGCTTACGCGAAGAACGGTTGTCGCAACACTGGCATCGACGATCAGCAGCAAGTCATACTGCGCAACAGTCTCAGCGAGCTCCGGCGAAAGCCCTTGGACACACAGCACAGTAAGGTGTGGGAACCGTGCACGTGCCAGCTCGGCAACACGGATTCCCGCCCCGTCATCACCACGCAACGTGTTTCCGATGCCGACCAGCAGCGCCGATGTCATCGGCGAACGTCGCACAGGAGCCGATGGGCTTCATCCACCACCTGCACGTGCATGGGCATCATGCCGATCGCATGTGTGGAGCAGGAGAGGCACGGATCGAAGCAGCGGATCCCGGCCTCAATGCGGTTCAAAATCCCCTCGGTGACCTTCGTGCCGTCCAAGTACTGCATCGCAAGTTGACGGACTGTCCTGTTCATGGCCAGGTTGTTCTGCGCCGTGGCAATGACAAGATTCACCTTCAGCAGCAGACCATCATCGTTGACCCAGTACTCATGGAAGAGCGTGCCGCGCGGTGCTTCACTCGCTCCAATACCGTGTGTCTGATTGATCATGGCTTTGGCACGAATATTCTGGCCTAGCAGTGCCGGATCATTCAGCAGCGCTTCGATCTTTTCCACCGAGAACAGAATCTCGATCAACCGGGCATAGTGATAATAGAAAGAGTTGTTGACCGCTCCAGCATCACCTGCGATCGCCTTGAACAGCTTGCGTTCGCCCTCGGCAAGTGGCGTATCAATGTAGTCACAGATGTTGACGCGGGCAAGCGGACCCACGCGATACATNNCCGAAGTAGTCGTGGTACTGTGCCGGATCGATTTTGTCCGCGATAATGTTTCCCACACCGTCCATCACGCGAAGTGTGCCGTCGTAATACTCCAGCGCGCCGTCATCCGCGACAAGGCCGACAAACAGAGAGCGGAAGTTGCCATAGTTGGGGATATCATGCTCGAACTTGACATGGATTTTCTTCAGCGTCTCAAGAGCCATCAGGGCGGTCTCTTTGACCTCCGGAATCCAGTTGAGCAAATAGTCGCGTTTTGCTGCATCGAACGGCTCACGCACACCACCCGCGACCGCCCATGGCGTATGGATCTTCCGGGTGCCAAGGACTTCAATGATCTCCTGGCCGTACTTCCGGAGGCGGATGCCCCGTTTGGCGAACTCCTTGTCATGAGCGATCAGGCCGAAGATGTTGCGTTGTGCCGGATCGGCATCGAAGCCAAGGATGAAATCGGGAGACGAAAGATGAAAGAAGCTCAGTGCGTGTGACTGCAGCCATTGGGCTAGGGTGATCAGCCGGCGGAGCTTCTGTGCAGTTTCCGGAATGGCCACCATGAGAATGGCATCGCCGGCTTTCGCGGAGGTTATCAGATGGCTTGTGGGACAGATGCCGCAGATGCGTGAAGTGATGCCGCCCATTTCCCACATCAGACGGCCTTCGCAGAACTTTTCAAACCCGCGAAATTCATTCACATGGAACCGCGCGTCCTGGACGACACCCTTGCTGTCGACCTGAATGGTAATCTTGGCATGGCCTTCAATGCGGGTGACAGGACTGATCGTAATTGTTGACGATGACATTGAGCTCTCTCCTCTCATCCGTAGCGCAGGAAAACATGGGACAGCGCGGGGGTTTTCCCCTGGAGAAGCTCGCTGACCGCAGACCAGATCTGGTCGGCCGTGGGCGGGCAGCCGTGGATGAATGCATCGACGCGGATGTATTCGTGTAACGGCCGTGCCTGTTTCAGCAGTTCTGCGATTGTGGGATAATCCCGCGGGATGCGCGGCGTGAGGTCCGCCAGTTCGACATAGGCCCGGTGGAGCACATCGTCGGGGTCCAAGCCATTGCGCATGGCGGTAACATTCCCGGTGACAGCGCAGTCGCCGAACGAGACGACGAAGCGGGAATTGCGGCGGATGATATGGGCGAATTCTTCGTGTTCGACATTGGCAATGGCGCCTTCCACAAGCACCACGTCAACATCGCGCGGGTATTCTTTGATGTCGGCAATCGGTGAATAGACCAGCTCGATTTTGTCCGCAAGGTCGATCAACCGTTCGTCCAGATCGAGAAAGGACATGTGGCAGCCGGAACATCCACCCAGCCAGACTGTTGCGACTCGAGGTTTCATCATAGGGGATCTCAGTAATTACTCTTCGCTATGTTCAAAGCTGATCCACTCGCCTTTGCGGCGGGCGGTGACGATGTATTTCAAGAACTCCGTATGTTTTTCCATTTCCGCGACGCTCTCGCCTTTCTTCACCAGAGCGCCCGTGGGGCACACCAGGACGCACTTCCCGCAGGATGTGCAGCTCTCCGAAGACCCCCACGGTTGGTTCAGGTCGGCGATGATCTCGCAATCAATGCCGCGCCCGGCGATATCCCACACATGTGCACCTTCGACTTCGTGGCACACGCGGACGCATCGGGTACAGAGCACGCAGCGGTTGCGGTCGATGATGAAACTCTCGTGCGAAGCGTCGATCTTCTTGTCCGGGTACAGGTACGGCACCCGCACGTACAGCAGCCCCACGTCGTACGCCAGATTCTGGAGTTCGCAATGGTTGTTCACCATGCAGACCGAGCACTGGTGGTTGCCCTCGGAGGCAAGGAGGGCGACAATCATTCTCCGGTACTTCTTCAGGCGTTCTGAATCGGTGCGAACCACCATGCCCTCCATCGGGCGGGTGGTGCAGGCAGGCGCAAGTTTGTTCGATCCCTCCACCTCCACAAGGCAGAGCCGGCAGGCACCGACATCCGAGAGGCCGTCAAGGTGGCACAGCGTGGGGAGTTCGATGTTGTTCTGGCGCGCGATCTGCAGGAGCGTTTCGTCGTCCGTCGCGCTCAACTGTTCGCCGTTAATGGTGAGTGTGACTATGGCCATGAGTGTGTTCCTGCTATGCGTGCGAAGTCGTGTCGTGTCCGTTGCCCGATGGTACAAAGACCTCCGGCTTTTTCAGGAGGGCCTCGTACTCATGCCGGAAGAAACGGAGTGTGGAGAGGACCGGGTTGGGAGCCGATTGGCCGAGACCGCACAAGCTGGTCTCCTTCACCATAACACAGAGCTCTTCCAACAGGGCAAGGTCATCTGTCGTGGCTTTCCCCCGGGAAATCTTGTCCAGCAGCCCGTGTATGTGTACGGTGCCGACACGGCAGGGAACGCACTTCCCGCACGACTCATCCCGGCAGAAGTCCATGAAGTACTTTGCCACGTCCACCATGTTGGATGTGGAGTTCATCACGATCATACCGCCGCTGCCCATGATCGAGCCGAGCGCATTGAGGGACTCGTAATCGACAGGGACGTCGACATGCTCCTTCGGTATGCACCCCCCCGAAGGTCCGCCGGTTTGCGCGGCTTTGAATTCTGTTCCTTCCGGTGTGCCACCGCCCATGTCGAACACGATCTTCCGGAGGGCGATGCCCATCGGGACCTCGATCAGGCCGGTGTTGCGGATTTCACCCGCAAGAGCAAACACCTTCGTGCCCGAGCTCTTCGGTGTGCCGATACCGGAGAACCATGCACTGCCCCGGTTGATAATTGGTGCAATGTTGGCGTAGGTTTCCACATTGTTCAATAATGTGGGCATGCCCCAGAGGCCTTTCTCGGATGGATACGGAGGGCGGGGACGTGGACGTCCACGGCGACCTTCGATCGAACGGATGAGAGCCGTCTCCTCACCGCAGACAAACGCACCGGCACCGATCCGCAGATCAATGCGGAAATTAAACTGTGATTCGAAAATGCGGTTGCCGAGCAGGCCCAGGCGTTCGGCTTGTTTGATGGCGGTTCTGAGCCGTTCGATGGCCAGGGGATACTCCGCGCGCACGTANNCCTTCGTCGGCATTGCAGACCACATATTTTGAGTCGCTCGCGACCTTGCGGACGATACCCCACTTGAGGCCCGTAGGATACCCGGCTCCGCCTCTCCCGCGCAGTCCGCTTTTGCGCACTTCCTCAATGACTTCCGCAGGCTGCAATTCGGTAACAGCCTTGGCCAGGGCATCGTAGCCGCCAACGGCGATGTATTCCTCGATCTTCTCGGCGTCGATGCGGCCGCAGTT
>PMMO01000097.1:19055-19234 GCA_003162215.1 Ignavibacteriota bacterium
TGATCATGTCGCGGATATTCTGACTGCCGCAGGAAACACAACCGGCAGCAGCGCAATACATGATTCTGTACGTGAACTTCTGCTGGCGCTGCTGCTCCTGTTCCGCAAGTTCCTGAAGATCTTCAACGGTCATGCGGTCACCTCATCAGGCTGTTGTTGCCAGGCTTTCAGGCGCTCCT
>PMMO01000097.1:19259-19453 GCA_003162215.1 Ignavibacteriota bacterium
TTGAGGGTGAAGAAGTGATAGAATGTTGCCACGCCGTAGACTCTGCTGAGTGGCAGTTTCAGTGCGCGGGCGATATAAATGAGGAGATCGTTTTCAAGAAACCCGAAGATTCCCTGTGCGGCGTGCAGCACTTCAATGAGCGCATCGCCGCGTCCCTGATGCTTGGTGATTACCCGGTCCAGGAGCTTGAACCG
>PMMO01000050.1 GCA_003162215.1 Ignavibacteriota bacterium
ATGGCTGGCGTATGCCCGCGACCTTGACAATCGCAGCAGCGCTCTCTTTCTGTTCGACTCAAGAGATGGAAAGAGCACACAGGTCACCTCCGGCTACTACGCGGACGTGCAACCATCGTTCGATCCCGACGGCAAGTATATCTACTTCCTTACGAACAGGACGTTTGCTCCTGTCTATTCAGATTTCGACGGGACGTGGATCTATCCGAATTCGACCAACATTGCCGCCGCCATGTTGAACGAGGAAATACTTTCACCGCTTGTACCGAAAAATGACACGCTCACGGTACAGAGCAAAGACACAACGAGTGCAGAGAAAGCAAAGAAGGATGAGAAGGGTAAGAAAGACGAGAAGAAGGGAAAAGAGACTGTCATCACTCTTGCCGGTTTCGAGCAACGAATCGTCATCCTTCCGCCGGCAGCCGGGAATATCAGTGCTGTGCAGGGCGTCGCAGGAAAGGTCGTTTTTCATCGCACCCCCAATGCAGGTGCAGCGGACAAGAAGAAGCCGGTGATGTATTATGACCTCGACAAGCGGGAGGAGAAAACGATCGTTGATGACGTCGATAAGTTCCAGGTAAGCGCTGATGGCAAGAGGATCCTGGTCGTAAAAGATGCCAATTACTCTGTCGTTGACATCGGGGAGAACCAGAAAACGGAGAAGAAGATGCCCATCGGCCAGCTCGACATGATCGTGGACCCGAAGGCCGAGTGGAGGCAGATCTTCAGCGATGTATGGCGGTTCGAAAGGGATTTCTTCTATGACCCAAACATGCACGGAGTGGATTGGAACGCAATGCGCTTGCGGTACGGCAAACTCCTCGAATACGCCGTCACGAGGTCGGATGTCAATTTTGTCATCGGAGAGTTGATTGCCGAGTTGAACGCTTCCCATACATACCGCGGGGGCGGTGACGAGGAAAAGCCGACCACGCGTTCCGTCGGTTACCTGGGCATTGATTGGGAACTTGCCAATGGGGCATACCGGATAAAGAAGATCATCAATGGCGCACCGTGGGATAGCGAGGTTCGTTCAAGTCTCGCCATGCCCGGTCTCAAGGTACGAGAAGGGAACTACATTCTTGCCGTCAACGCCATCCCTGTCAATCCAAATCGCGCGCCTTGGGAAGCATTCCAGGGGCTCGCCGAACAGACAGTCGAATTGACATTGAATTCCAAACCATCCATGGATGGAGCCTGGCGGATCTTTGTGTCGACGCTTGGAGACGAATCGAGACTACGGAACCTGGCATGGATCGAGTCAAACCGGAAGCGGGTTGAGCTGGCCTCCGGCGGTCGCATCGGATATATCTACGTCCCCAGTACGGGGATAGACGGGCAGACGGAGCTCGTGCGTCAGTTCAACGCCCAGTTCATGAAAGAGGGGCTCATCGTTGATGAACGCTTCAACAGCGGCGGGCAGATTCCCGATCGTTTCATCGAACTGCTCAACAGGAAACCTCTGGCCTTCTGGGCTGTCCGTGACGGGAAAAACTGGCAATGGCCGCCGGTAGCGCACTTTGGCCCGAAAGTGATGCTGATTAACGGGTGGAGTGGGTCCGGCGGTGATGCATTCCCCGACTATTTTCGGAAGGCCGGCCTTGGCCCGCTGGTGGGTTCCCGGACCTGGGGAGGACTCATAGGGATTAGCGGATCTCCACCGTTGATCGATGGAGGGGCGGTCACGGTGCCGACATTCCGAATGTATAATCCGGATGGGACCTGGTTCAAGGAAGGACATGGTGTGGATCCGGACATCGTTGTTCCTGAAGACCTGGCTGAGCTCGCACGCGGAATTGATACACAATTGGAGAAGGCCATACAGGAGGTCATGAAGAGACTCAAAGAGCAGCCGCCGTCAATACCCAAGCAGCCGTCATACGAAAAGAGGTAATACTGGGCAATCTCGTTCATCCCGAACCGCGTTCAAGCAAGATTCGGCTTCCGCCTCACAGACCGCGCTCTCTCATGAAACTGGCGATCGCGCCTGCAGCCGCCTCATGTCCGGCCGCATTCCAGTGCGAATCGTCCGGAAAGTACGTGTTGTAGCCGGCCTCCAGTTTCGTTTGTAGTACAGCTGTGAGGTCGAGGAATGCGATGCCTTCCGCTGCACAGAAGTCCCGCATCAGATCGTTGAGCGCCAAGCGGTTTCGCATCATTGCTTCCAAGCTTGGAGAAGAAGGCGCGTCGCGAAGGCAGAAGCGCAGTGCCTGTTGCAACTCAGCGGGTGAGAACGAGACCGACAGCAGCGGCAAGTAGACTTGGGCCTTGGACGGAATGAACGCAACGACGAGCTGCCCCCCCTGCGCTCGGACGAGCCGTTCCATCTCCTGATAAAACCGGCGGGTCACCTCCCACCCACGAGACGCCTGGAGCTGTTCACGGGAGAGCTCCAACCGGTCGAGGTAAGGAGGCAGGAACGCAAAGCGCAGCGTACGGCCGGCTACGGGTACGGTGAAAAGACCGCGGTCGAAGCCCGGGCGTGTGGCTGCAGGAGCGCTGAGATCTTCCCCGCTGTAGTCCACTTGAGACGACCCCTGGTCCGCGCGGCCCCGGTCGCCATCGTGGAGGAGTGCAGCCACCCCCTTGTACAGGCTCACCACGTACAACTCGTCATAACGCGCGATCACGTCCTTGAATTTCCATCCTTGTGCCGAAATGGGAGAGACGACGACGCCCCGGCCGGAGTCCACGAAGCTCTCCGCGTCATGCAGATCATTGCCAGCGAAGAACCCGACCACGACTCGACGCGGTCTACGCGCCAGCACGAACTCCTTCAGCACGAGCAACTCTTGTCCTGGTCCAAAGCCTGCCGTGCCGTAGTTGCGGACGCTCACGCCCAGAAGACTCGCGAGGCGTGCCGGCCAACTCAGCTCTGACGGCAACGTCATGGCGTCTGTGAAGGAGTCTCCTAACGCTGCCACCACGGTGGCCGACGGCGCCGTTGTGGAGTTGCGAAAGCCATCGGCATCGGTGACGAAGGGGAAGCGGTAGGCCGGATGGCGAACGAGGTCGGGCGGCAGGAAACCCATGCGGGTGATGTCACCGTGCTGCCACTCGCAAAAAGTGTGGAGTTGAGGAGCCAGACGAGCGCCGTAGCGTACCGACTCTTGCCAGCGGGGATCCGCTCGAAACTCGCCCAGGTCCCTGCGCTGGACTGCGACCCAAGTAGGAAGGCGATCACCAAGCGCGCGCAGGCCAACCTCCAGGACGGCGAGGCAAAGGATAGCGCTGACGGCGGCGGTGATGGCGCCGAATAGAACCGCACGTGCACGGCTCGCTACCGGAGTCACGCGGAGATGGACACGTCTGGTCCGCCAGCCCGTCAGCCCCAGAAGCGCCATGAGGCCCAGGAGCCACGGCCCGATGTTGCGATCGTGCACCACCCTCGGATCCGACCACCGGACCTCGCCCCGATTGCTGAGCTCGAGAAGGCCGGCGGTCGGCGGCAGCGGTTGTACAATCTCAGTTGCCTCGGACAGCGTGCGACGAAAGAGCGTCCGTCGAGCGTTCTGCTCCACGACCACGATTTCGATCGCGGCCTGGCCGCTGGGAACAGCCCGAACGCGTAGCTGGGACGGCCAGGGAAAGTCGACGCGGAAGGAAAGATGCTCCTCCCCGGTGGTCAAGATCTGTGGCTCAACTCGATTCCCTCGCACTTCGAACCCCTGGCGGGCGGACGTGAGTATTGAGGCCTTGGGCGGTTGCAGCTCGTCGAGGTAGAGGCGATAGGTGCTGGCGCAGAGCCATTGCCAAATGAGCGCAAGGCCGAGCACGCACTGGCCCAGCGTCAGGAGCTGCCACAGCCAGCGGCGGCCTGGCGGCGCCGCGACATGAGTGGAATCGAGCGCGACGTCATCTTCATGACCCGGAGCGTTGCGGCGCAGATTTTTCAGAAAGCCCATATTGCGTGTCTCAGAAGTTTCCATCCGGCTGAAGGCATCAGTTCGTTGATATTCTGATTCGGCCATCTAAGAAGGCAGCGCGCCCCTACAGGCTCTGAAGTAGTATGCCAATTAGTACCAATGAATAGAATCGAACCAAAGGTTGAAAGAGTGGTTAATTCCTTTTAGGATGACCAGCAGGCAGGCAACCCCGTTGGGTGAGACTTTCAAGGGCCAAATCGGACCGGCCTTTTCATGACGGCGGTCCCGACCAAGCAGATTCCCGAAGAACAGGCTGTTTAATGACGTTTGAACTTGGGATCTTTGAAATAATACGTAAGGATTATCCCCAGGTAAACACAGCCAAATAGATACCCCCCTATCACGTCAGTGGCCCAATGCGCCCCGAGATAAATCCGGGAGATTGAAACAGTAATGATTAAGAAGGTAGAAAGAATACCTACACAAAGTCTCCAAAATAAAGAAATAGTTTTGTCCACGATCATCACCGCTAAGAGAAAACCAAAAAATACAACATAATGAACAACATGCCCGCTGGGGAAACCAGTTTGGGTAAATTTCAATAGTATCTTGGCATCTTCCAATGTTGGCCGCGGGCGATGGATCAATATTTTGATCAGCATATTGAATAGATCGGAGAGAATGACAGCGAGAGTAAAGTAGGCTTCTCGCCGGCGATAGGTTAGAAAGAAGAACAATGAAGCAATGATGATCGAAAGAGGCGCAACTACTGTATCACCAAAAATACTAATGAATGTCATCAAAGGCGTAAGATCCCAAGCCCTTTGTTCCTGAATTTCTCGGGTCATATTGAGATCAAAGTTGGATATTGGATGATTCCAGACGAAAATAGTCAATCCAATAATACTCACCACGATTAAGGCATAAAAAGCTAACAGACGTTTATTCAATGACTTTGCTCTTATCCTTGGGTACCAAAACTTTGATCGCCCCTGGAATCACCTTAATATGAAAAGAACCTTTTTCTAATATCTCGCCATCACATTGAACCGTTTGCGTGGGCCTTGAGAAAACGCTGATATCTTTGCCTTGCCAGTGCTTCACTAATTCCACATTGTCCGGACGTTCCCGTTTAAGCAAGGTGACCACCATAAGCTTAAACAGACTGAGATTCGCTTTTCGTACGACAACAACATCCAAGAAGCCATCGCTGACATCTATATGCTTATCGAAAGATATGTTACTAAACCCGAGATTCCCTGTATCAGCAATAATACATGTTAGACCTTGAACTTCGTACTCTTGTCCATCGATTTTCAGATGGTAGACGGCTTTTTTAGTTTTCCCTAATGCCGCAGCCGCTGATAGAAAATAGGAGAAGATGCCAATCTTATTTTTGGCCTCACGATCCGCACCCTTAACCAAATCCGCCGCAAAACCAAGGCTTATTCCCACAATAAAATAGCGCTTTTCGAACTGCCCCACATCAATGGTTTTCATTTTAAACGGAACTTGACTAATGAGCGCGCAGGCTTCTTTAAGATCTTTGGGGACGCCAAGTTCCATGGCCAGGACATTGGCAGACCCTCCGGGCAGAATAATCAAAGGAATTTCTGATCCAATGAGGCCGCTAATTGCTTCCATCAGCGTGCCATCGCCGCCGTACACAGCGAGGGCATCGATTCCTTCTTTGACGGCAGCCTTTGCAAACTGGATCGCATCGCCTGCTTTGTGGGTAATCGATGCTTCCCACTTAATATCAGCTTCTTTCATGGACGCATTGATAATAGGTAAGATAGATTCATCTTTTCCGGAGGCGGGATTAATAATAATGCGAATTGTTTCTATTTTCTTTTCCACAGCAATTCTCGTTTCTGCCAATAATTTTCAAAGGCTTTGATTTGCCTTCGGATATACCACCTTCTTGGATCAGCTACCTTACGAGCAGTGGTCAATAAGTCGATGGCCTGTTCGCCTGTCGCTCCCATACTGATAAGGATGGCGGCGGCCATAGCGACGCTTCGACGTTTGCCTTGCATGCAAAATACTAATATCTTGCCCTTGTTTTGAATAATAGGCAAGGCTGCCTCAACTCCCACCAGCAGTTTCTTGATTGAGATGGGAGTAAAGAATGTATCATAAGCTTTGATCCATAAGGTTTTAAAGGGAGGAAGGGTATAGATTTCGTCAGGCGGCACTTGCCCGATCATGGAAATAATCAGATTAAAACTGAGCACCTTCAATTCATCCGCATGTTCCTTCCCGACTCTGGAGCCCACGTATAAATAATCGGTCACTTTGGATATATCAATCATTTTTTTTGAATTCAAATTTAATGCTGTATCGATTCTGTTTTTTCGACATTTATTACAGGGTTCTTACTGAGAGAGAAGGAGAGGAATCAAAAACGGCGAAAACGAGTGCCCTCGCGGCGATTCCCCGCCACAAAACTGCGGGGTAAACTCCCTGCCGGCCTGCGGTTTAGGTATACGCAAGAGAACTTTGTACCGTAACGACTTACGACCATCACGCACACACCGGATACCACTCGTGATACCACTCCGGCACACCAATATACCACGCTGGGAAGAGAGCCGCAACACTCACCGCTCTCAGAGTTTGTCCAGAGTTTCATGACCGACAGTGCTGTGTCCGAAATGATTGGGAGTGAATCTCGTCCGTCATGAGGATACCATGTATGTACCACGCGAGAAAAACATCAGCACTCACCACAGCAGGGCCATCCAGACGATGAGTTTACCGTCCGCATACATGCGCCGCAAACTCAATCGTGCATATTGAATAGAACAACGATTCCCAAGCGGTAACCTCAGCAGATGATCGCGGTCAATTCCCCCATTGCCCCCTACGCGGCGTCAAGTGCGGGCGGGGTTAGGCAGCATCCCGTGGTGTCACCTGCCGCGACCGATCCAGAACGCCACGGTACCATTCAGCATCCGAACCAGTGATGGCTGGCCGAAGAACCGTGCGCTGAGCACTTCGCTGGAATTCCAGTCCTGTACCTTCAGAATGCCAACCCGAATGGTATCACTCTAATTGTAGGAGAAGTCCGTCATGATATACGTCCACATCGAAAGTGAGGCCGGAAGTTGACCGTCACCCTTGTTAAGCAAGAGCATGTGATATTCATAGTACTCATCACCCGTGGAATATCCACGGTGCACATGAATCGTATCACCATGCACATCTGCTGCCCACGTACGACGGATACCCTTCAAATCCACCACGCTTGAATCGCTTCCCGTGATGGGAGCGGACAGATCATACCATGCGACCGTCATTCTGGCTGTCTCGACGGTTTCCGTAACCTGAAAGCCCTGCGTCTGAGCAACATCCTTTCGATTGCGCACGGTGATCGGGCCCGAAATGGCACCAAAGGGAACGAAGCTGAATATCGTCGTCTGAGAGCCGCTGTCCGACAAAAGGGCTTCGCTTGCACCCGGGAATGAAACCTCATTGTTCCGTTTCGCGGGCACAATGAAGGGGCCATTGGAGATGGATACCACTGTGCCAATGCGACCAGATTCCGGTTCGACTCGCAACGACAACACCTGCTCATCTTCAGTAGACTCTGTCCCTCGATCTGAGCAGCCAGAGTCGAGACAGCCCACTAGCAGAGCAAACGTCGCAACAAATATGGATGACTTCATGAGGTGCTTCGTTCAACTGAGTATTAGACTGCAAGCTCATTGCACATGCCCGCAATCATCGTGTAATAGATGCGCATAAAGCACGCGCATGCAAAGACAATCAATGTACACGTCCGATATTTCAGTCCTATCAGACGCGCTATGTTGCAAGCGTACCGCTGAAACGCAAAAGCCTCCCCATCCACCGGACGAAGAGGCCCTGCACAGTATTGCTGTTCATCCCCCGATGCCTGCATCAATGTACGGCAGGATTTCGGAATTGTCAACGCGGGTTTCGAGCGCGCTTACACCTTCTTACGAGCGGAATGTCTTCCTCGGGCCTCCGCTCGCTTCAGATTGGACAATTTGTGCTCCGATCGCCTCCATGAACTCCACAAACTCCACGCCTCGTGCACAATCTACGCACAGTCCAAGAAGAGATCGTGACGCCCGTGTAGACTCCTCGCACCCTAAATCAAAGAGTAGCCTTCTTACTCTGGATTTTCAGAAAACGCAGGATACGTGGCTGTAACCAGCGCCCTACGCAGCCGGCCAAACATGCGTTTTCCTAAATCCCCTGCGCGTGACCAACTCGCGGAGTCAGGTGGATATCAAGGGCTGCAATAGGTGTCACGCAAGATCAGGAGCTTCTTCGTTTCCACATAATCACCCGCAGTCAACCGGTAGAAATATACCCCGCTCGCAAGTCCCGAGCCCTCTAACTTCACCTCATGATTCCCCCCATCCTGTTCCCCATTCTGGAGAAGGGC
>PMMO01000125.1 GCA_003162215.1 Ignavibacteriota bacterium
CCAGCCCCTGCTCCTCCGTGCCTTTTGCTCCCGTCTCCCAGATACTCGGCCTTCTCCCCCTCCGTGAGCACCTCATTCATCGATCCGGTGCGGTATCCTTGAAGATCAAGAGTAACGTAGGTGAACCCAAGCTGCTTGAGACGGGCCACAAGCTCCTCGCGAAAAGGCTCCTGGACAAGGCGTGGGATCTCCGTCGGATCGACTTCAACGCGTGCTGTGCTGGTGTCGTGAAAGCGTACCCGAAAACGGCGGAATCCGTGGTCGCGAAGGAATGTCTCCGCAGCGTCGACGCGGTTCAGGTTCTCGCGAAGAATGGGTGTGCCATACGGAAAACGGGACGAGAGACAGGCGAACGAAGGCTTATCCCATGTGGGCAATTCCAGATGCCTGGAGAGTTCCCGGACATCAGCTTTGGAGAAACCAGCTTCGAGCAAAGGAGAACGGACCTGCCCTTCGGAGCGTGCCCGCATTCCGGGACGGAAATCGCCAAGGTCGTCAGTGATGGTACCATCTGCAATCCAGCAAAAACCTTCCCGTTCCGCGATCTCCCGAAGTTTGCCAAACAACTCCGTTTTGCAGTAGTAGCAACGGTCCGGCGGGTTTTCCTGGAATTTGATCTCGTCGGTCTCTTCCGTGCGTACTATCTCGTATCGTGCCCCAAGGCCTTGGGCAAGTGCAAGTGCTTCTTCGAATTCTCTTGTCGGATATGTTTCTGAACGGCCGATCATTGCCAGTGCTCTCTGGCCGAGCTGATCGACGGCAACCTTCAGCAGAAGTGTACTGTCCACTCCACCGGAGTATCCAATCGCTAGACTCTTCATTTCTCTGAGCAAACGCTGAAGAGTCGTGTATTTCTCGTCCACTGCCGCACTGAGCATTTTCGCATCCATCCTTTTGAACAAAGCGACCTCGCCCCACACAAGGCGGAGCGAGGTCGGCGTACGACGCCGTTGCGCCGCCTACTTCCGCAAGAGATTCTTGAATTCTTTCATTGTCTTGACGCCGGGAAATTCACGCTCGAAATCCTTGCGCATATTCGGGTCAAGACGGAAGGAGCTCTTCAGCGATTCCACGGCATCAAAATTCCGGTTCAGCACCATAAGGACTTTGGCTCGCAAATAGTACGAATCGGCCGACTTCGGGTTTACGTCAACCGACCTGTCAAAGGCTTTCAATGCCTGGCGGAGATACCCCAGTTCAAAGAGCGTCTCGCCGTAGTCCAGCCAGGCTTCGAAGTTGTGCGGATCGAGTCTTGTCACCATGCGGTAACTTACGAGCGACTCCCGGAGCTTTCCCATATTGTAGAGCAGATCCGCCTTTGCATACCACAGTTCGGGATATCCCTTGTGAATCTCTAAAGCTCTGTTGTAGTCCGTGAGCGCCTTGCGGAACTCCTCCAGGGCATCATAGCAACTGCCGCGGCCGAAATAGGACTCATAGTGATTGTCGTCGAGCTTGATCGCCTGCGAAAAGCTATTGATTGCGTCGGCGTACTCGGCGAGCTCTTCGTAGGCGTTTCCGAGATTGTGCCACGCCGGCAAGTCCTTAGGCTCGAGCCGGAGTGTTTCTTTGTAGCACTCAATGGCATCGTGCAAGCGGCCCAGATTGGCCAGGGCATTCCCTTTGTTGTACCAGGCTGCGGGGAAGTTTTCGTGGACGGCCAGGGCGGTGTCGTAGCTTTCCAGTGCCCTGTGGAATTGGCCTATCCGGCTGAGCACGATTCCGCGGTTGTACCATGCGTTAAAATTGAACGGGTCGCGGTCGATGTGTTCGTCATAGCAGCGCAGCGAATCATCGAGCTGGTCAAGATAGTCATAGCAATACCCCAGCTCGTACCACGCCTCGCGGTGGTCCGGATTTCCTTCGAGGATGAACCGCAAAATCTGGGCGGCATCATCGTACTTTTCCATTTTCTCGAGGGTCACAGCCTTATTGAAGAGGGCCTCATCATGCGTCGGCTCGATTTCGAGTGCCTGGTTATAGCTTGCTACGGCCTCCTCGAACCGGCCCAATTCATCCAGAGCAATCCCCCGGTTGACCAGGATTTCCGTATCCACAGGATTCAGGTTCAATGCCATGGTGAAGGCTTCGAGGGCCTCGGCCGGACGATTCAGATTGGAGAGAATGAGCCCCTTGCGCTGCCAGGTGTCAGCATTGTAAGGAATATGCGCCAGCATCCGGTCAATGAAACGGAGGGCTTCTTCATACCGCTCGTTGTCGAAGAAGAAATTGACGATTTCTTCGAGTGCTTCGATGTTGGTGATGTCAGAAGAGCCGTCGCCGAGCATGTCTTTGTACCTCTTCAGCTCGTCCTCAAAACGGTCTGCTCGTCCCTCGTCGCTCTCATCGTCATCAAAATTGCTGTAGTCAAGAATACTCATCGCCGCTCCGTAGGGGGACATCACCCAACGGTAATTAATCCAAAAAATGGCGTGAAGTCAAGAGTTTGATTTTGACGGCCCACAGCCGTATATTTGTGTCTTGGTTTTCAATGATTTCTGCGAATATTGAGAGATTACGGGAGCGCATCGTCTCAGCGTGCCGCCGGTCAGGCCGTCGGCCGGATGATGTGGCCCTCATTGCGGTGGCCAAAACCTTCCCGGCAGAGCTGGTGGAGGAAGCGGTCCGCGCCGGTGTGGCGGACATCGGTGAAAACTATGTACAAGAAGTACTTGGCAAGCGCGCAGCGCTCTCTGCCCTGGACATCCGCTGGCATTTCATAGGGCATCTGCAATCCAACAAAGTGCGACAGATTGCAGAGTGGGTGCATCTTCTGCATGCATTGGACAGTGCGTCGCTCGCGCGGGAGCTCAATGAGCGGGCAACACGTGCGGGGCGCATCATTGAGGTCCTTGTCGAAGTGAATACAACAGGGGAGCAGACGAAATTCGGCCTGCCACCCGAGAGTGTTCCCGGGTTCATCCGATCGCTTGAACCCCTATCACACATCCGGATCGGAGGATTGATGACCATTGGCCCGTTTCTCCCCGACCCTGAAGGATCCCGGCCGATGTTCCGGACACTGCGATCGCTACGCGACGAAATCACCAAGGCGCCCCAGCCGAACATGGATCTCCATCACCTGTCGATGGGGATGACCGGTGACTTTGAAGTCGCTATAGAAGAAGGGGCGACACTTGTGCGTATCGGCACCGCAATCTTCGGATCGCGCAAGAAACCTGCATAGGCAGAGGACACCATGAAATTAACACCGCTGGATATCCGCAAACAAGAATTCAAACGGGTGCTGCGTGGATACGATCCCGTCGAGGTCGACACCTTTATGGATATGATGGCAAATGAGTTTGAAGAAGTCCTCAAGTCTCAGAAGGAAACGCGGGATCGTCTCGTCGAGCTGGATGTTCAGCTCAGAGACTATCGCCAGATCGAAAGGACCCTTCAGCAGACCCTTCTCCAGGCTCAGGAAACAACAGGCAAAACGTACGAAACTGCCCGCAAGGAGGCGGAGTTGATCGCCCGCGAGGCGGAGCATAAGGCTGCGCGGATCGTTGAACACGCCCATGATGAGCTTGCGCGCGTAAAGAACGAAATTATTCAGCTGACCAGCCGGAAAGAGACCCTGATACAGCAGCTCCGGGTTGTCTTGAGCGCGGAGCTGGATTTGCTGAAGACGCTCGAACTGGGTACTGCGGAGGGACTTGTTACGCCGTCTCCTGTTGGTACCGGGAAAGCCACGATTGATCTAGACGCGATTGCCAAAACACTCGACCATGATACCGCCGCGCAAATACATTGATGACGCCGTAGCATTCCTGCGGACGAAAACCGCAGCAGCTCCCTCTGTCGGCATTATCCTCGGCACGGGACTCGGTGGATTGGTGAAGGACATTGCCATTGAGACCGTGATTGACTATGCGGACATCCCGCACTTTCCACTTTCCACAGTGGAGTCCCATCACGGGAAGTTGATCTTCGGACGGCTGGGCGGAAAGGACATTGTGGCGATGCAGGGGCGCTTCCACTACTATGAAGGGTACACCATGCAGCAGGTGACCTTCCCGGTGCGCGTGATGAAGTTTCTCGGGGTGCACACGCTGCTGGTCTCCAACGCCGCCGGCGGCATGAATCCGCAGTTCCGCAAAGGCAGCGTGATGATCATCACCGATCACATCAACCTGCTTGGTGACAATCCGCTGATCGGGGCGAATGACGATACTCTCGGCCCGCGGTTCCCGGACATGTCCGAGCCCTACAGCAAGAAACTGATCGCACTCGCGGAAGAGGTGGCGTTGGACCTCAAGATTCGCGTAGAGCGTGGCGTGTTCGTGGCGGTGCCGGGACCAAACCTTGAAACACGTGCTGAATACCGCTTTCTCCGGTTGATTGGGGCTGACGTTGTCGGGATGTCCACCGTGCCGGAAAACATCGTCGCCAACCATATGGGGCTGTCCGTGCTGGGGTTCTCGATTATCACGGATGAATGCTTTCCCGATGCGCTGCAGCCGGCCAGCGTGGAGGAGATTATTGCCGTGGCCGGATCCACCGAGCCAAAGTTGACGGCGATCATGAAGGGGGTCGTCGAACGACTCCCTGTTTCGTAAAGGACTGCACTCCGTGTTCAAAGAGTTAAACGAACGAGTTTCGTATCCCGCCATAGAGAAGGAGATCCTGGCGTTCTGGAAGCAACACAAGGTCTTTGAGAAGAGCATTAGTACGCGCAATGGCAAACCGGGTTTCACCTTTTATGAAGGTCCCCCCACCGCCAACGGCCGTCCGGGTATCCACCATGTCATGGCACGCACATTGAAAGACCTTGTGTGCCGCTACAAAACGATGCGCGGCTATCAGGTGCACAGGAAAGCCGGTTGGGACACGCACGGCTTGCCGGTCGAGATCGAGGTGGAGAAGCAGCTGGGCTTCAAGCACAAGGAAGATATTGTCCGTTACGGCGTTGCTGCATTCAACCAGAAATGCCGGGAGTCGGTGTGGAAGTACAAGGCTGACTGGGAGAGGATGACCGAGGAGATGGGATACTGGGTGGATCTTCAGCATCCGTATGTCACCTTCGAGAACGACTACATCGAATCCATCTGGTGGGCGCTGAAGCGGTTCTATGACGAAGGGATGATGTACAAGGGGTACAAGATCCAACCCTACTGTCCGCGATGCGAAACTCCGCTTTCGTCGCATGAGGTATCTCTCGGCTACGAAGACGTGAAAGATCCGAGCGTGTATGTTCGCATGCGACTCAAGAGCGCACCCGACACCGCATTTCTGGTCTGGACGACGACGCCCTGGACCCTTCTCTCGAACGTGGCCCTTGCCGTTGCGAGCGACGTCATCTACGTCACGGTGGAGCACAAAGGCGAAAAGCTCATCCTTGCCGAGGCGCGTCTGCCTGTACTCGAAGGAGAGTACACGATTCTCGAGAGGCGCAAAGGACACGAGCTCGCCGGCATGGAATACGATCGACTCTTTGCCTATCATCCTGTTGACCGTAAGGGGTTCTATGTCATCGAGGCGGATTTTGTCACAACGGAAGATGGTACCGGTATTGTCCATATGGCCCCGGCCTACGGCGAAGACGATTATGAGGCGGGAAGGAAATACAACCTGCCTGTGCTCCATCCTGTGAACCGGAGCGGCGAGTTCGGTCCTGAAGTGACTGACTTTGCGGGGATGTTTGTGAAAGATGCCGACCCCCAGATCATTCGCAACCTCAAAGAACGCGGCATTCTGTATAAGAAGGAAACAATCACACACAGCTACCCGCATTGCTGGCGCTGCAAAACGCCGCTGCTGTACTACGCGCGCGAATCGTGGTACATCAGCACGACGAAGTTTGCCGACCGGATGATCGCCTTGAACAAACAGATCAACTGGGTGCCGCCCGAAGTCGGCGAGGGTCGTTTCGGCAACTGGCTGGAAGAGAATAAAGACTGGGCGCTGTCACGCGACCGATTCTGGGGGACGCCGCTGCCGGTCTGGATCTGCGAACGCTGCAAAGCACAAAAGTGCATCGGGAGTGTGGCCGAACTCCGGCAGGGCAGCAACCTGAAAGAGCCGGTTGATCTCCACAAGCCGTTTGTGGATGATGTCACGTTCGGCTGTTCCTGCGGTGGCACCATGCGTCGCACACCGGAACTGATCGATGTCTGGTTCGATTCGGGCGCAATGCCGTTTGCGCAGTGGCACTATCCCTTCGAGAACAAGGAAACCTTCGAACACCAGTTCCCGGCGGACTACATCTGCGAAGCGGTAGACCAGACCCGCGGCTGGTTCTATACCCTGCANNCGGCGGATTTCATTTGCGAGGGGGTCGATCAGACGCGGGGATGGTTCTACTCGTTACATGCCATCGGAACATTCCTGTTTGACAAGCCGGCCTTCAAAAACATCCTGGTGAACGAGCTGATTCTCGACAAGGATGGCCAGAAAATGTCGAAGTCTCGCGGCAACACCGTGGACCCGTTTGACATCATCGCCCGGTATGGTGCTGATACGACGNNCGCTGGTATCTGGTGACCGGGAGCCCGCCCTGGCGTCCGACAATGTTCGATGTCGAGGGGCTCGGAGACGTGCAACGCCGGTTCTTCGGTACGCTGGTGAACATCTATGCCTTCTTCGCGATGTACGCGAACATCGATCGGCTGACATGGAAGGAACCGGAAGTCCCGGTCCGCGAACGTCCGGAAATCGATCGGTGGATTCTTTCGGAGCTGCATTCGCTCCTCCTCCGTTATCGTGGCTTCATGGATGCGTATGATGTGACCAAAGCGGCCCGCGGCGTCAGTGATTTCACCGTGGATGCTCTTTCGAACTGGTACGTGCGCAGAAATCGCCGGCGGTTCTGGAAAAGCGAGATGGGGCGTGACAAACTGGCTGCGTATCAGACACTCTCTACGTGCCTTGTCACGGTGGTGAAATTGATGGCGCCATTCGCGCCGTTTCTTGCCGACGAAATCTTCCGCAATCTCAACAGCGTCACCGGTCGCGAGGAGGTGGATTCAGTACATCTGTCGATGATTCCGGAACCGGATGCGTCCATAGTGGACGAAGCACTTGAAGATCGTATGGCACGTGCACAACGCATCGTGATGCTCGTCCGTGCGATGCGAATGAAAGCCAACCTCAAAGTGCGGCAGCCACTGCGGCAAATCATTCTGCCGGTCCCTGAAGGACGCGAACGCGACAGCATCCGTTCCATGCAGGAAATCATCCTTGACGAAATCAATGTCAAGGAGATCACCTATGTGAGCGACGAATCCGGCATCGTGAAGAAAAAGGCTAAACCGAATTTCAAAACGCTGGGTCCTAAATTTGGCAAAGCTGTACAACAGGTTGCCGGCCGGATCAAGGAAATGACCGGAGCGGAAATCTCCTCCCTTGAACTCAATGGAGGTGTTGCACTTACCGCCGGCGATCAGGAATGGACGGTTATAACGGGGGACGTGGAAATCCTCCGCGAAGACATCCAGGGTTGGGTGGTGGAATCGGACGGTGGCATGACTGTTGCACTGGATACACGTCTTGACGATGAGCTTTTGGCTGAAGGCTCAGCGCGGGAGTTCATCAACCGCGTGCAGAACATGCGCAAAGGAGCAGGGTTTGATGTGATCGACCGAATCACTATTGTCTATACCGCATCTGCAGGCTTGCAGGAACGCCTGGAGAAACAGCGGTCCGTTATCATGCGGGAAACACTGGCAGAGACGTTCCAGGTCGGTCCAGCTGTGGGCGAAAGCTCCACGAAACAAGATATTAATGGGGAGGAGGCGCACGTCGCAATAGCACGTGTTCGCCGCGGATAGATCACTTTAGAGGGAGAGGAACAGGCATGGCAAAGAAAGTTTCACGGACGGCTGCCAAAAGCGGGGCGCGCAAGGTTGCACCCAAGAAAACCAAGGCGGCACCAGCAAAGAAAACCGGGGGACGGGTTTCCAAACCCGTCGCGAGGAAGAAATCGGAATCCAGGGCCCTCGCTGATTTCATTCCGGGTCCCCGGACGTACTCCTCGGAAGAACTGAAGAAGTTCAAAGAGATGATACTCGCCAAGCGCCAGGAGATGCTCGAAGAGCTTGACAACCTCAAAGAGACCATCATGGACGTCACCACCGGCGAATATGTCAGCGAAAGCTCGACCTACTCGCTCCACATGGAACAGGGAACGGATGCCATGGAGCGTGAAAAAACGTTCCTTTTCGCTTCCCGCGGAAGCAAGTTCATCTCCCAGCTTGACGATGCCCTGATTCGCATAGGAAACAAAACCTACGGACAATGCAAAGTCTGCAGTTTGTTAATACCCAAGGAGCGCCTCGAGGCTGTGCCAACGGCGCAGACCTGCGCGGAATTCAAGAATACAGGCATCCCGTGCGAGCGGGGACGTCTGGCGATGGCAAAGATGAAACCGGGGAAATGACCTGATGTCTATACTCGTCGTATCCCTCCTGATCGTGTTGTCTGACCAGGCATCCAAGTTCCTTATCCGGGGCGTACAGATTCCCGCACTTGGTATCTCCTGGGAGGGGATACCGTATGGCACCAGTGTGCCGGTGCTTGGTGACTTCTTTCGCCTGACGTATATCGAGAATTCCGGAATGGCGTTCGGCATCGATGTGGGAGGAAAGATCTTTTTCTCCCTCTTTTCGCTTCTCGCAAGCATCGCGCTCATCGCCTATCTCTACCGTGTGCGAACTGCTCCGCTGGGTTTTCGGCTTTCGATCGCGATGATTCTTGGCGGGGCGGTGGGAAACCTGATCGATCGCATGTTCTACGGCATCATCTTCGGCTACGGTTCGCTGTTTGGGGGAAGAGTCGTGGATTTCTTTGATGTCGATTTCTTTACTATTGATTTCTTCGGTTACCACCTCTCGAGGTTCTGGGTGTTCAATGTCGCTGATGCCAGCGTCACCATTGGTGTCCTTCTGTTGATGCTCTTTCACCGCGTGGCGGTATCGGGGGACAAACCTGTACACCCGTCTACTTCCACAGAACCTCCGGTTGCTTCCTGATTGGTGCCTGAAACCATGCCACAGGAATTTGACATCGTTGTTCCTGCCGGCAAGAAGAAGGAGCGGCTGGACGTCTATCTGACGAACCACGTGGAAAATGCGACCCGAACTAAGGTTCAGGCTGCCATTCGTGCCGGTCTCGTCCTGGTCGACGGTAAAGCCGTTCGTGCCAGCCACCCGGTTGCACCCGGTGAAGTAATCCATATTACGCTTCCCAGACCTCCTCCTCCGGATGTGACGGCGGAACCTATCCCCCTGTCCGTTGTGTATGAAGACGACGATCTTCTGGTGGTGAATAAACCTGCCGGCATGGTGACACATCCGGCCTACGGCAATTACACAGGCACTCTCGTGAACGCGTTGCTCTATCATTGTGGCACGCTCTCCACGATGACTGACGGTTCGCGGCCGGGGATTGTCCACCGGTTGGATAAGGATACGTCGGGACTGATGGTGATCGCGAAGAATGATGCGGCACATGTGCATCTCGCCCGCCAGTTCGCCCGAAGAACCGTTACGCGCGAGTACTGGGCGGTTGTGTGGGGAAAGTTTTCAGTTCCTGCGGGGGTCATCGATGCTGCCCTTGGTCGGAGCAAAGCCGATCGGAAAATGATGGCTGTCGTTGTCGACGGAAAACACGCGGTCACGAACTATGAGGTGCTCGAGCAGTTTCCATACCTATCGCTGGTGCGGCTGCGATTGCAGACCGGGCGGACGCATCAGATCCGGGTGCATCTTGCGCATATCGGGCATCCGGTGTTCGGTGATCCGACCTACCACGGCCGCCGGCTCAACGCAGGGCCGGGGACATCGCGGCAAAAGTCCCAAGTGCAGGACCTTCTGGGGTTGGTCCCCCGACAAGCCTTGCATGCCAAAACCATTGGTTTCGTTCATCCATCCACCCGGGAAAAGATGCTTTTTGATTCTGTCCTTCCGGAAGATATGCAGGCGGTCCTCGATCGACTCCGGTGTGCCGGAGAGTAACCCATGCTTGTCACTCAGAAGCGGATGTTGTATATTGTGCCTACCATACATCAATCTTACGGAGGTCGAATGAAACCTTCGCACAACCGCATGTTGCGGACGGTCGCGCTTTGCGTGATTGTGTGTGCGTTTGCGATATCCTTGGCGAGTGCACAAACGGAGCTTGAGAAGGCGCTCCAGCAGTATAACGCCGAAACAGTGACCGGCTACATCCAGCCGGTGGCTGATCTCTTTGGCGCCGATATGCACGCCGGTTACTATCACAACGCATGGATCGCTGAGTCGGGGTTCGGTCTCGGCTTTGACATCATCGTCATGGGTTCGGTTGTACAGGACGCGCAGAAATCCTACATAGCGAATACACCTCCGGGCTTCACTCCCACCACTTTCAAAACAGCGACAATCTTTGGTGCAAAAGGAACATCCATACTCAATTCGATTTTTCCCGGGCTTGAATACAAGGGATCGGACGGAATCGTCAATACTTCGATATTTCCCCTGGCGGTGCCGCAACTCCGGATCGGCTCGCTGTACGGCTCAGATCTCACCCTGCGGTTCATCTCGATTCCCGCGATCGGGGACAACAAATTTCCCGTGATCACGCTCTGGGGCGTTGGTGTCCGCCACAGCATCAGCCAGTACATCCATGAATGTCCGTTGGACCTTGCAGCCGGTGTGTACTTCAACAGCTTCACAGTCGGTGACCTGATGGATTTCAAGGGATTTGCCGTCAATGCCCAGGCCAGCAAGAGCATCAAGATTCTCATTCTCTACGGCGGCATCGCCTACGAGAGCAGCAAGATGAACCTCACATACAAGTCAACGGATCCTACCGCTCCAGCCGGTGTGGATATCACGCTGACTGGTGCGAATAACTTTCGCTTTACCGTCGGCGTCGGATTGTCGCTCGGCATTCTGAAGATCTTTGCGGACGCCAACTTTGGATCGGTGACTAACTATTCCGCCGGTATCGGGTTCGGCCGGTAATGGGTTCTCTATTGAGCATGAACACGATATTAATGGGAGATCGATCATGAAGACGAAGATCCTGTTGGTGTTTCTCCTTGGCATCCTGGCAACCACCGGATCCACATGCATCAACGATGGATTCCTGGTGGCTGTAAACCTGCCAATGGATATGTGTGTCGCAATCAATGCTGGTTCCAGTCCGGCTTTCTCGGGTGCGGAAACCTTAAGATTGGCGGACCAGATAGATGCTTCCTATTTGGATAAGATCAAGAATGCTCGGTTCTATGATCTCAAAGTCTACGTCACTGGATCTCACACCGATACTATATACAACGGCAAATGCTACGTCAATCAGAAAAAGATCCTCGACTTCGGAGGTGCGTGGGTTGATTTCACAACGCCACAGTCGCTGCTCAGCAACTCAAAATTAATCACACGCGACACAACTGGACTCAAAGAGCTGGTTTCGGTGCTTAACCAGTTTAAGACGCAGCCGAATACGGTGGTGGTCCTCTCTGGAGAAGGTGTTTTGGGGAAAAGGGCTACAACCGGACTCTCCGTCTGCTTCGAGATTCTCGCTCAGGTTGACGCGGATGCGGGTGCGAAGTAAGGTCGCATCGTATCCATGGGAGTCAGCGCGGTGGCAACCTCACGGGGGGAGAGTGGACAAGCGACAAATCTGCTGGGGATGAATCGTGAGGAGCTCCGCGCGTTTGTTGCGACCTTCGGGGAGCGTCCCTACCGCGGGAACCAGATCTACCGCTGGCTCTACACACGCGGGGCGGTGTCGTTCGACGTCATGACCGACATCGCCCGTGCGGCGAGAGACCGGTTGTCGCACGCCGCGGTCATTTACGGTGTTGTTCCGGTAACCAGCACTCTTTCCCCTGCAGACGGCACCACGAAGTTCCTGTTCGCGCTTTCCGACGGCCTCCACATCGAGAGTGTCTGCATTCCCCCGTCCACGCTGTTCGATGCCGATGAGGAGCGATCCGGGGACCATCAGCCGAGAGAGCGGTTGACGCTGTGTGTCTCTACGCAGGTCGGCTGTCCTCTTGCATGTACATTCTGTGCCACAGGGACGATGGGGTTCTTGCGGAATCTGACCGTGGCAGAAATTATCGATCAGGTGCTGCAGGTCCGGCGCATGACGGGGCGACGGATTACGAACATCGTGTTCATGGGCATGGGGGAACCGCTGCTGAATTATGAACGGGTGATGCAGGCGGCGGACATTATGACCGACGGTCTGGATATTGCTGCGCGGCGAATTACCGTTTCCACGGCCGGTTGGGTTGATGGCATCCTGCGTATGGCGGCCGACCGAAGGCGAAACAAGCTGGCGATCTCTCTCCATAGCGCGGTGGAAGAGACACGCGTACGCCTGATGCCTGTCACACGCCGTTTCCCCCTTGTACGCCTGCAGGATGCGGTGAAGCACTACTATGCTGCAACCCGGCTGCGCGTGACGTACGAGTGTATCTTTTTTGACGGCATCAATGATCGGCCGGAAGATGTGCGGCGGCTCATCAGGTTTGCGCGGTCCGTGCCTTGTAAAATCAATGTGATTCCGTATCATTCCATCACCTTCACGCATCCTGAAGGCTTGGCCGCTTCACTCCGTCCATCATCCCGGACGGACGAAATTGTCGATCAACTCCATGAGGCGAACCTCACTGTGATGGTGCGCAGCAGTGCCGGTGAGGACATTGCGGCAGCCTGCGGGCAGCTGGCCGTTGACGAACCACGGCGACGGCATGAGGGGGCGATCACGCACGACAGGACTTCATATCCAAGTGAGACAACAACACATGATACTCCTCCTCTTTGGGCCTCCGGGCGTGGGGAAGGGAACGCAAGCGAAGTTACTCTCTGAAGAGTATGATATTCCGCACTACTCCACAGGCGATATGCTTCGTGCCGCCATCGTGGCACACACATCCCTCGGCCTGAAGGCCAAAGCATTCATGGACGCCGGGCAGCTTGTTCCCGATGACGTAATGATCGGCATTATCCGGGAGACTCTGGCCACCCCGGAAGCATCGCACGGCTTCATTCTTGACGGTTTTCCGCGCACTCTTCCCCAGGCCGAAGCTCTTACGCAGATGTTCAAAGATCTCGGCATCGCAGACTACCTTGTGATCAATATTGATCTGGCCGATGAAGAGGTTGTCCGCCGACTGAGCAATCGGGTGCAATGTCCCAATGACGGGAAGATCTTCCACCGTGAGCTGGATGGTGTTGCTGCCGGCGGGTCCTGTCCCGCATGCGGAACGGCTCTCATTGAACGTGCCGACGATTCTCCGGCGACGGTGCGCGCACGCCTCGGAGTGTATCATGCGAAAACATCACCTGTACTGGGATACTATGAACGCCTGGGCAGGGCGGTGACAGTAGATGGCGGTGCATCGATTGAGGAAGTGCACCACCAGATCACACACCAGGTCAATGCACCCGGAGCATCGTGATGATTGTTGTGGCGCACCGGGGGAGTTCGGGAACGGCGCCGGAAAACACCATGGCGGCGTTTCTGGCTGCTGCTGCGGCAGGAGCCGACCTGATCGAATTAGATGTGCGGTTCTCCGCCGAGTACGCCTGCGTTGTCATGCATGATCGCAGCCTCCGGCGCACTACAAACGGCCGCGGATATGTGCATGCGACACCGTTAGCGCTGCTGCGTCGTTTGGATGCCGGACAGTGGTTTTCTCCACGATTTGCCATGGAGCGCATACCCACGCTGGCAGAAGTTCTCGACACCCTTCCACCGGCTATTGGCATGAACTGCGAAATAAAGACCGATGGTGACCCACGGTCACGCATCGAGCGTGCTCGTCACCTTGCCGAGACACTGCAGCGCCATGGAAGAAACCGCCTGCTCATCGTCTCATCGTTCGATCATCGATTTCTTTCTATTCTTTCGCACCACGCTCCAACGCTTGCCCTGGGGGTTCTTCTGCAGCCTCTGAGGGATATTTCCCGACGGGCCTCGCGTCTCGCCCATCGTGTCGGTGCGACGTGTATCTTCTGCAGCAGGAGGATGCTCCGCCGTCGTCTGGTCGATGATGCCCGGCGGCACAATCTGAACATAGGCGTCTATACCATCGATACACCTGCACAACTGTTGCGGATGCAACGCTATGGTGTTGATATGGTGTTCACCAATCATCCCGAGATAATTCTGCCATGCCTCGCGAACGTGTAAGAATGCGATTACCGCGCTGCGGCGACCTGTGGGCTCTCGTGCTCACCGGCGTTGCCGCCTTTCTCTTTGTGGGTCCGGGATGTGCGGACAGCGACAGGGACGCCGGCAGGGATCTGGATAGTACGCTGGTACGTGCCGAACGACTTCTCGACGGGGGCAGAGTTCTCGATGCACGAACGCAGTTGCTCGGCAGCCTCAAGAACACATCGGGGGGATGGAAGGGCATGCAGGCCGCCGGAGCGTACCGGCTGCTCGGTGAACTTTCGCAGCAGACCGCGCAACTCGACAGCGCTCTGTCGTTCTACGCACGGGCCGAGGAATCCTATCGCGCGCTCGCGCAACGTCATGAAGCGTTCAACATGTCGCGCACCATTCTGAGCATTCATCGCCTCATGCAGCAGGAGGAAGAAGCCCGCGTCCGGGGCACGGAGGCACTGCGTCTCGCAACAATGCTCGGCGACAGTGGAGCAGCTCATGATATCCGCTGGGCGCTCCTGGATGTGTATGGTGCTCTGGAACAACCCCGGGAGATGGAACGGATTGCTGCTGCTCTCCGCGCATCATGCCGGCGGTCAGCCGATCCTGCAGGCGAAGCGCGGATCGACTACATCCTTGGTAAAAGTGAAGCACAACGGGGTGAATCCGATGCTGCAATAGGAAGTTTCCTCCAGAGCATTTCGCTCGCCGGCAAAGCCAAAGACTCGGTCCTGGTACTGCGGGGTCTTCTGTCACTGGCAGCGACGTTTGAACACGTGGGAAGGATGCGTGAGGCGAAGGAGAGTTATGCCACTGTACTGCAACGCAGTGAGGGATCCGGTATGGAGCGAACACTGCAACTCTACACCCTTATGTGCATCGGAAATTTCCATCTCCGCACTCATCGCCCGAACAGCGCATCAACATGTTTCGAGAAGGCTGCCGCACTTGCGCAGGAGCTTTCAAATACTCTGGGGGAGGCCTATGCTCTTATGCAACAGGGCTATTGTCAGCCGGTAAAAGCCCGCGCAGAAGCCGAGTTGCTTTTTCACCGGGGGTACGAGCTTTTTCAGAAAATCGGACACGCGCAGGGTAATGCCTACGCACTGATTTCCATCGGGTATATGGCGGAACTGGAGAACAAAGTCACCGACGCGGTGCAATTCTATCGTGCGGCAGTCAAAGAGCAGGAATCGGCGTATGCGAACCGGAAGACGGATGATCTCTGGCTCGACTGTGAGGAGTCGGTGCTAGGTCGTGGTGGAGTGGACTCCTACGGCGCTCTGGTGTCGCTCCTGCTGCAAACGGGGAAGGCGGAGGATGCTTTCTGGTATCAGGAACGCCGCAATGCCCGGCAGCTCTCCGACGATCTGGCTGCATGGAATGTCGTGACGGGAGCGTCGGCGGCCGACTCGACCCTGCACAACTATACGCACCTGCGTGCGCTGCATATGGGCGCGGAACGGGTTCTGGAGCAACTGGCATCATCGCCACAGGGTTCACCCCCGCTTCTGGAGAAAGTCCACGAGGAATTGGATCGTCTCCAGAAAGAGATCACCTCTCAATCAGAACGTGCGCGCCATGGAGATTCGCGACTGACCGCAATTGTACAAGCTGATGGCATTAGTGTTGCAGAGACACAAAAGGCACTTGATGAAGATGCCATACTCCTGATGTATGTCCCAACACCCCGTTCGCTGTATGTATGCGCTGTCACACCATCACGCTGCACGACACACATGGCGGCGATGAGTCAGGAACACGTCACCGGACTTATCGAACGGTACCTGCAGGAGTGCACCCTTCGTACTGTGACAGCCGACTCCGCACAGGGGGCCAAGCGGGGGCAGGATGTGCATATGCGAGAACTGACCCGCGCATTGTACGAAGCTATGGTGCTTCCCGTGGAGTCAATCCTCAAGCCAAACACGCGCCTGCTGATTATCCCCCCGTCGCGGTTGCCGGCGTTTTCCCTTGCAGGATTGCGGCGGGGTGGAGGACCCGGGGCTCCAGCCCTGGGGGAACGTTTTCCACTGAGCTATATGCCAACGGCAAGATTTCTCTTGGCACAAAACGCGGCAGCCGCACCCGTCCGTACAGTGACTGCACTCGGTGTGCGTGGGTCCACAGCATGGGATGTGGAATATGAATTGAGGGATATCCACGCATTCTATAGAGATGCCCATTTGCTCTTTGGCACGGAGGCGACACTTGGGTCTCTTCATTCCGTCCGCGACGATCTTCTCCATCTGTCAATCGAAGTGCGATTCAACGTGCAGCGGCCGTTGAACGGGGCATGCATTCTTGGCGACGGTACTGTTGACGGTACCACAACCATCCCTCTCGGAGGGTTGTTTGGACTACCTCCGGTGCCGGCTGTCGTACTCTTCAATCTCTCCAGTCGCCAACCTGCGACAGATCGTGCTGTCGCGGCGGCATTTCTTTCGAATGGATCGACCTCGGTGATTCTGAGTGCGGCTCCGCTCACGCGGAAGGCGAAGAAGGCGTTTGGTGAGGGTTTTTACACTGCACTCCAATCAGGCGAACATGTGCCGGCGGCGCTGCGCACGGTGCAAAACGCGATGGCCCGATCTCAAGAATTATCGGCACCACACTTCTGGGCACCATTGATGTTGTGGGGAAAAGGAGGCGGGGGAGAACAACGTGCGCCTTAACGGTGACGGATCTTGATGCTCCCGAGTCCGGAATCAAGGGTGATATTCATCTTTCCCGGTACACGGTAATAGTTGGTGCTGAGGTATTCGTTCTCAGCGGTGTTCTCAAAATCGGTGTCGCAATCGAGCCTTGACACCCAATTTTTTTCATACAGTACACGGGCGCCCACCTCTTTCGGTATGATAAGCGTGGCGAAGCCCAGTCCTACCTCGATATCCACTTCCACTTCATTTTTTAGTGTTCCGCCGAAATCCAGCGTGTACGATCCAACGCCACCTTGAAAACGGAAATGCTTGAAGCGGGCGTTCAATAAATTGCGCCCGTCAAATCGACTCATGCCCGACTCAATATTCAGGTTTTCAATCTCAAGCGAATTCTGTTCATCAAACACCAGTTCCACCTCACTCGCGCCGGTGGAAAGATTGAAGTCCTTCACCTGGAGACCGGTCATCTCAAAGGTTCCCCTGCCAACGCCGAGTTCGATGTCGAACGAGATCGGAAGGGCGTCGCTGAAGTGGAGCGCCCACGTGCCACGATCGATGTTCCCGACATGAATCCCCCCCTTCTTCCCGGAAGTATGCTTGTCGTCCTGGCCCAGGTTGATTTCAAGGTATCCGATCCTATTGCGGACCGTGTACTCGACATCTATGCGGGGGGGTTCGTTTGCAGCGTTTTGACTTTCGACGCTGACAATCTTGCCGGATTCACCTCTGCCGATTGACACATTGCCGAAGGAAGAAGCCAGAACAACTTTGATCTCTTTCTCCGTTGTCCGGCCGATCTCCTGGACGCGTCCCGATTCCTGTGCATGGCCGTCGGGCAATGTAGCTGCTATCAGGGCCAAAGATACTACAATGGGCGCTATTTTTGGGAACCGTGTCTTCATCGCGTATAGAGTCTACTCCCACTTTTCTATACGGATGGCGAATGCGGGATGTTGCAGCTTTTGTGCTAGTAATGGCGGATTTTGTGCCGGAGTTGCTTGTAGAGAAGCTCTCGAGCCCTGAATATATGCGCTTTTACCGTACCAATGGGGATTCTCAGCATTTTGGCGATCTCTTCGTAGCTCCGTTCTTCACTGTGCCGGAGAAGAATCACCCTGCGATATTTCTCGGGAAGCTGGTCGATCGCCTGTTGGAGGAGAAGAGCACGTTGGCCGCTGATGAGCTCCTTGTCGGCTTCGTAGGAATCATCCGGCAATTCAAAGGTGTAGTCGCTGTCTCTTGATTCGATGGGTTTGTCGATGGAGTACATCTGGAGTTTGCGACGCCGGATGTGGTCGATGCAGTTGTTCGTGGCAATCTTGTAGAGCCATGTCGAGAAGGCAAATTCCTCATTGAAGTTCTTAAGAGAGGAAAATGCCTTGATGAACGCCTCCTGGGTGAGGTCCTCCACCTGCTCGTGGTCATGAACCATGCGGTAGATGAAACTGAAAATTGCATCGTGGTACTTGTGCATGAGGTGGGAATAGGCAGCATCATCACCGGCAAGCGCCGCTTTGATCAAACGGGAGTCCACAGAGCGGGAATCCTTACGTTTCTGCTCTTTGGAGTCGACAGGGGCGGGAGAAACCTTGCGCTGCCGTGATGTGGTGGAGTCTTTTTGAGGCATGAGAGTCTCGAAAAAGTACAGAAAACCATTCAAAGGTGCAAGGTAAGTGGTTTGCTTCAACAGATGGAAATGCGTAAATTTCCACATGTTTCTGACATTTGAAGGCATTGATTTCTGCGGGAAGTCGACCCAGGCCCGGCTCCTTGCAGAACGGTTGGAAAAGGACCACGTGGTACGGCTCATTCGCGAACCAGGCGGAACACGTATCTCCGAACGATTGCGGGAAATCCTTCTGGACCGGCGTCACCTTGAGTTGACCGATGTCGCCGAACTGTTCCTTTTTTCGGCCAGCAGGGCACAGCTTGTGGCAGAGGTCATCCGGCCGGCTATCGGGCGGAGCGAGCTGGTAATCTGCGACCGCTACTATGATTCCACGACAGCATATCAAGGATTTGGGCGTGGGATTGACCGAGAGGCGATTTCGCGGATCAATGCATTGGCCACCGGGGGGACCGATCCGGACCTGACGTTTGTTATAGATATTCCGGTGGAGGAGATCGAGCGGCGAAAGCAATCGGCCGGCTTGTCGTTTGACCGTATGGAAATCAGCGGCCAGCAATTTTACGGTCGCGTTCGGGCAGGATACCAGAACATGGCCCGTACCTTGGAGCGCATGGTGTTGCTCGACGGAACGCTGCCTGCACAGGAGATTCATCAGGAAATCTGGAGAACCCTGCTTCTCCAGCAGATCATTCATTCATAGAAGGAAAAGCGGAGTAGGCTATGCACGATGCAGAACGTATGGGAAGAGCCCGACAAGCAATTACTGTTGCGGGCATTGCCGGATTTGTTATTCTCTTTTCCGGGTTCATGGCGGCATCAGATGACGACATCCTCCTGAAAATCAACAGGAGCATCGATGTGTTCGGACGTGTGTACAAGGAGGTCACCGCGAACTACGTTGATGACATCGACCCCGAGAAGTTCATGGACGCAGGGATTGATGGTATGCTCGGCACGCTTGACCCGTATACGGCCTATATTGACAAGGAGAATAGCGACGAAGTTGATCTCCTGACCAACGGCAAGTACGGTGGCGTGGGTGTCACTATCGGTATCCGTGACGGAGCCGTACGGGTGATTTCGGTGATGGACGGCTATTCAGCCCAGCGGCAGGGTGTCCTGCCCGGCGATCGGTTCATCTCCATCGGCGGCGTTAACGTTTCCAACATGAAACCGGATGAAATTCGCAATCTCACGCGCGGTGAGCCCGGCACCGATGTCAAAGTGGTGATCGAACGTGAAGGAGAGGCCCATACCCTGGAATATGTTCTGATTCGGGAAGAGATCCAGATAAAGAACGTTACGTACGCCGGTCAGGTAGTGGATGGCATCGGATACATCCGCCTTGATCGGTTCTCGCGACGCGCTGGTGACGAAGTACGCCAGGCCATCCGTGAGATGAAACTCTCCGGAAACCTGAATGGAATGATTCTTGATTTGCGTGGCAATCCCGGCGGTCTGCTCGATGCCGCGGTGGATGTGGCCAGCAAGTTTGTCGCGCGCGGTAGTCTGATCGTGAGCACCAGAGGGCGACGTGCCGAGGCCGAACGAAAATACGCTTCGACCGAAGAGCCAATTCTCCCTTCGGTGCCTCTCGTTGTGCTGACTGACCGAAACAGTGCGAGCGCGAGCGAAATTGTTGCTGGCAGTCTGCAAGATCTGGATCGCGCACTGATAGTCGGCACACGGTCGTTTGGGAAAGGGTTAGTTCAAACAATTGTGCCGCTGAACTATGGCGCGCAACTTAAGATTACTACCGCCCGTTATTACATCCCGAGTGGCCGCAGCATCCAGGAAATCGATTATATGCACCGTGACCGGAACGGCGTGTTTGTCGTTACCCCGGATAGCCTCAAGCGTGAATTTACGACGGCTCATGGCCGGAAGGTGCTTGAATTGGGTGGTATTGCTCCCGATTCCGTAGTGGAACTGGACGATCCGGGCCCCATGGTCCTCGAACTGCACAGGAAATCGCACTTTTTCAAGTTTGCCAATCATTATGTGAGCGAGCACAAGAACGATTCACTGCTCACAGTAACGCCCGACATGCTCTCGGCATTCAAGAGCTATCTGGAAAAGGAGAAATTTGATTTTCAGGAGGATAGCGAGAAACGCGTAAAGGAACTTCGCCAAATTGCGGAAAGACTACGGTACGGCAACGAGGTGCTCACGGAGCTCAACACCTTGTCCGGAATTCTCGACCGCGAAAAAGCGCGCGGCTTTGAACGCTATGGTGACTACATACGCCAAGAATTGCACGTTGAACTCATGGCCCACGTCAAAAACGAACGGGGTCGCATCGAAGCATCACTGAAATTCGACAAGCAGGTTCAGACGGCGGTCGCCCTCCTGAAGGATCAGAAGCAATTTGCACGCCGGATGGGCTTGTAGGAATCGATGGTGTGGACATTCTTCCTCTGATCATTCTTCTCTGTGGCGGGAGCGTTGCCGGTTTCCTCGCAGGCTTCTTTGGAGTGGGCGGCGGGATTGTGCTCGTCCCGCTGCTGCTCCTCTTCTATCAGACAACGGGCATAACCTCGCTCGTCTCAACGCACATGGCATTCGGTACAAGCCTGCTGATCATTATCTTTGCCGCGGGGTCTTCTGCGCTCCAGTATTCGCGCAACAACCAGGTGGTCTGGAAAGCGGTACTATTCCTCGGTGCCGGCAGCGTTGTGGGGGGGCTGTTGGGCGCGCTTCTTGCAGGCGGGTTAGAGGGACGTGTGTTGCGACAGATCTTTGCGGTGATGCTGGTGGCTGTTGCAGTACAACTTCTGACATCGACGAAGAAACGCAAGAGCGAACAGATGCCGGAGACATTTCCGCCGGCACTCTTGCTGGGCGGATTGGTCGTTGGTCTGGTGTCGGCACTGGCGGGAGTCGGGGGAGGGATCATTTCCATTCCGCTCATGCATTCGATATTCAGGTTTCCATTCAAGAAAGCCCTGGGAACATCGAGTGCCACCATTGTCATTACGGCCTGTGCAGCTGCAGTGGGCTACATCATCCGCGGGTGGGGGAACAGTTTACTCCCCCCGTATACGCTGGGATTTGTCGACTATGTGCACGCCGTGCCGATTATCGTCGGCTCGGTTCCCCTGGCGATCCTCGGTGCGAAAGTGTCACAGAAGACCGAGGCTAAACGCCTGACGACATTTTTTGCCGTGCTGCTCATCGTCGTTGCGTTTCGCATGTTCTTCTTCTAATGCGGTCTCTTCAGGCGATCGAGTACCATGCCGATCACCTTCTGTAGATCCTCCTTCCTGTTCACAAAATCCAGATCATCGGATTCGACAATCAGCAACTTCCCTTTTGCGTATCGCGCGATCCACGACTCGTAGTGTCGATTCAACTGTTCAAGATACTCCCGCTTGATGGACTTCTCGAAATCCCGCCCGCGATGGGCAATTTGATGGAGAAGTGTGTCGATGTTGGCGCGGAGATAGACAAGCAGATCGGGCGGATGCAGATATTCCGTCATGACCTCGTACAGTGCAAGGTAGTTACGGTAGTCGCGCTCTTCCATATTGCCGATTTCGAACAGGTTGCGCGCAAAGATCTCGGCATCTTCATAGATGACCCGATCGAGGACGACCGATGCAGCTCCTTCGGTGATGGCCTTATGACTGCGGAATCGGTTCGAAAGAAAATAGACCTGCAGCTGAAATGACCAGCGCCGCATGTCCCCGTAAAAATCGCTCAAGTAAGGATTATCTTCTACGGATTCGTACATTGCCTGCCATCCCATCGCCTCGCTAAGCAACCTGGTGAGTGAGGATTTTCCTGAGCCGATATTTCCGGCGACCGCAACAAAAGCGTGTGCTGATGAAGTCATGGGTGTCCTGTACGAAAATACGAGATGAGCATTGCCAACCCATCGACGGCCCGGGGACCGGGGCGGGAAACAATATCGGGGTTGATACGGTAAACGTGTCCAGAACGGACGGCGGATAATTGAGTCCATTCCGGATACAACGCGGTGATGCTTTCCGTGGAATCGATGGCATCGGAGGTGATGAGCATCACCTCCGGGTCCTCCGTGAGAACCATTTCGCGACTTAAGGATGGATATGTCAGGCCGCTGGCAGCTGCGAGATTGTCTCCGCCTGCTGCGGTCACCAGTTCATTAAGAAAGGTTCTTGCTCCAACCGCCATCAAGGGCTGCACAGAAACAAAGAGTATTGTGGGTGTGCGGCGGTTGTTCCCGGCGGCAAGGAGCTGCGCAGTGCGCCGGGAAAGCGTATCGACAAGCTTCGCTGCTTCCCTCGTGCGTCCGGTCAGCGTACCGAGCTGGCGGAGCGATTGATTGATCCCCTCCAGAGTCCGGGGATTGGTCACAAATACCGGTATTTTTAGACCGGTCAGCGTCGTAAAGTCCTGTCGCTGATTTCCCTCCATGCTCACGATGATGAGATCGGGTGACAATCCGACGATGGCCTCAATGCTCGGATTGATCATTCCTCCCACACGGTGGCAAGAGCGTACCTGAGGTGGAAAGTTGCAGTAATCTGTCACTCCTACGACCTGATCCCCCGCACCGATAGCAAACAGAGACTCGGTAATGCTGGGCGCGAGCGACACAATGCGTGTTGCCGGCCGTTGCAGCGTTACCTGGCGGTGCAGGTCATCGAGAAGTGTGACCTGTGCCATGCTGCATGCGAATCCGGAAACGAGTAACACCACAAGTGTTTTCACTTCGGATTATGGGTGAGTGAGGCCGAGTTGTTGTGCAAGCCAGTCGTGTCGATCTTTCTGTACCTCTGGGATACTCATATCATGTTCTGCATCGTACCATCGCACCGTTTTTGGATTCGAAGCAGCGTTGCTGAATGCCGTCGCCGTTTCCTTTGATATGTACTTGTCGCGGTTGGAGAACTGGAACAGCAAGGCAGCTGGTGCGGCATGTGAGACAAAGTGGATCGGGTCAACCGGATCGAGCGCATCCCGATAAAACTTCTCTCCACCTGCTGCAGTTGCCGGCCAGTACTTCAGTGACCAATCGCCGAAGTTCCCCATTCCGGCGACGAACACATAGGTCTTCACGCGTGATTCGAGACCCGCAAGAATTGCTCCGAACATGGCGCCGTAGTCATGGCCTACATAGGCAATCTTTTGCGGATCTACTCCTGGCTCACGAAGCAGCAGGTCAAGTACTTTCCTCGTATCGATGCTCTGATCAACAACGTGTTGTCGGTCCGTCGGCCCGTTTACGGGATCTTCCCGCCAGGGGAAATACCCCTGGATCAGGGCTGAAATCACTCCCTCTTTGGCCAGTTGGAGGGCCTCTTCAAGAAACTCCTCCCTGTCGCCTTTTGGCCTTCCCAACCAATGGAAAAACAGCACCCCTGCGAAAGGGCCGTTGCCCGTTGGTCGGACCAGATAGAACTTCACCTGTCCATGCCGGGAGGAAGAAGCGGTAAAATGAGCGTCCCGGACGACTCCGCCGTCAATAGTCCTTACTGTATCTATGGTGACCTCGATTGAGGCGTTTCGGTCGTAGGCAAAAAGAGGTGACGGTGTATCTTCCTGTTTGAGCGGGGGCGACGAATCTCTTTGCCGGCTGCAGGACACGAGAGAGAGGCAACCCAGAAGCACGGCGGCAAGGAATGATGCGGCTGTTGTACGGAACATCGTTCATCCTCCATGTATCGAAAATTGTCGCCAGTCCCGTGCAATCAGGTTTGTGTGAACGTAGCGTGACGCCACAGCCATAGGTGTGACACCTCCTCCGAGTTTACCGAGCTACGGTATCACTTGTCCATCTTGGCGCACAGAGCAAACAGAGCGTTGGTGGTCTTCCAGTTCCTGGCCGTGGCTTTCACCTTCAGGTGCTTCTCGAAGAATCCGGTGGTCAAGAGTGTCTTGCCAAAACCGTCCGGACAATGGAGGTAGACTACACCGCTCACTGCCGTGTATTCATTTGTGCTCTTTGCAGCAAACACAGCCATCGCCTTGATGAGTGCAGGTGCGGGTTGTGATTTCAGGAAGGCAACCGCAAGTCTGCTGCTGTCGACCCCTCCGCGCGCCACATACGGATTATTCTTGATCACCTTACCCAGGTGCGAGGGTGATCGGACAATGACGGTCACCGGGAAACCGAATGTGTGGACCAGACTCTTCTCAATCAATAGTTCAACACTGGATGTATCGCCGGCGGTCGCCCGGAATATGATATTGCCGCTCTGTATGTAGGTTGTCACATCGACAAATCCGAGCGACTCATAGAATGCCTTCAGTGCAGGCATCCCGATCAGGTGATGGCCGCCGACATTGATTCCGCGCAACAGAGAAACGAATGTGTGCATAGTGGAGGATTCTCTAGTCAACAATCAGAAGCTTCACGCCATTGCTTGTGGAGGATCTGTGCGGTTCGGCGTTGTCGGCTACAACATACGTCATTCCCTTTGTCAACCGGAATGTCCTTCCATCCTTCAGTTCCGAAGTGAATTCTCCTTCGAGAACGAAAACTGCGTGTCCTTTCTCACACCAATGGTCGGCAAGGTAGCCCGGTGAGTACTCAACAATTCTCACGCGAACGTTGCCTTGTTTGAAGACTCTCCAATACGCTTTTCCGTTGATGCCATTATGTACTTCAGAGGGGACGGTGTCCCATGCGATCGTGCAAAAGGGGATGTTCTTAAGATCCATTGAGACCTCCGCCTATTTCTGGGCAATCACCAGCATTTCAAAATCGTCGGTTGTCAGCTTGTCATTCCTGCTGAAAGCGCCTAGCGTTGCACCGGAAATGGCGATCGTCTTGAACGAGAGAGACTTTAGAAGCCAGGTAACCTCCGATGGCACATAATATCGTTCATTGCACTGGAGTTGCTTCGTATTCCCAAGATCGTCTTGTACCGAGGTTGTGCTGAATTCGCGAAACGTCATGAGGTCGAAGGAAATGTCGGCAGAGGTGGCATTGCCTTCCTGCGTTGCTGATGCTAGAAAGTCCTTTACTGAATGGAAGAGTGGAAACAGCCCGTTCAACGTGGTAAAGACCAGTTTGCCTTTTGGCTTCAAGGCGCGTGCAGCGCTTTCGAGAATCTGGTAGTTCATTTCATCGGTTTCCATCAGGGGGAATGCACCCTCACAAATCATAATGGCCAAATCAAATTCGCTGGAAAAGGGGAGTGCCCGGGCATCATGCTTCCGGAAGACAATGTCGAGAGAGAGTGCTGATGCTTTCTCCCGTGCCCTCTTCAGAAGAGACTCCGACAAATCCACTCCCAGAACGTTATACCCTCGTCGTGTTAGCTCAATGGTGTGGCGACCCGTGCCACAACCGATGTCCAGTATTCTTGCATCTTTGTTGAATCCCAGCTCCTTCTCAAGAAAATCGCATTCGCCCATTGTACCCTGAACAAAACTCTCGTTGTCATATTTTCTGCCATAGTCTTCAAACAGCAATTCATACCATTGCTTCATAGTACACTCCGCAATATCGTCCTTTTGTGTGCCAGGAGGCATCCCCATTGGAAATTACTGGAAAACCAGACCAAACTCCAATGCGGAGACAAACCTGCGAGCAGAGGTCGTCATACCGGAGTTCGTAAGCATGAAATAGGTGCTGATCACGCGACATCAAGAAGAAGACTTACTTTTGCTTTTTCGTGATAAGGCTATTCCCCCGAAGCCCGCAATTACCGAGATATAGAATCCGAAATCATACCACCATCCCGTGTTGAATGGTTCGTAAATACGCACGCCATCCTTGAACAACCCGACAATCAGAGACACGGGGGCAATCCACCCGTGCCAGACTCCCATGAAAAAGCCCGCAGGCTCGCCGGCGGAAGACGAAGTGGTTCCGGGAAAGCATCCGCTGACCGCCACGGCAAGGAGAATGAGCATGAACTGGAGAACCAACGGTTTTGCCATATATACCTCCGAGTGCGGGATGATCTCTGACTTTGCGGACGATCCGCATCGTCGTTCACTTCTTCGGATTCTTCTTCTCGTTCTTCTTGCCGATCAGTTTTGTTCGTTTGAACTTTGATCCTCGAACTTCTTACCTGCGTTTTCGTTGACGAAAGATGTCCGACATACTGTGCCTCGTGACACCCGGATCAACGTGTGTAGTGTTTTACGACGTAGACAAACCCGATAACGATGAGGCTGAGCAGAAACATGTTGACAATTCGTCATGTGCAGCATTCACAGGTGTTCCCTTCTATGTGCGTGGCGTTTGTGAATCGTCTCGTGCCCGCTCGTGGGCATCCTCTTCATGTGCAGAGATGAGCCCGAATTGCAGGAGGTGGTGGTAGCAATGCTTGAAATGCGATCGCTGCCACTCCTCTGCGCCGAGCGGGCCAAACACGGGGTGCGTGTGAACCGCCTCGGGGTGATCATGAAAATGAGCGATGAAGCGGCCGATTTCATGCAGTAGCCCTGTCGTTGCGTCAGCGAAGTTCGGAAAGCGAAGAGGTGGTGGCTGTTCCCCCAGGAGGGGGTTTTTGAAGTTGTGCGGGGTGTGTCGTTTATCATAGAGAAATCTCTTCGCGCGCTCAAGCAGGGCGGCGGGAGTTTGACAAGGGAGGACAAGCGCCCCCGTCGAGCACTCAAACGCCCAGAGAAGGTGCTCGACCATATGTTGAGCAGTCATGTTTCCCCATTGCGCTGGGGTGTGCTCGCCCAGCCTCACAAGTGCTTCGGGCAGAAGTCGTTCGTAAAACGCCTCTCGAAGCTTGTTATCGTCAACGTCAAAGGGGATTGGTTGCAGACTACTCCGCATAGGGTTCCCTCAATCTTAACTGTACAATGATGTGACAGCGGCCTTCAAGAGAGTATTTGCGTTCACAGTAACAACCTCTCTCCTAGAGTTCTTCTGAGGACACCAGACCGGATGCTTCAAAAAACCGCCGCGCCTTCTCTGTGACAGCAATGATGCATGCGGTTTTGCCTTCCGCATACGCTACCCGGTCATTGGGAAACTTGCTCGCAAGTATTGCTTTGAGCTCGCCGTACCGCCTGGCCTCATCAGGGAATCGCCGCAAGTAATCGCGGAAATAGAGTCGATCCCATAGCGGTGAATCTGCTTCGACGAAATGCAGATGATGCGTGCGCCTGTGTTCGGAATCACGTTTGATGAACCACGCATATGGAGGTAGAACATCTGTACGCCAAAAGTAATCGTATCTATGGGATACCAGAATTGGCACAATATGTTCTTGCGTTTCCTCCAGGCTGGTGACTTCAATCAAGAGGTCGATGATCGGTTTTGCAGCCAACGCAGGGACGGCAGTACTGCCGAAGTGTTCGATTCGTCGAAGAAGCCGTTGCGGGAGAATACGCCGAAGAAAGTCAGCCTCAGTCTCAAACAGGCTTGGCCATTCAGAATCGTAGGGAACGATGGAGACGTTTTCCCGAATGGCTTCATCGATCCGCTGTTGCAAGCTCTTTTCCACCGGCTCTACAAATGATAGAAAGATTCTAACGCGATGTCCCTGACGACATTTTCAATTCAGCAGGTGATCTGGCGTTCATGATTCCTGGTGTTTCAGCCTCTATTTTATGCTCATCTTTATTGCTATGAGTTTCTTTGCATACTCAACAGCTCTCTTGTTTTTGTAGATAATCGTAAGACCGCGAATTTTGTTATATCGTTTCCCGCCAGTGTATTGGTCTTTCAATTCATCGGAGATAGAACTATCGGCTATTGCTTGTTTTGCTTTGTCACTGAAATAGAAGGTGGTTCTGAAAGTATCTTTGATAACAGAAAGCCAGAAGATCGTCTTTTTCTTTCTTGATACCTTGAGAAGCCAGGTTTTGCCGTCATTGTAGTACCTCCATTCTTCAAAGAAGTCAGAATGGTTAGTGTGAATATATTCAAACAGAGAGAGCCATAGTGCTTTCGATTTTCCAATATGAGAGTAAATAACTTCCTCTGTAGGGAATTGGTTTTTGTCTGTCAGGACACATGGTTCCATGCTTGGCCTCCTCTTCACCTTGCACATTTGCACAGAAAGAGTTGAAAAATTCACTTTGAGAATATACGCGACTCTGCGGGATTAGTCAATAAAGACGAAGCATTTGCAAAGGTGGTTACGATACCAACTGTTATCGTGGTGCAGAATGAGGATCAATGTTGAAATGCAATTTGGGACATAACGCGCCGTTTCCATTTTCCATGGAATAGAAAGAAGCGACTACAGCNNCAGAGGGTGTGATAGGTAACATCTGTTTGATTCCATCGCGGCTCGCCGCCAAAAATCTCGGTTATTCGTACCATGCCAAAATCCTTTGAATACTCCGGGGAACGCTGAAGAGCATGGGTCGTCAATTCCAGCACTCCTGATCCCATCACTTTCTGCCCTGCAAATGTGCTGAGATCCCAGCGCATAATGACGAACTGGGTGCCGCTCACGGTCAATAAAGCAACTTTTCCCGAGTCGCTGTGAATGCACCAATTGTTGAAATTCATGTCGGGATATTCAAGATCAACCATCGCATCATCGGCAACCGGCACGTGATGACGAAACGAACTCACATCGGGCACCGGCGGGCGATATGGCACCTGAACTCCCTTGTCAAGTCCCGCCGAATCGACATTGACAATGTCAACGCGGAAATAGTCCACATCGACCCGATACCGTCCCAATCCCCAGTCCATTAATGCAAGCTGTCCATACACACTATCGCCCGGGACCGCGTCAAAATTCTTTGTTGTCATGCTGATGGCGTGCCACTGCACCGTGTCGGCAATATCGAATTCCATCAGATGTGTATGGAAGTTCGTTGTTCGTTGGGTATTCAAATGCAGGTTGACACGACGGGGAGCGTTGCTGAGACGAACCCGCGCCTCGATGCGCAAGGCATAGTTCGGGCGACGTAAAAGACTCAGGTCCAGGTCCTGTGAAACTCGCCTTTTGATAAGTGCCCACCAGATCCCACGTGTATCGTGAGAGGCATCCACGCAAATCGATGCATACCCTTTTGCCGAAGCAGAAAACGTCATCGTGGCTTCGCCGTCGCCCGTGAAGTATGTCCATCCCTTAACGCCACGCCGGTCGACTTTCAGGGATGAATCTTGAAAGTCATCCAGAAACTGCGCTGGGGAATGGAGCACTACACAAGATCCCAGGGCGATCAATGCCGCGGTACATTTCACCAGGTGCGAGAGCAATGGTGATCTCATCATCGTGTTCTCCTTATGAACGATCGACGCCTTCTCACGACGCTGCATCAGGCTGCTACGGTAGCTCGGCATACGCCGCTTCCATCATCAGGTAGAATGCCTGACCTTCTGTTGCCGTGCCGGGGTGATCGAATTCCGGCGAGCCGCACACTCCCTGTACCAATCCCAGCGCATCAACTTTGGCATGTGCCGCAGCTCGCATGCGATCGGCGTGTTCTTTGTACGTTCGATTGATCCACCCGCCGCTGATGCCTCGGTAGATGGAGTAGGAGAGCATTTGCGCCAAATTCGTTTCGACAAATGACTGTGGATTGTCAACGATGTTATGGAACAGGCTATCGCTGCGCGTGTGCTTCAAACAGCCGTCGATAATATCCTGAACGTAGCTAATGAGAACTTTCTTTTCTGCCTGCATTGTGTCCGGGAGTGCACGAAGTACGCGCGTCACGCCAGCCGCCGACCAGCCATTGCCGACCCCCCAGCAATCTTTCCGGGCAAACGCCTTCTTCTCACTATCCCACATATGGGAGAGCAGTTTCTTTTCAGGATTCCACAGCACTTCCCGAATGCCTTCGATTTGACGAACGGCCTCTTTGAATCTTCCGGCAACAGCCAAGAACGGCGGCAGCATATAGGTCGCGTCGCTCCAAATTTGCGGGATGTTTGTGAAGTGATAGATAATGCCATCGGGGTTGCGCGGCGCTTTCTTCTCGATGTACTCAAGCAATTTGTCAAAGGCGTGTTGAAACACCCGATCTCCTGTCTTCTTTGCTGCCGAAAGGACAGCTTCTGCCGGTGAGCAAGCATCGGTCAAAGCAAACTCTTCACCCAGCATTGCCAGTCTGCCATCCTCCGACTGGCGCAAGACGGCATCTTTAGCCATGAGAAGAACCAATTCTTCCTCTCCCAATTCGAGTAGCGCCTGCATTGCAACACCTTGCTCCCAAGTGGCTCGTTGCATCGACAGCATGGCAAGCTTGACTTGTTCAAGAGTAGATCTTTCTTGCGGGGAAAGCTTTTTGAATAAACGGTTGTTCAATGGATGTGCAGCCATTGTCGACTGAAACGCAACTGCACCCAGCGGCAGTGTAACAAGGAATTCTCTTCGGTCCATCGAACCCTCCTTAAGGATCTCGGATGTCGAATGCGTGCGGCCATGAATTGGAACGAGACCCTGTCCGTCTCGGTGTCGGTTGTTATGTGCGGTGAGCCGCCCGGTTACGTTGAAGTTCTCAACCCGATAGAGCCAAGTTCACTATTCCTTCCTTGAAGCAAAAGGGAGCGGATCATAGAGGGCGCGGCAGAGCCCTTCAGTATAATTACCTTTTGATGCCAAAAAAGCGGAAACATTCGTCAACACGACCAACCCGACACGTTCATTTCTTTCAAAGATAACTCCGGATGTGTATCCGCCGGTTGCGCCAAGTGCGCCCACGTGATGTTTCCCGAAATCGCTGTAGGTTGCCCATCCAAGACCTCCCGTAAAATGCCCGTCAAATCTCTTCGTGGTCTTCTGGGCAAGATAGAAATACGTGGTATCGCTCATGTTCGCTTTGAGATACTTCACAAGATCTTTTACTGAAGATTTTATCCCACCCGCTCCTGTCAGCGCGCCACAATCGCCGTCGCCGAATGGAAGCAGTTGACCTTTGACATCTCTTCCCCGGACCATAGATCGCATGCGCTCGTCGTTGAGTTGTACAAAAGTATTTCTCATTCCCAAGGGAGCACAAACGGTCTCGATGAGAAGTTCTTCATACGACTTGCCCGATATCAATGTCAGGATGTGACCTAACAGGCCTCCACCGAGATTGGAGTATAGCCTTTTCTCACCCGGCGTCGATAGCAGCGCCACTTGATGGGATAGGTAATCGTAAAGCCTTTTTGTGTCATAATATCGGTAAGGGGCGTAGGGATCAAAAGGATACTCCGTATCGTCTTTGACGTTGTTCGGCTCGAAGGGGAGTCCGGAGGTATGGGTAGCGAGATGAACGAGGGTTATCTCGTTTCCGTTGAGAGAGCTTTGACTCAAGCGTGCAGGGAGGATATTTTTGATCGGCTCGTTAAGATCGACCTTTCCGTCGTATACCAGCTTTGCGAGCATAGTGCCGGTGAATGTTTTCGTGATGGAACCTATTTCAAAGACGCTATCGCTATTGTTGATGTACACCAAAGAATCATTGCGTCGTTGGATTCCGACATACTTCTCTGAATCGCCAGATATGAAACAGATGGACAGTTGCGTNNGCATAGTTGAAAACAATTTGCGCCTGTGAGGAATCAAGCAAGTCGCGGTTCTCCGACACCGGCAAGCTCACCAGTCCTTTGAAACCGAACTTTGAACAGGATACAGTGCTTATCGACAATACAAGGCCAAACGAGATGAGTGTCGTGGCCGCATTTGTTATACGCAGCGCCGCCAAGAACAACAACGGACGGC
>PMMO01000017.1 GCA_003162215.1 Ignavibacteriota bacterium
CATCGAGGCATCTCATGAAGAAGGTCTTCCCTGCGTTCGTAGTACTCATGATTCTCGTGCTTCTCTATGCCGTTGCGGTCAAGTGGTTCACAGATCCGGACGTCGCAATGGTGCTGGACCGTGATCGCCTTCGGACCGACTCACTCGGCTTTGGCATGGATTTTCTCTGGGGAGCCTCGACGTCAGCTTACCAGGTTGAAGGAAACTGCACGAACTGCAATTGGTCACAGTTCGAGACATCCCTCGACCCGCACGGGCATCCCCGAATCGCTCACGGCCAGAAGTGCGGCCTGGCATCCGACCACTGGAACAGGTACAAGGAGGACATTCAGTTGCTGAAGGAACTGCATTTGAACGCCTTTCGGTTCTCTGTCGAGTGGAGCAAAGTTGAGCCCGAGGAGGGGGTCTTCGCGGATTCAGTGTTGGACCACTATGAACGCGTCGTGGATGAGCTCCATGTTAACGGGATTGAGCCGTTGATCACGCTCCATCATTTTACGAACCCGATCTGGTTCGAGCGGAAAGGGGGATTCGAGCGCGATGACTCTCCAGCGATCCTTGCACGCTTCGCCACAAGAGTCGTCCAGCGGCTCGGGTCCAAAGTCCGGTTCTGGTCAACGATCAACGAGCCGAACGTCTATGCGGTGGAGGGATATGTACGCGCGACTTTTCCACCGGCAAAACACGACCCGGCGGAAGCGATCATTGTCTTCAGAAACTTGTTACGGGCCCACACAGCGTGTTACCAGGCGATCAAGAAGATCCGTCCGGAGGCACAAGTCGGACTTCTTGCCAACATTTTCCTGTTCGATCCGCCCGAACGCTGGAACCTCCTTGACGTGATGCTCGCGCACTACCTCAATACCGCCCTGTCAGTCTCTGTGATAGACTACCTCACGACAGGCGTTTTTGATTTCTCCCTGCCAGGTATGGGAAGGGAACACTTCGATACCGGCGTTCCGGAAGCCTTCGATTTTGTGGGGCTCAACTACTATTCCCGTCTCGTGTATCGCTTCGATCCATTCACTGAAGAAAAGATGGTTGCGGTGCAGCACCTTCGGCGGGAGGACCTTACCGACAAAGGATGGGAAATCTACCCGGAGGGGTTATACCGTGCGCTTCACATGATTTCCTCGCGAACCCCCAAGCCGATCTACATCACGGAAAACGGCATAGCAGACGACAGCGATCTGAGACGCGCCGGCTTCATTGAAGATCACCTGCTTGTGACAAACCGGGCACTCCACGACGGAATGAATGTCAAAGGATACTTCTACTGGTCGCTGTTAGATAATTTCGAGTGGACCGATGGATTTGACGTGCGGTTCGGCCTCTATGCAGTCGACTATGCAACGCAAAAGCGGACGCTTCGGAAGGGAAGCGTGAAATACAGGGAGATCATCATGCAGTCGGACAAGTGGCTGCATTGAACGGGGAGCGTCGGAGCAGAAATGAGGAGATGGAGGTCTTTCTTCCTGCACGCAGGAGTACCTTACGTGCCCGGAGAACCTGTTGGGAATCCACCACAACGATTTCGCAGTTGCCGGGATCAATGCCAATTGTCCGGCCATCTGGAGTGAATACCAAGATCTCAGACGCACGAACATTATGAATCACCTCAGGTCTGATGGTTTGAACAGAGGGGATACAGGATGGGAGGAACAGACCCAGGAGAGCCAGAATCCACGCGCTACAGAATGTCATTCTTGCTTGCGATTTGCATCACTGTACGATTGCTGAATGTCAGCCCCCGGGTTTTCCAGCCCGAGTCAAAACTCAAACCCGACGGAAATGACAAACGGCGGATAGTTGAGCAGACTTCTCATTTTGGAGATAGAAAGTGTGCCTCCCACTTCATAGTTCCAGCTGCTCGCAATTCCGTTGGCTCCGTTAGCCCCAGTCGCTGATCAGAGCCCCGCTGTGAACGACCTCAACGTTCGCACTGTTCTCCCCCTCAGGGTGAGGGATCGCTGTTGCATCAGTCCGATAGTTCGCCCAAACCAGGTCGAGTCCACGAGCGTGGCGTTCCATCTTTTCACGATCACTAACGTGTCAATGGGTTGATAATTGAATTGGCCGTTGCTCACGTTTACAATCTCAAACGAGTCCCTGATCCCGCCCGCGTCAGTCCACCATCGATGTCCCGCAACGATGGGGGAGGCGAGCACTGGAAGTTTCGGCATTGAGATCTGACCATAGACCAGACCCTGATAGATCGTCCCGCCGCGGTGCCCGAAAGATCCGACGATAGGCTGTGTGGGTGGGGTCACATTTTGCAGGACATCCTCTGAGTAGCCAACCAGAAGAAGACCATTGTCATTACTGACTGTATCCTGTATTCATCTGTCGAGCACCGCATATTCAGCGGAAGTCACGACCTCATATATCCACCTGCTGCCGACTCCCGTCGGAACGTATGTCGAAATCTCGTACGTCCCGAAATCGGTTTCGACGACTTGCGGCGCCAATACTTCCGAGTTTTCTCTGCAGGATACCCAGAGGCAGGCCAGGATTACCAACGAACGGGTCTTCATGGAGTGAATGTGACTCATGGAAGGCGATCATTGTAACTATACTGAATGGTGTTGCGAGCCTCCAAAAGTAACGATAGGGAAAGGCCGAAAGTTCATTCATAGGCAGGCTGGATTCGGTGAACAGGATCACGGATCGCCGCGAACTGACAGGCCAAAGAAGTTGAAGAGTCTCAACCTAAGCGGTTTTCGCACCGGTCCTTTCCACTTTTGTCTGATTCTTTTCCTATGCCGGTTGACGTCTTGAACCAAGCCACGAACGTTCGATCTCCTCGAGCGTACGGCCCTTTGTCTCCGGTACTTTCAGGATTGTAAAGACGAGCCCGACAAAAGCACAACAGGCATAGCTGTAGAAGGTATTTGCGGGCCCGATGCCTTCGGCCAGCATCGGAAAAGATTGCGTGACCACATAGTCCGACGCCCAGATAAAGAGTACTGCAATCCCCATGGCTTGTCCTCGCAGACGAGTCGGGAAAATCTCTGAAATGATCACCCATGTTACTGCGCCCGTTGAGCCGGCAAAACCGATCAGAAACAAAATGATGGAAGCCAGAAGCAACATCGGATCCCCCCGCAGGTGATACAGAGTACCCACTATCAGGAGGGCAAGAACTTGAATACTCACCCCGGCAACTAACAAGGCTTTGCGGCCGACGCGGTCCACGAGAGCAATTGCACCAAAGGTCGCCAGCAGGTTCGTGAATCCGAGAATGACCGTGCTGAGGAATGCCCTGCTATCTTCCGCTCCTGCGGCCTTGAACAGTTCGGGCCCGTAGTACATGATCGCGTTTATGCCACCAAATTGACTGAAGACTGCAAGCAAACTCCCGATGAGCATTGCCTTGCCGAATCCGCCGTGAAAGAGCTCCGACAGCTTTCCGGTCTCCACCCCGAGCGATTCCTCGATTTGCGATAGCTCTCGCCTGGCGGTTTCGGTTCCGCCTATCCTGACAAGAATCACTTCCGCCTCAGATCGACGACCGCGCTTCATCAACCACCGGGGGCTTTCCGGCAAAGGCAGCAACAACAGACCGAACCCCACGGATGGCAATGCAAGCACGCCCAGCATCCATCGCCAGGCGTGGGCTGTATTCCAGGACTCTGATGTCATTCCATTCGGCACGGGTGCTTGAGTGGTTCCGTACTGTTGAATCAGCATGTTGACGAAGAAGGAAACGAGAATGCCGACCACAATCGCGAGTTGATACAACGAAACGAAACGCCCCCTGCTTCGCTCCGGCGAGATTTCCGCAATGTACAGTGGAGAGAGGACGGACACCGCGCCAATGCCCATGCCTCCAAAGAGCCGGCTCCAGGTGTAGGCAACGAGATTCGGTGCCAGGGCCGACCCCAGGCCGGAGAGGGCGAACACCAGTGCGCAGACCATGAGCATCGGCTTCCTGCCAAAGCGATCGCCCAGCGGTCCTCCCACCACAGCGCCGGCCATGCAGCCGATGAGAAGGCTTGAAGCGGCCCATCCTGTCATCTCAGCGGTGAGCCTGAAATGCTCCTTCAAAAAGCCGATGGCACCCGAGATCACCGCTGTGTCGTATCCGAAGAGCAGTCCACCGAGCGCACCGCTGCAGGCAATCAGAAGGAGATATGTCGCCGAACCATGATCGGCATCTGTTCGTGGCTGTGGCATCGCACTGGTCCTCTCCGTTACAAACTGTTCTGTGCAATTGTTCGCTCCCCATTGGCGAGTGAAGAAGGCTCTCGCGGATAATATACAGAGTGGACAGGTCAACTCATGGAAACGACAATCTACTCCCATTCGCAGAGCGATTGCACGTAATCAGCCGATCCATCTCTGAGCCATCCATCCATCTGCGCCGGTTCCTTCAATTGCTGGCCACGCTCTCGCGGGACAACAACGTAGGAGCATCGAAGTTCAGGGAGCGCCGTCATATCTCCCCACAGTTTTTCATATTGAAGTGTAGGATACACATCCTCCTGCCCTTTTCCCCAACGTTTTTTCACGTTCTTGAGCGTAATGTATGTCGGCATCCGCGATGCAAGAGCACGTACGGCCTCGGTCACAGTTTTTTCGCTGGCCAAATCGCTGCGACGAAGTCCAAACACATTGAGTACTCGATCAAGATCGATCCAGTATGTGGCAGAATTATAGTAGGAAAGAATGAATTCGTACTCCTCACGGGGGAGAGCAAGTCCCTCGATCAGCCGGAGCTTTCCCTCTGTTCTCGCCAATCCCCCACCGCGATCATCCAACCGTCGCGTGATGACTTCAACGGTCATCCCAGCTTTGCTTTCAATGTGATGTCCAAGAATGGCGGGATCGAGGTTGGCCCCCACAGTGTCTATGTTATGCACAAGGATGTGTTGCAGGTCCGGAAATGCCTTGAGTAATTTCAGCAGCACGCCGTTGCGGAAGAGATTCGGTATTTCGTACCAGTGTCCAACGGGATGGAGGCACTGCAGTGGAAGATTGTCGGTATAATCACTTGCCTCGCCACTCCGTTCCGCCCAGTCCATCAGAGAAGCGCGGAGGCTTTCGAGGACCTTCTGGGCCTGTTCATCCAACAATTGCTGAGGCATCTCCAGCCAGGCGAATCGCAGATCTCGTACTGTTGGAATCAGCCGTAATCCAATGCTACTCCCGGGAGAAAGCAGGACATCACCTTCGTAGCCATAATAGTGCACGTCCTCGAGATACTGCTTGATGGCATCGTGTGTGAGGTAGCCAGTTGAGACAATGTGAGGGATTGTCGTACCAAATTGTTTCATCGTGCGGCGACTTTTTGCCAGATGCGTCTCGATAAATGTCCGGTGCACCCCGCCGATCCGGCAATAGGGATTCAGGGCTTTCACGGTGCCCGCACCCTTTGTCCAACGGCTTCCGGAGCCTGCGGCAAGTGTCAACACGGCTACCTTTCCGGATTTGATTGCCGCGGATCCGACTGAGTGATACCGTGAAGAACGGGCTCCGGAAATGTCGTCCACGTCGCCTTCTTCCACATCGCCGATTGTCGTATTGATGGGAAGCCGGTTCTGCGCAAGTCCGATGCGGCCGCTCTGCAAGTCTGCTTTGATCTGGTTATGTTGAATCCGATCGAAGCCATATCGGTCGAGCAGATCGTTCAAGGATTGGTGCTGCGGTATCTGAGTCGCTCCATCCGGTAAGATACGTTCAAAGATCTGTTGGAGCATCCCCTCGAGTGCGGGATTGATTCTGCAGGCAGAGGAAAAATGCTCCAGTTCGTTCCGTTGATGCAGCGAAATCGTTCTCGGATCCCGTCGAAGGAGCGGCGGAATGATCAGGGCGTAATAGAGTTGAGGCATTACCGTCTTCCCGCCACGAAAGAGCTCTGCCGACGATCCCTGCTCATTCACTGTGAAATCATAGACGACAGGCTCCATGGCGAACGGTATTCCGTGTTCGAGGCGGTGTTTTTCGGATCGCATGATTTCCCACAAACGATTCTGAGCCTCGACTTTTCGCGACGGGTGGAACAGGAANNATCGTCTGTATCGGGCCCAGGAAATTCCTGTGTGTGGACTCCCCTATCGCTTGGATATCTCCTCTTTTCAATTGCGACACAATCTGATCGAACAATGCAAGGGCCTGCTGGCGCCCTTGCCATTCAGTTTCGGAACGAAGTAAATAGCGCTCCGTGACCATTTCCAGAATCGGACCTACATCCTGCGCCATCCCGCCGTGAACAAGGATGAGACTGTCCTGCAGCTGTTTTCTTGAGGCTGGAGACACATCCTCATGTGTCAGAATCGTATGACGGGGGAGCAGACACCCGCGGCTGACTCCGTATTCGATATCCCCTTCCGTGCTGCAAACACCTTGAATAAGCTTGATACCGGGCCAGACGCCTCCGGAATCCTGCCAGCCGCCNNTACTGTCAATAAGCCTGAAAGAGATGAAGTCTGTCCGGTAGCACGCATGCACACGGTAATGATGGAACTGAGGAGTGTTGTTGAAACGGCAAGTCGGGAGCCCTTTGGGATATTGTTGACCTGGCTTACGATCTCGATCCCCAGACCCGGTCCGACCAATTCTGACAGGAGATCTGCCAGGGGTTGATTTGCACCTTCCATGCTGGGGGGCACGATTCCCGAGGCAATCACGGCACCCTTGAGCAAGCCAAGGTAATCCGCAGCATAATCAAAGATCTGTGCCAATGAGGTGATTTCGGTGACAGCGCCGAGATCGGTGCTGACCAGCCGGATAATC
>PMMO01000169.1 GCA_003162215.1 Ignavibacteriota bacterium
TTCCAGCATGAAGTCCAATGTGCAGTCGACGCCGGTTTGTTTGGGAGCATGGATGCCAATAGGGGAGACTGCCAAAATGGGTGGGACACTGACCAATTCAGCGTGAATCTGTACGAAATGGTGGAAGCACTGCTCGTGATTGCAGAGGCAGGAGGTTTCGGGAAGGGTGGTGTGAATTTTGACGCCAAGGTCAGGAGAAACTCAATCGACCTTGCAGATCTCTTCGTCGCCCATATTACGGGCATCGACCTGTTCGCTCGCGCGCTGCTGGCAGCCGATGCCATTCTTCGGGAGTCAGAGTACTCAGCCATGCGCCGGCAGCGCTATGCGTCCTTTGACGGCGGAGAAGGGAAGCGATTTGAAAATGGCGAACTCACATTCGAAGATCTCCGGCGGCAGGTAACTGCAAATGGTGAGCCGGACCAGACGAGCGGGAAGCAGGAATTGCTTGAACAGATCATTACCATGTTCATGTAAGACAAACCCGCCGCAATGAACTCGTAAACCGCAGGTCGTGGGTTCAANNTTTGGATTACCACTTCACTGGTGGTAGCAAAATTCCAGGGAAATTCTTGCCAAAAAGTGGGGACTCCATATGAAAACCAACTATTCCATCTCGCGTGCCCCCTCGGGCATTTTTTACCAGAACTGTTGCGGAATTCAAAACAAGTCGCTCGTTTTCTGGATGTCGAGGAGAAGACTGTGCGGAATCGGACGAGCGACGGAAAGATTCCCCTCACCAAACTCGGTGGTGCAACTCGGTACAGAAGACAGAGAAATCGCCTTGACTCTACGGTTGCGGANNAACCGTGTCCAAATCGTGACAAGTTTGTCGGGAAGTGTAGGGAACTGCAGGGAAATGGAAGGAGGTGTAAGACGGAACCTCTGCAAAACCGATATTGAATTCGCCAATGTGAACCACAATCGAAACCTGCAACTGCTGGCGCATCGATTCCCTCGCTCTCCGCAATTCTTCAGTAAATTGTTGCCCACCAAGAAGTTAGAACTTCAAAATGCTGACGCGTGTCGAAAGTGTGCCAGTTGTTCGGTATACTGTAAAGCACCGGAGGGATATTCCTGGCAACAGCGCGCCTCACGTTTGTCTCATGAGACGGAAAAAGCAGTCGCTTATCAACTCGACTACTCTGTTAANNAGAAAAGATCCGCACTGCGGTCGGGATCAAAAACCAAATGCGCACTGGGTCTTCAACTCAGCCGACATATTCAGAGGGCGATACACACCGGATTGTCTGAAATGATTTAGAGACCTATAGGAGATACGCACATGAGATTCCTGAAACGACTGCCGCTTGCCCTGGTGTTCACTGTTTGTCCTGTCGTGGCCGCTCCACATGCGGTGCATGTATGGGAAAAGCAGGAACTNNCCCGGGATTGGCCGGCAAGTCAGATTCCTTCATAGTGGTTGATTGGACCGAGGCAGAAAAAACCGAGAACCCCTTACGCCGCGGCTTTCTGCGTGCGACCGCCAACCAGCATGCGCTGGAGCACGCCGACGGCACGCCGTTTTTCATCATTGGCGATACATGGTACGCACTCGGGGCCAACCGTTTTCGCTGGTACGATGACGACAAGGAACGCCCCATTGGTCCGTTAGCGGGATTCAAAGACTACGTACGCTACCGCAAGGCACAGGGTTACAACTGGGTTAATGTCATCGCCGCGTTTCCGAACTGGATAACTGATGGGAACCCCTGGCATATCGTCATGAATGATTCGGCAAAGACAACTGTCCGTTCTGCCTGGCTCGAATTCGGCACGGGTAGCGCTAAGAACATGGACAATGAAGGAGGGCGGCCGTTCTTCTTCCCGGGAAAGGTGCCCGGCTACGAGGGCGAGTTCCCTGACATGGATCGAATCAACCCCGAGTACTTTAAGTATCTGGACCGAAAGATCGACTACCTCAATGCAAACGGATTCATCCCGTTTATCGAAGTTTCGCGGCGCGATGCAGGGCTGTGCTGGTACAAATACTACGGCTGGCCCGACTCCTATGCGCGGTTTATCCAGTACATCTTCTCGCGTTATCAGGCCAACAATGCGGTCCTGAGCCCGATCCACCTGGATATCATCGACGAGACCGTGAGCCCCGACGACTACAGCGCTGCAATTCATGCCGTGGAGAAACAATTCGGTCCGCCGCCGTTTGGCACGTTGCTCTCCGCTAACGCGAACCCGTCGACACTCGAAAACTGGGGTGAAGATTCTTGGGTCACTCTGCACCAGATCGGCAACATGCGCGAGCACGACAACTACTGGTATCTCACTGAGATTTTCAATCTGAGGAATCCGAAGCCGGCACTCAACGGAGAGCCGTACTATGCAGGCTACCGGGATGCACGCGGCCCTGGATCAGCCAATTACACCCGTGGTGCCGCGGGCGGCTCAGAGCACGACAACGAGTTTGTCCGTTCAGGCATGTACGGCAGTTTTCTCTCCGGCGGTCTCGCTGGGCATGTTTATGGGGCTGAGGGAATCTGGGGCGCCGATATTGAGCCGGCCGCACCGGTACACATGTGGGACGCGTTCCAGTGGGGCTCGGGCGCCGAAATGCAATATCTGCGGACATTTGCCTTCTCTATCGGCCGGCGTTACCAGGAGCTCGTGCCACTGGCCGACCTGGTATCCCCCAACAAAACGCACGTAACGCTTGGTTACGAGGGCTGGGCTTACTGCGCACGTACCGACGACAAGCAGATATTTCTTGCCTTCTTCGAAAAGGGATGCTCGCAATCGCAGATCCGCGGTGCGCGGCTCAATAGTGTGTATCGCGCGCAATGGTTCAATCCGCGCGACGGCACATGGCTGGATGCAGGCGGTGGCAAACTGTTGGCAAACAAGATCGGCATCATTGCATTGCCCGATTTTCCCGGTGAGGCGGATTGGGGAATCCGGCTGATCTACGAAGGCCCGGTGTCAGGAAAGACCCCGAACCATTAGAACATTATTCGTGATTTGTCGACGCCGCAGCCTATGAAACATCGGTGAGCTTCGCTGCTTCAGAAGAACNNTACATGCTTTCTTCCTTTATACTCTTGTTTTACTCCCGACCGCTCTTCTCTTCTCACAAGAGCAATCTCTGGGTATGTTTGAAGCAAATAGTGATATAGGTGATGTTCTCAAGAAAGGTTGGGTGACCTTCGATTCCGTGAATATGAAATATACTGTCGCCGGAGGCGGAGAGAACATGTGGTTTGTCAAAGATGCTTTCCATTATGTTTGGAAAAAGGCCTCACGCGACCTTTCCATTTCTTCGGAAATCAATTTCCTCGGTACAGGTGGTAATGCTCATCGAAAAGCAGGGCTCATTATCCGCCAAAACCTCGATCCCGATTCACCCTATGCAGATGCTGTTCTTCATGGAGATGGGCTGACTTCCATGCAGTATCGTGAAGTAAAAGGGGGGCCGACGCGTGAGATTCAAGCCAATATACGACGCCCCCGAAGCATAAAGATTCAAAAAGAAGGGAACTATGTATTCATGTCAGTTGCTCCTGACAAAGGAAAATTCCGCTCTGCAGGCGGGTCATTCAGAATACGATTTGAAGAACCATTTTTCATAGGACTTGGTGTCTGTTCTCATGACAATACTGCATTGGAAAAAGCAGTATTTTCAAATGTCGAGATTACGAGCGACTCAAAAGCCGATTCGGGTGGATCATTGTTAGAAAGCACATTGGAGACAATTTCCATTGAATCGAAGGATAGAAAAGCTGTCTACACTGCTGCAAACTTTATTGAGGGAGCATTCTGGCCGGGAGATGGGGAGCACATCTTCTTCAGTAACAATGGGCATTTATACACACTGCCGAAAGCCGGGGGTAATCCCGAATTGTATGATACGGGAGCGTTAACGCATCTTGGCAGCTCCAATGGGTTTTCTCCTGACAGGAGACAGTTGGCAGTGAGCAATTATGTCGGGGAACATCAATCCATAATATATCTCGTCCCGGCTAAGGGCGGTGAACCGCGACTTCTTACCCCCAATGCTTCATCATGGTGGCATAGCTGGTCTCCGGACGGAACTACGATTCTGTTTGCCGGCACGCGAAATAACAATGTAGATATTTACAGTATACCTGCACAGGGAGGTGATGAAACACGTCTCACAACTCAACCCGGTATTGACGATGGCCCGGAGTTCTCACCTGATGGTACATATATCTATTTCAATTCTGAACGCTCCGGTTCAAGTCAAATCTGGCGGATGAAACCTGACGGCAGTTCTCAAGAACAGATTACGTTTGATGGATATAGCAATTGGTTTCCCCATGTATCACCTGATGGCAAATGGATTGCATTCCTATCATATGAAAAGGATGTAAAGGGACATCCGGCGAATCAGGATGTTATGCTGAGACTTTTACCAACGGCAGGCGGTGATATTGAAGTGCTTGCGAAACCGTTTGGCGGTCAGGGAACCTTTGATGTAAACTCATGGGCGCCGGACAGCAAGAATCTAGCATTCATTAGTTTTCGATTGATTCATAAGTGATACGTCTTGCACGTTGTTCAAGTCAAATGACAAATCGGAATTGGTACTTGATGGCACACGCTGTCGACGCGTGGTCCGGATCCTCTTTCATTTTTGCTTCACCATGTCGGTTTGGGTTGTCTGTAAATCCTTGTTGGCCTTGGCGGTGACCGCATTATCGGAAGCAGTCGCGGCGAGCGCTTCCACGTGTTTGGCTTCCTGATAGGCAAGGATTGCGAGAGCCCGCGTACGGGACGTGTTGGGATCATCCCGGAAGGACTTTTCCGCCAGTGCGAGGGCTTCTCGCGCCTTGAGCAACGCGTCCGGCACGCGTTGTGTCGCAGGGCTCGCGCTCGCGTGCGAGCAAGCCTGACGTGCGTCGATGAGCTCTGTCGGGGGTAAGCTTGCAGCGCAGCCAACGAGTAGTCCGGCGCATGCGATGATGATGCGACAGGTAATGCGTTTCATTGGGTACTTCCTTTCACGAGGTAGTTCGTTGTCTTGTCGGAGCTGTCGCACCCGGTCTATCGTCTGTGTGGCTTTTGTTTTTGGAATCTCCGGGAGAGAGCGGTTCTGGGAGTCTGGCATCGGCTTGGACACACAACTACATAGTCTTGGCTTATTTCTTGTCGCCTTTCACTGCGAGCCCCTTATAGTTCTCCAACTCCCCCTTGGCGAACTGTAGATGGAGGGATGCGCGGGGAACGCCGGACGCACTCACATTAGTTAATCCCTCTGCTTCTTTCACCAACAAAGCCGATGGCTCCCACCAGAACCACCGGCCAAGTTGATCAATCCCGAATGGGAGAGGCGTTCGTATTGAACCTAATGAAGTATACCGAACAGGACTTCAGAATGAATCGACCGAAAGGATGAAAGAGTAGTTAATCCCCGGAAGGAGGGGTTAGAAGATGATGATATGGGGCAGGTGTGCGAAGACGGTCCTCAAAGAGATGAACGAGCCTCAGGATTTTGAGAACTAAAATTGGAATAAGGGGACTCACTCACTTGATAGTAGGACCAAACAAAGACTTGAAGAATCTGAGAATAGCCGGGAACCATTCCATTCTACCTCTCGTTCACTCTTTCATGCGTTATAAGCATTAGGAAAAACTCCTTGTATAGGAAAGCGAGTAATCACGGAATATGGGCCGAGTCTCTTTCGAGCTATGAAAAAGCATCCTCTCAACAACCCCCAAGGAGGGTAGTACTATAAAAGAGACTTTGACAGTTGTCAATTTTTGCGGCCTGACAGGAACAGCAGAGCCATGTGCGCTGTTACATCTGTAGTTTCTGTTCTTTCCGATCCTCCGCAAAGTTTTGGCTGAGTACCGCGGCGCGGACGATTGCTTTCACAGCTGTGACAGGAAGTTGTGATGCCATTGAGCTTGACATGCAATGCCTGCGAGATTTGCTGCAGGCTTGTCCCTTGCCCTAGTCTTCTGTTTCGAGTTTCTTCCCGCCACCCTGCACTTTTCGCACTTCTGACGTTGATCGGCACATTGCTCAACAAAAAACCAATCGAGCTTGGTCCCCAAGGCTGGAGTACGCGATGAAAATCTCAACTCTCGTGTTCGCAACTCTCGTGCTATTGTCCGTCGCATCTGCCTCGGAACGGGGAGATACACCCAATCCGGTTTCGGCGCCGGGTCCCAACCGGATCTTTGTTGTCCCGGGTTCCATTCAGAAGGTCTGCCAGGTCACCGGCGAGACGGATCTCGAATTCAACACACCGACAGCGAGTCAAACGGAGACACGCTTCGGCCTGGTGAGAGCGGATCACGGATACTCGTTTGAACACAACGGAAAGCTGTTTTTCCTTTTCGGAGACACGCACCCGACTCCCACATTTAACAACCATCCCAATACGCAAAGCGACTACCCAAGGACCCCTGATGACAATGACGCCATAGGATTCGTGTCGGATACGAGCGCCGGCCCATGCCTGAAGCTCGACTTCATCACCGACTCCATCGGTGCGTACAAAAACCCCGTGGTTCTGGACGCCCAAGGTCATCCATCCATCAAGCTAAGAACTAACGAGAGCCCGATTTCGGGAATCAGCGATGGCGGCAGAATGTACGTGATTTTCGGAACGGACAACCCTATCGACACAGTGGGACCTCCGGCACCCCTGGGTTATCCGGCACGCACCGTGATGGCGGTGTCTGACGACGACGCCAACACCTTCCACTTTCTTTACAATTTCTCAAGAGAGCCGCAGGCAAAGTTCATCAACACAGCGATCGCCAGAGGACAAGACGGGTTTTTCTATTTCTGGGGAACACAGGGCGATACCCTGTACCGCAAAAGCGCTCCGTTCCTCGCCCGGAAACCGATAGGGAGCATGGCTGATTCCACTGCGATCCAGTACCTTCACGCCCTCAATCCGGACGGAACACCGGTCTTCATGGCCGGCGAAAGCAATGCCGCACCACTGTTCCACGATTCCCTGCCAGGTCCCGGGGCGACCATGCAGGTGGCGGACGGGATGGGCGAGCTTGGGGTTGAGTGGAATCCGTTTGTCCACCGCTGGGTGATGCTTTACAACTGCTTGAACAACACACCGGCGAACCGCCGCGGGATCTACATGAGGCTCGCGGAAAAGCCATGGGGGCCGTGGAGTGCTCCACAGACGATCTTCAATCCGATCAGGGACAACGGGTATTGCTTCTTCATGCACCGCGCTGTGACCCCTACGCAGCCGCCCTGTGACAGCCTGAGCGGCCCCGATCGCATCGCACAGGATGGCGGCGAGTACGGACCGTACTTCATTTCACGGTTTACCACCGGCGATGGGGCGAAGGCGACGTCGACCTTCTACTTCACGTTGGATACCTGGAACCCGTACACCCAAGTCATCATGAAGGCTTCGATCCAGGGCCCCGTCACGGATATTCCCACCCCCTCCGGCATCTACGTGGTCAATGATGCCAGCAATTTGCGAGCAACAAGCACGGCATATGCCACGGGGCTTACTTCATCCCCTGCCTATCTCAACGATGTCACAGGACATGCAATCTTCGTGCCGATTGCAAAGATCCTTCCCAGCATCACCACCTGGGGACAATTCAATTGGAACTGGAGCTATCTCGACACGCTTGTTCAGATCGCAGTCTCCCACGGGAAGAAATTCTCGATCGAGCTGGAGACGGGATATCATACTTCAAGCACGTATCTCCAATCATTGCCAGCTGGATTCCTTGCCGCGGTTGGCGCGAATAGTGCTCCTCTTTTTGACGTGTGGACGACCGGGGGAGGTGTAGGAAGAGGCATCAGCGCCTATATTCCTCTGCCGTGGGTTCCACGAATTCAGAAGTTCTGGGCTGCTGCGGCTCACGCACTTTCTTCTCATCTTCAACAGACTGGTACCTACGGATCACTGATGCTTGTCCATGTCCCCGGACTGAGCGTGTATGATGAAGAGATTCGTCTCCCCACCGGTTTTCCTAGACCTACGACCGCTGACACGGTGCGATGTCCCGATGGGAGGCCCGCTTACCCTGCTGTCATTGACGATGCGACGAACGCCAGGTGGCAGAGCCTCGGGTATTCCGATTCTGCCGTCGTAAGCGGGTTCAAGGAAATAGTAGCAGCCTTCGCAGATGCGTTTCCGGATCGGGTCCTCGACCTCAGTCTTTTTCCTCCGGGTCAGAAAGGAATAGATT
>PMMO01000014.1 GCA_003162215.1 Ignavibacteriota bacterium
TCACCTCGATGCCTCCACATACGTGGGGAACTACCTCGTGTTCAACGGGACGAAGCCCTTCTCGCCAGGCAGCGGGTCCACCCCTGCTTCTTCCGGAGACACGCTTGGATCGCGCGTCGGACCGTTCAGGGCACTCAACTCGAACGGCCAGCAGCTCTCCTTNNTCCAATGTCAACTACGGCAACACCTACACGCAGGTTCCCTATGATTCCGTCGAACAGGTAGCATCGGATCTCCAGAAAACTACCAACGGGTTTCAGACACTGTCGTATTTCCGGACGCTCAATTCGGACATCGACAGGGAGTCCAATCTGTTTGTCGGCGCATATGCTCGGGAGGGAGGATTACAGCATACTCCAGGGTCGATCGATCCTCCCAATTTTCAGTTTGCAGGGGACACCATTCACAATTACCTGTTGGCAGAAGACAGGAGTTTTACAACGCTCGGGATACGTTCGACGTATGACAGCAGACTCTCGCATCAGCTTACATACAAAGTGGGATTCAACTTCAGCAGCACGAAAGGGACTGAGAGTTTTACATCGCGCGACTCGGCAGGCAATCCCGGACCGTCGATTGTCACGGATTTTGCGGGATCGGATTTCGGCGTCTTTGGCGAGACGGATTGGCACCCTCTTGAATGGACTTCTTTCGAACTTGGAGTCAGGTATGACCAGCACATTGCTCCGGATGTCGCATTACAGAGCCAGGTGAGTCCAAGAATCAAGTGGAACTTCTTCTTCGATGAGTCCAACACGGCGTATCTCTATTACGGCCGNNAGGAGCATTGCGCTCAATGTGAGCAGTACGCTGACACCGACATTACCGGAACGGGACGACTTCTTCGAAGCCGTGTACACGCACGCTTTTTCCGGAGGATTGCGGGGCAAACTTGCCTCGTTTTACAAATACAGCACCCCCGGGCTTGATGACCAGACCGTCGGCAGCAGCGCGATCAAGACTCCTGTGAACATCTCGACGGTGAGGACAACCGGAATTGAGATTGGACTCGCTTATAACAGCCCCGAGACGCCATTTTCAGGGTGCGTGAACGGCTCAATCATTCATGCGTACGGATCCGGTCTTGTCACCGGCGGATTTTTGGACATCCTCGATGATGGACCCGCGACGGATCTGGATCACGATCAGCGGCTTTCGATCGTCGCGGATGTCAACTACCAGCCCCGTGACTGGTTCGTCAATCTGAAGGCAATCTACGGCTCAGGGCTCACGAATGGGAACCCGGACGGAGTTGCGTATAAGACGGGACTCTTTGATTTCAACACCGCCACGCACACCCCCCCATCCTGGATTGTGAACCTTGGCCTCGGCCACACATTGCACATGTCGGGAGGCGCCTCATTCGAACCATCGCTGTACGTAACCAATCTCCTCAATAATATTCACATGATCAAAGGGGCGTATTTCAGCGGTGCAAGCTGGGAGGAACCAAGGAACGTGGTTCTCCGCCTGGCCGTACACATCTGATCTATGCCACTGCAAGAGGGGCGGTTCTGCCAACTCATTTCAATGTCGAGACCTCGTAAGGGGGACTTATCTCATCCCTTACGCCGCGTGTCTGAAGTAGTGGTGATGCAGCCCACCCAGATCAGGACTCATGCAAACAGGACCCCCTATCTTCTCCGGTTCACCCGGTTTCGGAATCTGTTGCTGAATCCCCTGATCTTGTCGTATATGTTGAAATGAACCCGCTTCTTCCTGACTCTCCGCAGCAGGATGTCGTTTTCTTTCTTGAGCAGCGCGTTTTCAGAGGGGATCTCCTTTTTGACCGGAAGGCACGGAGAAAGAAACGGATCAGGGTGGCGAGGAAGATTATCATGTCTACTCTGAAAGTGGGGTGTGCTTTCCAGAGTAAAATATCGGCACTTCAAACGTCAGATGGAATAAGTCCCTCCTACGCGTTACTAAAACACCCAACGGACTCACCTGGGGATCAAGAAGGACTCACCCGAACCACGCGAAGTCCAAGCCAGCGGGAAGATCGACAAAGTGACTGTGGTGAACGGGCTGCATCACTGTTACTTCAGACACGCTGCGTAAGAAGCGACCAGGAAACTCATCTACGAAGAGTTCACAGACGGATCGCGGGGAATCTATTGCCTCGCCGAGGGAAATGTGACGCTTCGGATAGAATCCTTGCGCACCTCCCCCTTCTTCAATCGGCAACTCTTCCCCACTTGCCTTCTCATTGCACAGAACACCACGCTCAATTCATGATCCATGGTGGCATTTTGTCGCGGATGCAATTTTGACGAGGGACAAAGGTTGCTCCATGCGAAGATACTAACCGTTTTCGACATGGTCAACTTGCAGTTGTTTCGTGAGCTTTCTAATGCAGCATTCCTACAGGTCCGGAAGTCTCAAGACCCAATATCCTTCACTTCGCTCTGAGAAGCAGAACGGGCACCCTGATACTGTGTTGGACTCGGGTAGCGGTCGTCCCCAGGAAGACATCGGCGAGCAATCGGTGCCCGTGCGTGCTCATCGCCACGAGGTCGCATCCCTCCTTCTGAATCCATTTAACGATTTCGGCGGCCGGCTCGCCGTACGCCAACTCCGCTTCAGCCGGAATATCATCGGAGCGGAATTCTGATTTCACTTTTTCCAAGTACTCCCTGTCCTCAACGACCTCAGGACTGACGGCATCAGAACCGAATGTGCGGGCCGCCCAACCGTCGGCGACGTGGAGCAATACCACGAAGCTACGCATCAGGCGGGCGAGTTGTTTGATATGTTCAATAATTGTTCTGTCTGTCGGAGTGCCATCCAAGGTTACGAGAATCGTTTTATACATACCTGTTCCTTTTT
>PMMO01000232.1 GCA_003162215.1 Ignavibacteriota bacterium
ATTTCTATCGAGCTACAATACACGGAGTCCACAATGGACAGGTCGCGAACAGGACTACACTTCAGGCTTGCGCCGCACCAGTCGGTGCTTGATCTCCGACAACACGGTAGACAAATCGCTGGGTTGCGGAATGCTCTCAGCGTGCGCTGCAACCAGCAGTAATCCAAGTCCGAGTATGCGGTGATAGCTGAAAGGATAGAGGTCAAATGTCGGGATCGCAATGATCAGAAACGTGCCGATGACGGCCAGCCATTGGCGAGGCCCGGAAACCGATAGAGCCCATAGTATGAGTGGAAGTGCCATCACATAGTGATGCTCCCATACAAGCGGGGATATGAGAAGACCGAGAGCACACATGTCGACGAGATGACCATCATGGAGAAGAGCTGACGCCGCAAGGTGTCCTTGGGATTCTTCGATACGGGCCACCCCGTCTCTCCGTCTGAACCTTACGAGGAACCAGATGACAAACACAACAATCGACAGAGCATAGGCAACTGCAACTATTTCTTTAGTCGGAAGTTGCAGGGAGCTGGGCATGAAGCTGAGCGTATTGGCAATGAGTCCACGGGGACTATTATCCCGGAAAAAATGCACAGGCGATTTGGTTTGGAGAATTTTGTCGATGAATTGTCCGTACAGCGTGAATTCCCTCCCTCCCAAAGTCGACAGCAAGAAGATCCCACCACCAGTAGCAGCACCCCCAAGAAGGGCTTTCCAGTTCCGCTTCAGAAGGAGAGGGAGGAAAAGCGTCACTGGATAGAGTTTGATGGTGCTTGCACACGCAATGGTCACTCCTGCGAGAAATGCATGACGAGGCAGCAAGAGGATCGCGACCAAGGACGCATCGAGAACCCAGAGATTGATCTGGTTGAACCTCAGAGTCCGCAAGAGGGGATTATCCAGTAGCAGAAGGAGCGCCACGAGTATGACGCTTGCCTGTGCCGGAAATCCCAACCGCAGAGAGAATTTGTGGAGCAGGAGGAACAATCCCATCACGAGAAAGAACTGGCAGCACTGATAGAAGTAAAACACCATCCCCCACAGCAGTTTTGCCTCCGAAAAACTATGGCTGAAGCGCGACGCGAGCGCATTCAGAATATGGTAGACCGATACGATGCTCTGGAGTACCGGCGGAGGATAGAGAAACCCTCCGTCGTACGGATTGCCGCCGGCGACGAACAGCTTGGCGGCATTTTCGTAGCAGCCGTAGTCAAACGATTTTTCTGAATACTCTGCAATCATCCCAAGATGGACCAACATGACCACCATGAACACGAACGGAAAGATCCCACCGTACTGAGGAGATTCCGACTGGAACACATACCAGGTAACAGCCAGCACAAAGAGAGTCCCGAAAAACCCGAAGTATTCGAACGGCACGCTTGCCAGATGGTAGCCGGTTGGGGGGTCGATCATCATGAGAAGAGGCGGACCTCCTACCGTGGCAGCCATGCCACCAACGAGTAGGAGCAATCGAGAGATTGGCGGCCGGAGCATCGATGTTGTCATTGCACGTTTGACCGGGAAAGAATGGTGAATTCCTGGAGTTGCCTCTTGTATCGTGAAGAGAGGCCCTGTGTGTCTGATACGCCCTGCTTGTGTGAAAAGCTAGTATGGAGGGATGAATTTGTCAAGTGAATATATTCGATCCCACGATCCCGCTTCAGATGTAGTTGCGCAGGATGAGCCGGAGAGTGGTAAGAATCACCACCGTGATGAATATCGGCCTGATAAACTTCAGCCCGCGTGTGATAACCATCCCCGAGCCGATCCTGGCACCTGCAATCTGACCTCCGGCCATCACCAATCCCGGAAGCCACAGGATATGCCCTCCGAAAGCAAACACAACGAACGAAATGATGTTGCTCGTGAAATTCATCACCTTCGTATATCCCGTGGCGCGTGTCAGGTCGAACCCCATCACGACCATAAACACCATGGCCCAGAACGAACCCACACCGGGCCCAAAGAATCCGTCGTAGAATCCTAACGACACGCCAAACACTACATAGAACGGCATGCGTCGCATGCGGGGCTCGCTCGTGGCCGTGCCAAGCGTTGGTGTAAAGAGCATGTACGTGGCTATTCCTAACAGCAGGAAGGGGATCACGATGTTCAGAACGGAGGGATCGATCTGCTGAACGGCGAACGTCCCCAGAGCGCTGCCCACGAGAGTAACCAGAATGCCGGGAACAGCGTCCGCAAGCGGCACAATATCCCTGCGTACAAAATGATGCGCCGCGGTGTAGCTCCCGAAACTCGCCTGCAGTTTGTTTGTCCCGAGCACCACCTGTGGAGGCACGCCGATGCTCAGCAACAACGGGATGGTGATCATGCCGCCGCCGCCTGCAATGGCATCAATCCATCCCGCAAGCATTGCTCCACCGAATAACAGGGGGTACATCCAGAGGCTTACTTCAAAGTTCATCGTCGCGGCTCGCTGCGACGGCCTTCGATAACGATGACGAACTCTCCTTTGAGTTCCTTTGGTCCCAATGCGCGAAAGAGCTGGACGGCTGTGCCGTGGAAGATCCGTTCTTCGGGAAGCGTGAGGTTGAACGCGAGGCAGCACCGGCGGCTGTCACCAAATGTGTCGGCGAGGTCACGGAGCAAGCCACTCAAACGGTAGGGGGTTTCCATCAGGACGATCGTCCGTCGCTCTTGCTGGAGCTGACGGAGTTCGGCGCGCCTCCGTTCTTTCTTCGGCGAGAGCCATCCATAGTAAAGAAACTGGTCGATCGAAAAACCCGTGACGGTCAGGGCAGGCATAAGAGAGGAAGCGCCCGGGATGGGAACTACCCTCACACCTGCTTCAGTTGCCGCCCGGACGAGCATCTGTCCGGGATCCGAAAACACCGGGGTGCCGCAATCGGAAATCAGCGCCACCGATTTCTCCGCACGCAATGCCAGAAGTATGGTGTGTGTTGCGGCGGCTTCGTTGTGTTCGTTCAACATCTCCAGCGGCTTGCTGATGTCGAAATGCTTGAGAAGCCTTTCGCCTTCACGCCGCTCTTCACACACAACGAGGTCCACACAGCGAAGGACATCCAGCGCCCGGAACGTCATATCCTGCGCGTTGCCGATAGGCGTTGCCACCAGGTAGAGGATGCCGGCCATCTACACCCCCCTTCCCCGTCCCGCCTCCCGCTGTTCCAGCGCAACCGGCAAACTGCCGCCCCATCGCGGGATGCGATGTCCGGCAAGCTGTGTCACGAGGGGATCAAAGAGGTACGCCAATACGTCTGCAACCGGGAATGGAGACGGATGTCGCCGTAGCATGGATTATCTTCCGGTATGCCCGAATCCGCCGGCTCCCCTGTCGGTCGAATCGAGCGATTCGCGCTCCTCCCATTCCGCTTTGACATACGGTGCGATCACCATTTGCGCGATCCGATCGCCGCGTTTGATAAGGAAGTCCGTATCACCAAAGTTTGTCAGAATGATGCGCACCTCACCACGGTAATCCGCATCGATGGTGCCCGGGGAATTGAGGATGCCAATCTGATGCTTGATCGCCAGGCCGCTGCGCGGCCTGATCTGAGCCTCGAAGCCGGGCGGAATCGCCATCGCGAAACCCGTAGGAACGAGAACGGTTGCCTTCGGCCGGACAATCACCTCGTGCTCCACCGCCGCCCGAACATCCATGCCAGCCGCACCTTCGGTCGCATAGGAGGGGAGCGGAACATCGTGTGTACCCGGCGCAAGCCGCGTGATGGCGATCTTCATCCCCTGACCCGACGTTCAAACTCTCCGCGGAATGTCCGGATCACGCTCTGCACAGGCCAGGCCGCCGCATCACCCAGCGCACAGATGGTGTTTCCCTCGATGTTGTTGGCGACATCTCTCAAGAGATCGATATCCGCGTACGACCCGTTGTTGTCCACGAATCGCTTCAGGATCTTTTCCATCCAGCCGGTTCCTTCACGGCATGGCGTGCACTGCCCGCACGACTCATGGTGATAGAACCGTGCAATGCGCCAGAGCACTTTCACGAGGTCGGTGTCTTCATCCATCACAATCACACCCGCTGTGCCCACAGCAGAACCCGCAGCCTTGAGACTCTCGGCATCCATGCACACACCATCGAGCGCATCGCCGCGGAGTACCATCGTGGACGAGCCACCGGGAATGACCGCCTTTATCTTCTTGTTCCCCGGCACGCCACCGGCATACGTGTTGATAATCTCGAGAAGCGGAACCCCTGTGGGCATTTCATACACGCCGGGCTTGTTCACGTGTCCGCTCACACCCACAAGAATCGGTCCCGGATGCCGCTCCGCACCAATCTTCGAGTACGCCACAGCCCCGATGCGGAGAATCACCGGGATATTGGCAATCGTTTCAACGTTGTTGATCGTGGTCGGGCATCCCCACAGACCATTCTGTGCCGGGAAGGGCGGCTTGACGCGTGGATAGCCGCGTTCGCCTTCCACCGAATTCATTAATGACGATTCTTCGCCGCAGATGTATGCGCCGGCGCCACGATGCACTGTGAACTCGGTGGAAAATCCTGATCCGAGAATATTCTGTCCGATATATCCGTGTGCGTAAGCATCATCAACCGCCTTCTGCACGATATCGATCCAGTGCTTGTACTCGCCGCGGACATACAGGTACGCCGCTTTGATCCCCATGGCGTAGCACGCAATGATCGTCCCCTCAATCAATTGGTGCGGATTGCATTCGAAGATCTGCCGGTCCTTGAATGTCCCCGGTTCGCTTTCATCGCCGTTTACGCAAAGGTATTTAGGCTTCGCGGACTCCCGAGGCATGAACGACCACTTCAGGCCCGTAGGAAAGCACGCACCACCGCGTCCACGCAACTTGGAGGCCTTGACTTCGTTGGTGATCTCCACGGGCTTCATGGCGAGCGCTTTTTTGAGCATCGCGTACCCGTCGTGGGCTTCGTACACCTCGATGCGGTGATAGTCAGGGATGGGGGGAAGCAGCAAAGGTTCCATGCTATTTCAGCTCGTCCAGGATCTTGTCCACCTTGGCGGTGTCAAGGTTTTCATAATAGCGGTCACCCACCTGCATCGCCGGCGCAGTACCACAGGAACCAAGGCATTCAGCTTCGACCAGAGTGAAGCGGTTGTCCGGTGTGGTCTCTCCCGTCTTGATCTGCAGCCGCGCCTCGAGATGGTTCAGGAGACGTTCGCTGTTCCGTAACATGCAGGAGACATTTGTACAGACCTCGAGCTTGTGTCGCCCCACCGGCTTCCGGTTGAACATCGTGTAAAATGTTACGACGCCCAGCACATGGTGGTGTGGTGCGCCGACGAGATTGGCAACGTACCGCATGCCTTCTTCAGAAATCCACCCATGCTCTCCCTGCCACATCCAGAGCGCCTCCAGCAACACCGACTGTGGGTTCTGGTAATGCGCCTTGAGTTGTTCAATGCGTCGGAGATTGGCTTCGGAAAGTCCGGTGTTGTTTTCGCTTGTATTCATTCGTGATGCCGTGATGTCCTCTTCGATCTTCGATTATTTATCCGCTTCCCCCATCACCGGATCCATGCTCCCGATCACCGCAACAATGTCGGAGAGCATGCCTCCTTTGAGCATCAGCGGCAATACGGAAAGGTTGCAGGTTGAGGGGGACCGGATCTTCATGCGCCAGGGTTGACCGGTGCCATCGGAAACGATGTAGAATCCCAGTTCGCCCTTCGACGATTCGACACCCTGGTACACTTCGCCGACGGGTGGATTGATGCCCAGATTGATCAGCATGAAGTCGTGAATCAGTTCTTCCATTCGCGTATAGGTGCGTTCCTTAGGAGGAAGAACATGCTTCGCCGCAAATGCGTTGTACGGCCCCTCCGGCAATTTGTCCAGCGCCTGTTTCAGGATTTTCGCACTTTCCCGCATTTCCGCGAGACGCACATAGAACCGGGCGAGTGCATCGCTCTCGGTAAACGTGATGACGTCGAAATCGAGCTCGTGGTAGACCAGATACGGCACATCGCGGCGGAGATCGCGTGGCACGCCGGCGGCTTTCAGCGGTGGACCTGTCAGCCCCCAGGCAATTGCATTCTCACGTGATAGGTATCCGACGTTTTCGCATCGGTCGATGAATATCCGGTTCGTCTGGAGGAGGCTTTGCACTTCATCGAGGTTCTTGTCGAACTCCCCGAGGAACTGCCAGAGCATCGCCGTGGTTTGTGCTGTCCAATCCTGTTGCAGACCGCCGATGCGTGTGTAACTTGTCGTGAAGCGCGCCCCGCACAACACATCAAAAATATCCAGCAACTTCTCCCGCTCGCGGAATGTCCAGAGCAGCACCGTCAGCGCGCCCACATCCATGCCCATACTCCCTGTCGCAACGAGATGGGAAGCGATCCTGGCCATTTCACAGATCAACACCCTGATGTATTGCGCGCGTCGGGGAACTTCAACGCCCAGCAGTTTTTCCACAGCCAGCACGTAGGCGACGTTGTTGGAGAGCGGGGAGAGGTAGTCGAGGCGGTCGGTATGCGGGATGAATTCGTGGTAGCTGCTGTTCTCCGCGATCTTCTCGTACCCGCGGTGGAGGTAGCCGAGTTCAGGAACCGCGGCAACCACTGTTTCCCCGTCGAGTTTAATCAGCAGACGCAACACCCCATGGGTCGCCGGATGCTGTGGACCCATGTTAAGGACCATGGTGTTGTCCAGCGGATCGTCAACGATAACGGTGGTATCCTGATCTTCCAGTGCGGCAAGGATCTGACTGCGCCGCGGTTCGTCAAGAGATCGTGCTGCCAAGGGAATAGTCCGTAGAATTGAATGGGCGCATGCCGTTCACGTCAGCGACGCGGCAGCGGAAGCGAGTCCGGAACCCCCATCAACGGGAAATCTTTCCGCAAGGGATAATATTCGAACTCCTCGGGCATGTAGAGTCGCCGCATATCAGGATGGCCGGTGAACTTGATGCCGAACATGTCAAAGGTTTCCCGTTCGTGCCAGTTCGCCGCTGGCCAGACTCCCGTCACCGAGGGGACCTCGGGATGGTCTTCGTTGGTATGCACCTTCAGTGAAAGATAGTGACGGTTTTTCAGCGAATAGAGATGATAGACAACTTCAAACCTTGCCTCGGGGCGATACCTGTCAACGGCCGTCAGGTCGATGAGCATGTCGAACGCGAGCTCGGGATCATCGCGCAACAGCATGCAGGCACTCACGATGGTTTCTGTTTTCAGCGCGACGGTGAGATCCCCGCGGAATTCCTGCGATGATTCAACAACATCCTGACCCAGTGAGGAGAGCTTCTCCACAATCCGTTCGTTCATGCGGTCGGCTCGGGCATGTGCAACGGCACACGCTTCGGACTCAGTCCGAAGGTGCGTTCACGTTCAATTTTCTTCTGCAGTTCCATCAAGGCAAGCAACAGGGCTTCAGGGCGCGGCGGGCAGCCCGCGACAAAAACGTCAACAGGAAGGAATTGGTCGATCCCCTGCACAACCGAATACGAGCGGAACATCCCTCCCGATGAAGCGCACGCACCCATCGAGATCACCCACTTGGGTTCCGGCATCTGATCGTAGATTTTCCGCACCACCTTTGCCATTTTGAACGTGACGGTCCCCGCCACAATCATCACATCACACTGACGCGGGGTGAACCTCATGACCTCGGAGCCAAAACGGGAGATGTCGAAACGCGGGGAAGCGGTTGCCATCATTTCAATCGCGCAGCAGGAGATACCCATCGGCATCGGCCAGAGTGAATTCTTGCGAGCCCAGGCGATCACGTCGTCCAGGCGCGCTGTCAGAAAACCATCACTATGCAGCTGCTCCAGCCCCATTCCCTTCTCCTTCTTACCGCCAATCCATTCCGCCCTTGCGCCATTCATAGACCAGGCCGATCACAAGAATGACGAGGAACAATCCCATCCCAAGGATGCCTGCACCATCGAGTCGCCTGAATACCACAGCCCAGGGATACAGAAAAACAATCTCTATATCGAACACGATGAACAGCATCGCCACGAGATAGAACTTCACCGAGAATCGCTCATGCGCTGATCGCACCGGTTCCATGCCGCTCTCGTACGTTGACTGTTTTTCTTCGGTCGGTCTGCGCGGCCCGATCCATTTGTTGATATTGGTGAACACGATCCCGGCAATGACGCCGATAAGGATCATGCAAACGATGGGGATATACTGGTCGATCATTCCCGTAGTTCCAAACACCTTGGCGGAGAGGAAAGTTTGTGGTAAAATCTACCGAAAAGAGGCAAGAATGTCAATGAATGGTGGGGTATCAGGTGATCCCCTCGTACATGACGTCAATAATACTCGAATACCGCTCTTCGATAACCTTCCGACGGATCTTCTGGGTGGGGGTGAGTTCCCCTTCTTCGATAGAGAACTGCTTCTCCAGAAGAGTGAATCGGCGGACCCGCTCGTAGTTCGCCAGATCCCGCTGGATCTGATTGATCTCCTTGTCCATCAGTTCATTGATGAGCGGATCGCGTGCCAGATCGGCATCGGAGGAGTACCGGATGTTCCTGCTATCAGCAAACTCACGGAGCGCTTCAAAATCCGGAACGATCAGTGCCGTCAGGAACATTCGGCGATCGCCGATCAACATGAACTGTTCAATGTACTTGCTGGAGAGAAACAGGTTCTCGATGGGCTGCGGAGCGATGTTCTTCCCGCCTGAGCTGACAAAGAGGTGTTTCTTACGGTCGGTGATATGAATGAACCCCTCGGGATCCAGAAAACCGATGTCGCCGGTATGCAACCACCCTTCTTCATCGACAGCTTGACGCGTGGCCTCAGGGTTGTTCCAGTATCCCTTCATGATATTCCGGCCGCGAGCCAGAATCTCACCATCCGACGCGATACGCACTTCGACGCCGGGAACCGCGGGTCCGACGGAGCCGAACTTGTAGTTATCGAGATGGTTCACGGAGATGACGGGAGAGCTTTCCGTTAAGCCATATCCCTCGATAATAATGATCCCGGCGGCTTCGAAGAACTCGCCGAACTCTTTGCCCAGCGCGGCACCGCCCGAAACAAAAAACCTCATCCGTCCGCCCGTACGCTCACGAAGCTTGCTGTAGACCAGACGATCGGCAACGGCATGGCGCAAGCGCAGGCTCAGGCCTGCGCCGCCGCGCTTCTTTGCCTCTGCAAATGCCCGGCCGACACTGATGGCCCAATGGAAGATTTTCTTCTTTACCGGCGAGCTTGCATCCATCTGCTTCATGACCCGGCTGTGTATCCGCTCAAAAAGTCGGGGGACCGTGGTAACGATCGTCGGTCGGACTTCGAGCATATTGTCGCGGACGGTCTCCACGCTTTCAGCGTAGGCGATTGTGACTCCGCACGCCATGCCGGTGTAATACCCCGCCATCCGTTCGAATGAATGGCTGAGCGGAAGGAACGACAACATGATGTCATCGGATCCGAAGTCTATGACCTGTGCCGCGGCTTTGATGTTCGACACAAGGTTCTCATGCGTAAGCATCACCCCTTTGGGGTTTCCGGTCGTACCTGATGTATAGATGAGGGTCAGCAAATCCTCCGGTTTCACGATCGCCATCGACGTCGCGAGAAGGTCGGGCTGCTCTTTTCTATGCGCCTTCCCCAGATCCATCACTGCCGAAAACGAGATGGTGTCCGGTTCGGGAATTGTTCCCTTCTCCACAATGAGAATGACCTTCTCCAGCGTGGCCACTTCCGGGTAGATCCGCATCACCTTGTTGAGCTGAAATTGATTGGATACAATCGCCATCTTCACGCCGGCATCATTGAAAATGAACTCGATCTGTTTCGCGGTCATCGTGGGATACACCGGCACATCTACCGCCCCGAGGGAAACGATGGCAAGATCACTGATAACCCATTCCGGGCGGTTTTCCGCGATGATAGCCACGCGATCACCCCGTTTCAGTCCAAGCGACGCAAGCCCGAAAGCAAAAGTCTCGACCCGGGATCGAACTTCGCTGTAGGTAATCCCCCTGTAGGTGTCGTCCACTTTGTGGAGCAAGAGCGGGCGACTTTCGCCTGCGAACTTCTCGGTCAGGCGCCAGAACATCTCTGGAATGATGGAGAAATCGACTGCAATGGGCATGGGGTAATCCTGGATGACTGGGGATGTGACAGTTTGAAGTGCCGAATAATAGCTTGGTGTAGATTGAAAAGCAAGACCTCAGTCGCAGAAACCTTCAATAAGTGTGCGACGATCACGTTTCAAAATAATTATCAAAACAAAACTCCAGCAATGACAAGGAGATCCAGTACTCGCCCAAAAATTAACTTGACTTCTCCTGGGCAACATGGTATATTTTTCGCCACGACGTGAAGGTTGTTCGCCTTCTGTAGCAACCAAACGTCGGAAGTCCTTACTGTTCATTGCAGTACACACCTTGCCGGGGACCTTGAACTTTGCAGGAGAGAAGAGTTTCAGGCGATACGCCGAGTTCTCATGGCGCAGTCCCCACAACCCCGGCGCCACCACCTTGATAATGTAGAGCGGACGAAAGACATGTTCCCGTCGCCAACGGGCGGCTTGCTGTGTCTTTGATTTGCATTTTTCTAAGCAGTCTTTTTTAATGGAGTGCATGCGCATGGCCCGCAAGGACGCCACAACAGGAACTTCCACACAGCAAAAGACAATTCCTCCCCACCAGGATCAGACCCCGGTGGTTATGAACGAAACTGTGATGGACCTTGCACTGGATTGCCGCGACTACTACGGCGACAACGAGCTCGCTGCAGACGTGCTGCGGTCGAAATACCTCGCTCCCAGCGAACAGGGCCCAATGCACATGTGGAACCGCATTGCCCGCGCAGTCTCCTCTGTGGAAAATGATAGTCAGGAATTCTGGCACAAGCGGTTCCTGGAGATCTTGTTTGATTTCACATTCGTCCCCGGCGGCCGCGTTATGCACGGAGCAGGCCGGGAAGATGCCAGACGTCGACCGACTCTTTCCAACTGCTATGTCATCCCCATCCAGGAAGACAGCCTCGAAGGCATCTACAAGTGCATTACGGAATCTGCGATGGTGTATCGCACCGGGGGAGGTGTGGGAACCGACCTTTCCACACTCCGCCCCGAAGGCGCAACGGTGAACGCCACCATCGATCATTCCCCCGGTGCTACCGCGTTCATGAACCTCTTCAGCGAAAGCACGAACACCGTGTCGCAAGCAGGTCGGCGTGGTGCATTAATGCTCACGATGCGCGTCGATCATCCCGATATCGAGCATTTCATCACCATCAAGAACGATCCGCGTCGGCTGAAGGTGCAATTTGCAAATATCAGCGTGTTGATCACTCATGAATTCATGCATGCGGTGAGTGCCGACAGTCCGTTTAACCTCCGCTGGGGCGGCAAGACCTATCGCACGGTCAACGCGCGTGAACTCTGGTACAAGATCATCAAGAATGCCCATGCATCCGCCGAACCCGGCATCATTTTCTGGGATACGATGCGGGACTACCACAATGTGGAATATGCCAACCCGCTGATCAGCACAAACCCGTGCGGCGAACAGCCCCTGGCAGCCTACACCGCATGCAATCTGGGCAATATCAACCTCGCAAAGTTCGTTGATGCCGATGGGATGTTCGAGTACGAGCGCCTGGCCGAAGTCACGCGTGTTGCCACCCGGTTCATGGATGACATCATCGACTACAATATGAACAACCATGCGCTCGAGAAGATCAGAAAGGCCGTCGCATCCGACCGGCGCATCGGACTCGGTATCACCGGCCTTGCTGATGCCCTCCTGCTCATGAAGATACGCTATGATTCACAGGAAGCGCTCGATGCGGTGGACCGCATGATGAAGACTATCCGCGACGAAGCGTACCGGACTTCCATCGCTCTCGGACGGGAAAAAGGAACATTTCCGCTCTTCCAATGGGACGGATTCTCCCGCAGCATGTTCATTGCATCGCTTCCGGCCGATATCCGCGAAGATATCAAGAAGTACGGCCTTCGCAACAGCACCGTTCTCACCGTCCCTCCGGTCGGCACGGGCTCCATCGTGGCACAGACCAGTTCGGGAATTGAACCGATCTTCTGCACCAGCTATCGTCGCCGCGTCAAGAACCACGACGGCGAATCGTTCTCCGAGTACAAGGTGTATCATCCGCTGGTCAAGAAACTCTTCGGCGACGACGAGAGTCTCCCCCCCTACGTTGTCACCGCCCACGATATTGATCCCTTCTTCCGGGTGAAGATGCAGGGCGTAATACAGAAGTATATCGACAGCAGCATCTCTTCCACCGTGAACCTCGCAGAAAACGTCGCCGTCGACACCGTTGCCGATATCTACATGGCAGCGTACAAGGCTGGTCTGAAAGGCATCACGGTCTACCGCGAAGGGAGCAGGGAGGGGATCCTCCAGACGGAAGACTATGTAAAAAAGCAGTCCGCCGCTCCTGCCGCCAAGCCCGAAGCCAAGCATGCGAAGGGACCCCGTCAGCGTCCCCACCGCACCGTGGGTGTCACTGAACGCGTGAAGACCGGCGAGGGATATTTGTACGTAACGATCAACGAAGACGAAGAGGGTCTGTGCGAGGTGTTTACAACGATCGGGAAGGCTGGAGGAAACGCTGCAGCCCAGTCGGAAGCAATCAGCCGGTTGATCTCCCTTGCACTCCGATCAGGCGTCCAACCTCGTGAGATCGTGAAGCAGCTCAAGGGCATCTCCGGACCGACTCCGGTGTGGGATGGTCAGGGCGGCCAGGTGTTTTCGACTCCCGACGCAATCGGTAAGGTGCTTGAACGCTACCTGGAAAGTCGCGAGGAGAGTTTGGCAGCCCGGCTTGCACACAAACCGACAACGGGCAAGGCGGCGACACAGACACACGCATCCTCAGCACACGCGGTCACAAACATGACCTGCCCCGAATGCGGTGCCAACGTTGAGCACGTTACCGGCTGCGTGGTGTGTTACAATTGCGGTTGGAGCAAGTGCTGATACCAAAGGAGAGAAACGCTGAAAACATGCCGGCTCGTCAGAGGATACTTTTCACGGCCTTCTCAAAGTCGGCTTCCTCCATAGACCCCACAGTCTTCGACACGATGTTGCCCTTGCGGTCAACGAAGAACGTCGTCGGAATTCCTTCGATTCCCCCGTACGCCTCCGCTTCGGCATTTCCACCGAGAACGATCAGATAGGCAATCGGATTTTTCGCCAGGTAGGGCTTCAGATCATTCCAGCCGCCCCGGTCAAGAGAAATCCCCACAATCTCCAATCCCTTGGCTTTGTACTTCTCGTAGATTCTTATCATACCCGGAATTTCACGGCGGCACGGTCCACACCATGTGGCCCAGAAATTCACTACGACCGCCTTCCCCGCCAGTTGCTTCAACTCAATCGTTTTGCCATCCATCGTCGAAAGCTTGAAATTCGGGGCGGGATGAGCGGCCAGCCCGAGCGAAATCACCACACAACTCAGCGTCAGTACAACCAACAGATGGATCAGGGTTTTCATCGTGTTTTCTTCCAAGAACGTTATGACATCTCTGTGCTCTTTGTAACAGCAATGCAGCTCGTGCCGTTCCCTCCTAATGCGCCTCGCGATGTGACGTCCATTGCTGAAGGAATGTCATGATTTTTTCTTCACTGTATCCCTTCCCCTCTTCAAGGAGACCGGTATCCTGAGAGTGGACGAGCTGCCCGCTCGCTTCCAGGATGAACACATGGGGGTAGCCCGGAATCTTTGGATAACGGGACAAAACCTTTTCGTTTTTGTTTTCCTTGCTGTAATTCACCTTCACGACCACAAAGCTCTTATGCATGAGATCTGATGCCCCGGGGTGGGAGACAAAGAAAGCATCCAACCGCTTGCACCATATGCACCACTCCCCACCGACATCAAGGAGGATTCGCCGGCCCGTCCGGGTTGCCTGAACCATCGCATCGCGGATATCCTTTTCCGCATCCCTTGACGGATCAAAGGTCTCCCGTTGTGGAACCGCTGTGGTATCTGCCGGTTTTTCCCGGGAAACTGCGATGAGGCTGACACAGACCATCAAGAACACAACAGTTGCACGGGTCACTCTTGCCTCCTGGTGGTCGCTTTCCTCATGATACGAACATGGAGGGGCTGATGCAAGGCAAGAAGCGTTCACTCGTACCGCAGCGACTCAACCGGATCGACGGATGCGGCCCGGCGAGCCGGAAAGAATCCGGCGAGGAGACCAATGAGGGCCAGGAGTGAAGCGGTCAGCAGCATCGTCCCCGGCGAGAAGACCGGCCGTCCGAAGAACTGCATTACCCCGTCATTACTCGGGAGTGTGCGGACAAATGAGACCACACCCCAGCAAAAGAGCATGCCCAGCGCCCCGCCGATGAAGGCGATCAACAGCGCTTCGATGATGAATTGTGCAAGGATGTGGCTTCTTCTGGCACCTACAGCCATCCGGATACCGATTTCTCTCGTCCGTTCCTTCACGACAACATACATCACGTTCGCAACGCCGACACCCGCGATCAACAACGTCAGGAATCCCACACCGAACAGAAACATCGTGACGCCGATGGTGATCTTCCGGTTCATCTTCGCATTCTCGATAAAATCCCAGATGAACAACCCCCGCTCGTCTTCCGGATTGAAGTGATACTTGCGGGCAAGGACGCGGAAGATTTCGCGCTTGACTTCCTCCTGAAGCGGAGGGGTAGCGGGATGCACAACGATCGAATTGACGTGCGTACGTCCGTACATCGTTCTCAATGTTGAATACGGCATGATGGCTCGGCGCGCATCGGGACCGTTGTTCATGCTCGTCTGTATCTTGGCCTGCAGGATTCCGACCACGGTGAATGGGGTCGTTTCAAGGATGAGTGTTTTGCCAATCGGATCCTGATCGCCGAAGAGTTCCTTCGCAATCTCTGCACCGAGCACCAGGACGCGGCGTTGCTGAATCATGTCAATAGCATTCAGGAACCGCCCGCCGGCTGCAGGATACATACGGCGCATTTCCTCGAAGCTCGGGTTGACTCCCTCGCACTCCGTGTTCATGGAATTACGTCCGACAGTAAGACGAACGTTGGCCCGGTACTGCGGACTGACAAAATCAATCGCCGGGATGGCCGCTCGGAGCAGTTCGGCATCCTCTTCCTCAAGCCTGATGGGGCGCCCTTTGGGAACTCCTTCATAGGGCATCCCTGTCTCGCCGCCATAGAGAATCATGATCTGATTTCCGGCGTTGAGCAAGCCATTGGTCATCTGGTTGCCGAGACCTTCCCCGAACGACAGCAACAGCACCACGGCAATCGTTCCCCACGTAATTGCCAGGATCGTGAGAAACGCGCGCGTGCGCTGTGTATTCAGATCGCGGAGAAAATCGGTGATGAGTTCGCGCCACATAAGATGCAGGGTCTGGGGTCTGGGGTCTGGGGTCTGGGGTTTAGGGTCTAGAAAAATGAGTTCTACGTACGGAGACAGTCGACGACGTTCAGGTTTGCCGCTCGCCGTGCCGGCATCAGGCCGGCACTCAAACTCACTATTGCAAGCACCGCCATCGTCGCGAACGCGACTTCTATCGAGAGTTCGGGCGTTCCCACAAAATCCTTGATGGGGATATACTGCATTGCCTGCACGATGAGCGCGGCAAGACCAAATCCTATCGCCGATCCGAATCCCACAATGATCAGTGTTTCCGAGAAAAACTGGAGCATAATGTCGCGCTTCCGCGCACCGACTGCGCGTTTGACACCGATCTCTTTGGTCCGTTCCTGGACAACGATGTACATGATGTTCGCGACCCCGATGCCGCCTACCGCCAGAGTGAAGCTGCCGATCAACCCCATGAAGATGTTGAAGGCGAGGAAGAACACAACAACGAACTTGTCGAATTCCGCCGTATCCCATATCCAGACAGCGTCTTTGTCTGAGGGATCGAACCGGTACTTGCGACCCAGAACGGTGCGGACCTCGCTGACGGTTTCCTGCGAGTGTCGCGGATCTTTCGAGGTGAAGATGATATTATTGAGCCGGTTCGCCCCGAATACCGAGGCAAATGTCGACGACGAGATGAAAATGCGGTCCTGGTCCCTGCGGTTATAGGAAGAGTTTTGTGTTTTCTTCTGCATCACTCCGACGACCGTAAAGGGAACCGTTCCAACATATATGAGACGGCCGA
>PMMO01000064.1:0-172 GCA_003162215.1 Ignavibacteriota bacterium
TGCGTCACGATCACGATGGTGTAGTTTTCCTTGAACTGATAAATCAATTCTTCAATCTTCGCCGTGGCGATCGGGTCGAGTGCACTTGCGGGCTCATCCATCAGCAGGACTTCCGGATCGACGGCAAGTGCCCTGGCGATACACAGGCGTTGCTGTTGCCCACCCGAAAGGC
>PMMO01000064.1:275-35499 GCA_003162215.1 Ignavibacteriota bacterium
CCGCATCCCGAGGGCCCGATGAGTGCCGTGACCTTGTTCGGAGGCATGTCGAAGGAAATGTCGCGAAGCGCGTGTTTGTCGCCATAGTAGAGATTCAGATCTCGCACTGAGATTTTTGAATCGTGCATTTCGCTTTCCTGGAGCTGCATCGGTAGTCTGTTACCCTTTCTTTCTCAGACGAACACGGGCACGGAGAAAAATAGCAGAAAAATTGAGCATGAATGTCAGCAGGAGCAATACACATGTCGTTGCATACTGGATCCCGCGGGTTGCATCCACGTTCGTCGATTGCGTGGACATGATGTAGACGTGGTATCCCAGCTCCATGAATTGGTCTGAGAGACCTCCCGGCAGGTGAGGGAGGAAATAGGCCGCACCCGTGAAAAGGATCGGTGCCACTTCGCCGGCTCCTCGACTGACAGCGAGCACGCCTCCTGTGAGGATCCCGGTGAGGGAATTGGGGAGTACCACGTGCCAGATGGTTTGCCACTTCGTAGCACCCAGCGCGAGGCTCGCAGCCCTGAGGTCCTGAGGCACTGTGCGGATAGCTTCCTCCACTGACACGATCACGACGGGTAATGTCAGCAACGCCATCGTCAGACTCGCCCACAATATATTCGGCTGAGCCCAGCGCAATTCCGCTCCTCCAGTGAGAACTCTGTCAAGTCCACCTCCGACAAACTGGACAAAAAAACCGAGGCCAAAGAGACCAAAGACGATCGACGGAACACCTGCCAGCGTGTTGACTGCGAACCGAATAAGACGCGCGAGGAATGAACGTGTACTTGCGTATTCACTCAGGTACACTGCAGTCACGGTGCCAATCGGTACGCCGGCAATAGACATGATCAAGACGAGGAGTGCGGTGCCGACAATTGCAGGAAAAATCCCGCCGGCCGTCATCCCCTCCGAAGGAGCGGCGGACACAAACTCCCACGACAGCACACCCCAGCCGCCGATGAGGATCGTGCCCATGACATAAAGCACGACCGCGACAATGGCCAACGCAGCGAAGCCTGTGATGCTGACGAGGATTGCGCCCAGCATTTTCCTTTTGAGCTTCATCATTATGCACCACGGAATCGTTTCAGCAATCGCTGGCGGATGAACATCTCTGCTCCTGCATTCATGACAAATGTGAACACAAAGAGCAACGCACCGAGGAAGAACAGCACCGTATAGTGTGTGTCCCCAAAGACCACTTCCGCCATCTCTGCTCCAATCGTCGCAGACATCGTCCGAACGGGTTCGACCGGGTCGAGCGAGAGCAGAGCGGCATTGCCCGTCGCCATCAGCACGATCATCGTTTCTCCGAATGCCCTTCCAAATCCGAGGACAATGGCAGCGAATACCCCCGGGGTTGCCGCCGGAAGCGTCACGAGGAACGCCGTCTGCCAAGGCGTGGCACCCAGAGCGAGACTCGCCTCGGTCAAGTACGCGGGAACAGCAGTCAACGAGTCTTCGGCGACAGTGTAGATGATCGGGATGACGGCGAGAGACATCGCAACCCCTCCCACAAACGCATTCAGACGGTACTGAAACCCGAACACATCCTGCAGGAACGATGCCAGGACAACGAGAGCAAAGAAACCGATGACCACCGAAGGAAAGCCGGCGAGAATTTCGATCGCGGGTTTTAACACCTCCTTTGCCCACTTCGGCGCAAACGACGACGTGAAGAGCGCCGCCAGTATCGCAATGGGGGCTGCAAGCAGAATGGCGATCAACGTGACTTTGAATGAACCCATAAGCAGCGGAAGCAACCCGTATTGCGGATGGGATGACACAGGCTGCCACGAAGTCGACGCTAGATTCTGCAGCGTAACATTACCTTCGCCGCCGCTCGTCTCGGAGCGCATGGATTGCTCCTTGCCCTTGGATATGTTCGATGAGCTAGGAACGAGATTCTCTGCACCGTAGGTTTCCACCGCGCCGCCATCTTGAGTGACGGACACTGCCGCGGACTGAGAAAAAATGGGCAACGCCTCGCGGAACACGAAGACAAATATCAGCACGATGGTGGCAAGCGAAACGAAGGCCACCGCGGTAATGATCTTTTCTGCAAGAAATTCATCCAATCGGAAGCGCTTTTTGAGGTCCGCCGGTGTGAGTTCCTTGCGCTGGTTCTTCATCTCCGGTCCCGGATGACCCATAGAATGTCCTGGCTTTGATTTCTGCAAATCCGCATTCCGCTCGAACAGCAATGCGGCGTCAGGTGTATTGTTCATGATGATGGTCCCGCTTGGCCAATTGCGAAAAGTCCAGAGAGCAGACAAAAGGGGCGACTCCAAGAAACGTCGCCCCTCAAGCCTTACTGCGCTCCCACCACACAACTGCACTTACTATCGAATCGGGAAATACCCGACTTCAGACACGATCTTCTGACCTTCTTCGCTCAACGTCCAATCGATATAGTTCTTCAGTGCACCGGTCGGCCGATTGCGCACGTACATATAGAGATACCTGCTGATGGGATAGTCGCCCGACTTGATGTTTTCCACCGTCGGAGCATATGCCGGAGACGTTGCGTCCTTCTTGACCTTCACCTCACGAATCCCCTTGCCATACGCAGCCCCACCATACCCGATGCCATTCTTGTCTTTCGCAACAGCATTCACCACCGCGGCCGTCCCGGGCATGCTCTGCACCGTCGAAGTATAGTCGTCGCCCATCAGAACGTTATCTTTGAAATACACATATGTCCCGGAGCTGTTTTCGCGGCCGTAGAGGATGATCTTTGCATTCGGGCCGCCGATGTCTTTCCAGTTGGTAATCTTCCCGGTGTAGATGTCTTTGAGCTGCCCGAGCGAAAGCTCCTGGACCGGGCATTCGGCATTTGCATAGACCGACAGTCCATCAAGCGCACTTTTGATTTCCACTCCGCGTGTACCGTACCGCTGCTTGAGCTTGTCGAACTCGCTTGGCTTCATCGGACGTGACGCATTGCAGATATCTGTTGCGCCGTTGATCAATGCCGAGATACCCACGCCCGATCCCCCACCGGTCACCTGTATGACGACGTCGGGATGCGCGACCATGTACTTCTCAGCCCAGCGCTGGGCGAGAATGACCATCGTGTCTGAGCCCTTTACTGTGATCTTTTCCTGGCCGAACAGGGTCATGTTCGAAAGTAGCGCCAAAGCGAGTACCAGAATGCCTGCCTGCTTCATGTCAACACTCCTTGTTTGTACGTTTGAGAAACCCGCCATCAAAACTTGTACTGCACACGAAACGTGAACACATTGTCCCGCGCATCGGAAGCATACGGAAAGAGCGATGAAGAACTGCTCGTGATACCTGTAAGCTTTTCGTTGTTGATGATCTCGTAGTACAGCACAAATTTCACGTTGTCGTCCCAGAAGTGCACGAGGCCGAAACCCAGGGTCGAGTACTTGACGTCCGTTGACGTCAGTCCGGTGGCGCCGGAGCTATTCGTCGGCAGGAAGTCGGCAGCAGCGACCTTCGTATTGGGATCATATTCGTCGTACTTCACGACAATCTGGTCGAAGGATCCGATATTCTGCACGTAGTACACATACCAACCGGCGAATTCGCGCTGATAAACGGCCGTCGTCGGCTGGGCCGCGGGACTGCTCGTTGTCGAATTTGTCCCCGGCTGTTTTCCAGAAATATACTCACCGCGGATGATTGCTCCACCCAGCACCGGCACGTCCACGTACAATTGAGCATCAAAACCGATATACGTGCGACCAACAGGCGCACCCAGGTTCGTGCCGGTTGAATCGACAGAGAAACCGAGATTGCCGTTGCTGAGTGTCCCCATGGTGTACAGATTCTTTGTATTGTTTCTCACGCTGCCAAAGTACCCCGACGCTCCAAAGTCGAATGCGATACCTGGCACATTCAACGGAAGCTGCACGGCTAGATGCCCGATCACGTCCTTCTCATTGTCATACTCGTTCGCCGTGGGGCCGGAACCATTGAACACGCCCAGATCAGCTCTGACGAAGCTCAGCGGACCCGACGGTGGCGCGTAGAACAGCTTGGCACCAAGCTCCCGTTCACCCGGGAAAAGGGTCTGGTACATGCGGGACCGTTCCGGCGTTTCGCGGCTGCTTGAAGAATAGGAGATCTCGTAGCCAAACGGCCGATCGAAGATACCCATCTGAAGACCTAAAGATTTTGTCCATGGCTCGGTCACCATCAAGTAGGCGTCCTTGGTGGTGAAGCCGGTCTGAATCGCATCGATCTGCAGGACGAACTGGGTGACCACATTGTCATACGTTACCTTCACCCGTCCGCGACGCACCTGAAACATATTCTTCACATTCGACGGGAACGCACCACCCGAGAAATTTCCCACGGGGTACACAGTATTGACCAGGTCAGTGAAGCGCCACTGTGGCTGCATATAGCCCGAGATCTTGATCTTTCGCAGCGCATCGACATAGCCGCGGTATTCGGCGGCCGACTCGCTCAATCCTTGCAGTGCCCCTTTAACTTCTTCCAGTTCCTCCTTGGAGGCGGCCTGTTCCTGTGCGAACGCAGGCTTGAGGCAAGCAAGGGAAAACACCGCAGTTGCCAACAGTAATGCTTGTTTCATTGTATGATTCCAGAATGGTTGAGAATACCAGCGGAGTTCTTTGAGAACGTTATCAAGATAGAGTTCTATCATTACTCCAATGTGAAGCGTGTGTTAAGGAATTGTTAAGTCAGGCGCGGGCACTTGCTTCTGGGCTTCGGGCAGGGTACCTTTTTCATGAAAAAAGGAGATGCTATGGGAAAATTCGCGAATCCGGCCTCTTCCGCAGGCATGCTACTCCTCTTCCTTGCCTTCTTCGTCGGTTGCACTACACCATTTCAGGGCATCAAAGTCCGTGCACAATCACCGGATATCGACGAAGCATTCCGAAAGCTCTCCCTGGCTGTGACAACTGACGGGTACAGTATTGCTTCAGTCGATCTGATCAGGCATACTCTGGAATCAGGCTGGAGAGACCTCACTCTCAGGGAGATCTCGGACGCCGACCGGAAGATGGGGAATACGAAGATTGAAGGAAGAGTAACGTTGCGTTTGGAGGCCCGCGGAAAGCTCTACGATCTGTTCCTGACGCCGATTCTGCGGTATTCACGTGAGGGGGGAAACCCACAGCAGGAAATCATCGCCGGTGTACACCATCCCCTGCGTGAAAAATGGGAGATGGTGATCGCGCGACTCACCGAAAAAGAAGCGAAAGAAGAAGACTAGATCTTCTCTGCGGCCGGCTGGAACGCCAGCCGGATTGCTGCAGGAGAATGCACCACTTCCAATGTCCCGCCGAGTTGCGCAGCAAGCATCCGGACTATCTGCAACCCGAGTCCGCAGGAGTTTTCCACCGTGAAGTTGGGAGGAAGGGTTTTGCCATTATCCGAAACTTCCAGGGTTATCGTGTGATCCTTCTGCTGCAACATCACTGAGACGATTCCAGCCTCATGGTTGGGGAAGCCATGCTTGAATGCGTTGGTAACGAGCTCATTAACGATCAATCCCAAGGGAGCCGCCTGTCGTACATTGAGCACAATCTTTTCACAGTGAACCTGGAGGTCGATGGCGCCTCCTCGTGGACCATATGATGCAAAAAGCGACGCAATGACCTGGTGAAGATATTCGGAAAGTTGCACTTCACGCCTCTCGCCTGACGAGGCCAGGAGTTCGTAGAGTTTGGCAACCGAGGTCACACGGTCCATGACCCGTTTGAGGCACTCACGCGTCGTCGTTTCAGATGCATAGTCCGCCTCCAGCGACACAAGGCTCGTGATTACGGTGAGGCTGTTTTTGATGCGATGGCGTAGTTCGCTCAGCAATGCGTCCTTTTCCGCAAGTGCCCTCTGCATTCCCTGCTGTTTGCCTCTACTCATGCGTAACGGGGACGTGCGCTGCCGTGCCCGTTCATATGACGTCGTACATTTGACCGACTTCGATGGTTGCTTCCCGTTCATGCGTCGACTCTCGCTGGCTTTTCGTTGTATCACAGGACTATCCTTATCATGCTAGAAGATAGACATTCGAGAGCGAAAGGAAATTGACGGGGGTCACATGGGTTTTCTTCATGTCACCCATGTATGGCATCGAACATGGCAACGATGTTTTCAGGAAGGCTCTATGGCAAGTGGATGATGCTGCGGACGCGCTTCATACAACCCTACGTTTGGGCCGGCTCCGTGCTCATAAGTCAATGGCGGTAGTGACAAGAAGGGTGAGACTCACCTACCTGGCAGATGAGTCTCACGTACCCCCGACGCCCCCTTATCCCAACACCTCCCCCAGCTTTGTCAGCAGCATGTTCGCCGTAAACGGCTTCTCGAGTAACGGCACGCCATGGAGAGTTCTTGCCCCCGCGCGCTTTTCCTCGGTGTTCAGCCCGCTACTGGCAATGACCTTAACATCCGGGTTCAGTTGCTGCATGGCACGAATGGTGGATGCACCATCGAGACGCGGCATCACAACATCTGTCAGCACCAAATCTATCGACTCTCCGTGCCTGGCATACAACGCGAGAGCCTCGACACCATCGTTCGCTGTCAACACGTGATATCCGTTGTCTTCGAGGGTTACTTTCGTGATCTCCCGCACGATCTGCTCGTCATCAACAACGAGAATTCTTTCCCCGTGGCCCCTTCTTACGGATTCACCTGATTGCTCGGTTCCCTCCTCACTGTGAGGCACTACCGTCGGCAAATAGACTTCGAACGATGTGCCTTTCCCGACCTCGGATTGCACGCGGACAAAGCCACCATGGCCTCGTACGATCGCCAGCACTGTCGAAAGTCCCAGCCCGGTCCCCCCCCCGATTTCCTTTGTCGTATAAAACGGCTCGAAGACCAACTCCCGCGCCTCAGGCGGGATTCCCACGCCGGTGTCCGAAACCTTCAGGAGAACGTACATCCCCGGGGCGGCATGAGCGTTGAGTGCCGAATACTGCGCATCCAGCTCGATGCTCTCTGCAGAAATCGTGAGCGCGCCGCCTTGAGGCATGGCATCGCGAGCGTTCACACAGAGATTCAGCAATGCCTGGTGCAGTTGTGTGGCATCACCCATGACGCACGGCAGATCGTTCGGCGTGGTGATGTTGAGTTGGATATTCTTGGGAAATGACTTTTCGATGATCGTGCGCATTTCGCGAACAAGATGCCGGGGCTGCAATATGATGCGGGCCCCTTCCACGCCACGACCGAACATCAACACCTGCTTCACCATCTCCGCCCCCCGCCGGGCGCTTTCTTCCACCAGCGTCAGCATTTTCCGTGCACTATCGTCTTTCGCGCCTTCTTTGAGAAGCCCCATTGCCAGCATGATGGGACCGAGTACGTTGTTCAAATCGTGCGCAATACCCCCGGCAAGCATGCCGATATTCTCCATGCGTTGCGTGCGGATCAGCTCCGCCTCCAGCAACTTCTTCTGGCTGATATCAGTGTTGATCATCAGAACGGACCTGGGTACCCCGTTCGCGTCACGGACCGGGGTCCAGCTACTCTGGGTAGTGATTTGATCACTACCCTTTGAGCGATGCGCCATTTCTCCGGTCCATCCCTCACACCGACGCATTGCGGCACGTGCGGCTGCATCAACGGATTCATCTCCACCCATCACCAACACGCGGATACTCTTCCCCACCGCTTCAGCGGACGACCAACCATACAGTCGTTCAGCACTCTTGTTCCAGTAAAGCACCTCACCACTCATCGCCGCCACCATAATGGCATCGTGCGCCAGATCCAGCAGGGCGGCCTGTTCGGAGATTCGCTGCTCGGCCCTTTTCCGTTCCTCTATCTCTTCGGTAAGCTCTACCGTGCGTTCCTGCACCTTGCGCTCGAGATCTTTGCTCAACCTCGCCAGTTCATCCCGGGCATTCAAGAGATCCTGCTGGTGGCGGAATTGGGTCTCGTACGTGTTGATGAAGAAGTTCAGTACCTGAAGACGGTTGGCATCGATGATATACGGCGTGCCGTGATACATTACTTCGATGCCGTCAGCCGGTTCGTCACGCAGCCGTTCAGAGCGGGTTGAGAGCATCTGACGGACACACTCGAGCAGATCTCTGGGTTCATAGGGCTTGACGAAATAGTTGTCGGCTCCCACCGATAGCCCGAGGAGTACATCGCCCGGTTCCGTATGGGATGTCAACAATACCACGAGGATGCCGCGGTACGCCTCGGTCTTCCGGACTTTGCGGCAGAGCCGGTAGCCATCGATACCCGGCATCGTGACATCACTGATGATCATGTCGGGCTGGAACGTGTCGAGAAGGTCCAGTGCTTCTTCTCCATTCGCCGCCCGCTGCACTTCGTATCCTGCTTGTTCAAGGACGAATTGCAGTTTCAGCGCCGCAACCGGTTCATCTTCGGCAATCAGTATGCGTTGTTTGGGTTGCATGGTGCTACCGTCATCACCGTGTCGTCATGGTACCCGTGCCAGTGTTTCTTCCAACACCGCAAGCTCTTCTTTAAGCATTTCAATATGCAGTGCGGCTTCCCCGCATCGATTCTCTTTGCCGAGAAGTTCGAGGTTCCGCGATGCGTCAAACATGCGCTGTGCGCACATGCTTCCCGACGCACCCTTGAGTGTGTGAGCCGAGCGGCGCAGCGCATCACCGTCAGAGCACGACACTGCATGCTCAATCTCCTGCAACAAGGTCGGCGCTGTTTCGAGAAACTTCGATGCCAATAGTTGCACCAGATGCTCATTGCCCATGCACTGTTCCAACAGCGCGGTCCGGTCGAACACCACGCGGCCTGCGGATGCATTGTGCTTCGACGGCGTGGGGACGTGCTTCTCCTCGTTCCCCTCCACACGTTTCGCCTTGAGTTCTTCGATCACCGACAGGAGTACGGGAACACGAACGGGCTTGGATATATAACCATCCATCCCCTTAGCCAGGCACTGTTCCCGATATCCATCAAGCGCGTGCGCCGTCATTGCGACGATCGGCGTATGAGTCCCCCGTTCTGACTCGATGCTGCGAATGGCAGCCGTCGCTTCGAAACCGTCCATCAATGGCATTTGAATATCCATGAGTACGAGGTCGAAGCTCTTTGCCCTGTACGCATTCACCGCCTCCCGGCCATCTTGCGCAAGCGTTACGGTATGTCCCATGCGCTTGAGAAGCTCCTCCGCTACAAGCTGATTTATCGGGTGGTCTTCAGCCAGCAGAATATGCATCGGGCCTGAAACGCTTGAGATCGTAGCACCAACCGCGTTGGTGTTCGCTTCGGCGGTCGGACACACTTTCCCGCCCTGATGCTGCAGCGCCGCCAGCAAGTCCGACGAAAGGATGGGTTTGTTGAGCGAAGTCGTGACCCCCACTTCGCGCATCTTGTCGTCCGCTCCATCCGGTGAGACTGTGGTCAGAGCAATGACGGAAAGGTCGTGCAGCGACGGAATGGCACGGATCGCGCTGACACAGCGTGCTGCGCCCGTGAGTGAGGCGTCGATCAACAGGAGCATGTATGGCGACCCGGATTCTGCCGCTCTCCTCAAGTCCGTGGGAATATCCTCAGTATCCACTGCTGCCTGAGTTTCCATCCGCCATCCAATGAGCATACTCAGCAGACTCCCGAGCGTTGTGGTGTTGTTACACGCCACGAGCGCACGTTTCCCGACGAGCCCGTTCCGCACCTCTTCGTAGTCGTCCTCTTCAGATTGATCAGGCACGTCACAGCACACTGCAAAATGGAATGAGCTTCCTGCGCCGGGCGTGCTATTGACCTCCAGGACCCCCCCCAACAATCCTACCAGTTTCGAGGAAATCGTCAGCCCCAATCCTGTCCCGCCAAACACACGCGCCGTTGAAGTGTCCGCCTGGACAAATGGCCGGAAAATCGTCTGCAGCTTCTCCTTCGGGATGCCAATGCCGGTGTCGCGAACAGCGAAATGCAAGGTCACACTCTGCGGCGTACGATTGATCAGATCTACCGCGAGCCCTACCTCGCCGGCGTGAGTGAATTTGATGGCATTGCCGATGAGATTGGAAAGCACCTGCGTCAGGCGACCCCTGTCACTTACAATGGTCGCCGGAATGTCCTGATCAATATGGCAGGTCAATTCGAGACCTCTTTGTTTCGCAGGCAGCGCGAACGTCCGCAATGTTGCACCGAGGGCATCACGCAATCGGAACGGGGAATGTTCAAGGCCAAGCCGCCCCGCCTCAATCTTCGAAAAGTCAAGAATGTCGTTCAATATGCGCAGAAGGCTCTCTGCCGAGATCTTGACGGTTTGCAGGTAGTTGCGCTGTTCAGTGCTCAGCGAAGTGCCAAGGACGAGTTCTGTCATCCCGATGATACCGTTCATCGGGGTGCGGATCTCGTGGCTCATGTTGGCGAGAAACTCGCTCTTGAGCTTTGATCCCGCTTCGGCCCTGAGTTTTATTGCGGCAAGTTCCTCCGCTGTCCGTTTGAGGTGCTCTTCAGCGCGTGCCCGGACAATCGCAGCACTGATGTTCGCCGCTGCGGCAACAAGTATCGAAATCTCACTCCTGGTCCACGCCCGTCCCCGCTGGCATTCGTCGAGTTCAGCAAATCCCCAGAACGAATTGTTCAGAAAGATCGGCACAACGAGAAGCGAAACAACTCCTTTGCGAACGAGAAACTCTTGTTCCTTTTCCGGAAGTTCCTGGAGGTTGCTGTGAATCGTCTCACCCCGGCGCAAAATCTCATGCCAGCGGTGGAGCCCTGGCGCATAGGGGATATTCTGCCGTGCCGGGTCATCAATAAGTGCATAGGATTCCGTTCTGAACCACTCGAAACGTTGGCTGAGGGCGGGTTCCCCGGTATCCGGATGGGGATGGTTTTCGTACACATAGACACGGTCCACCGCCGTCGCACGGCCGATCAGCTCCAGAGCTGAGACGATGCTTTCCCGGCAGTCTGCGCCACGCAGCATGACACTGGTGGCCTCCCCAACAGCGTCAAGGATGCGATCCCGATTCTCCAGATCCACCTGGGCAATCTTTCTGTCAGTAATCTCATATCCTGTTCCTACCACTGCCGGCGTTCCCTCATGCTCGAAGGCTCTGGCAGTGAAATCAATCCACCTCAGCTGCCCCTCTTTGGTCACCACCCTGAACTCGCATCGATCGCACGATGATGTCCCCCTCAACAACCCGGCGACCGCATCCCGCATTATCTGACGGTCATCCGGATGGACAATGTCACCAATCGACATCGTGCGAAGTTGTTCGGGTGTGTATCCGGTCAGTTCTGCAGTCTGCGCATTGACGAACAGCAACGCCTCTTGATCCAGAATGGCAATCAGTGCCGGAGTTGTGTCAATCAACATGCGAAGGTGTGTTTCATTGCGAAGGAGTGTGTCCCAAGCAGTCTTGAGCAGCGTGACTTCACGATTCTTCTTCTGTACAATCCTCCAGACGAGGAACCCCGTCGCAAAGAGGAAAACGGCGAGAGCAGATGCAATCATGGGGATGATGCTCACGGGTGGTATCAGACCATATGCCATGAAAATGACCGGGTTTGGTAATTCATTCCCTTCAGATACTCTCCTTCGAATGAGATTGCAGCGAAAGTTATGCCAATAGTGAGTTGTTAATGAATCTTGCGTTTCGACTTACGGATGATATATATAAAGGTAGGCTTACAACCACATGGCGAATATCGGCCATGCCTTACAGAAGGTCAACGAATGCCCTCACTTCCAACGTCCAACTCCATGCTCAGCATGAGACTCGAAAGGGTCTTCCCTTGGGCGTCGTTCTTCAACGACGTTGTCCCTCCTCCTCCCAGGGATTGATGAAGCAGGAAATTCAATGCGTGGAGGTTGGGCAACTCAAAACGCTCAACATCGCCCAGACAGATGCCTTCGAAGTGTTTCCGAACGCGATCGCAGGTGAGGTGCTGAACAAGAATGGGATAGAACTCCGGCTTCCGCGCAATGACCCCAATGTTCGCGGTGTCGCCTTTATCACCCGAGCGGGCATGTGCTATCTCTATGAGCCTGATGCGCATGAAGCCCCTCGCTACCTATGATGACACAACATCCACTTGCGGTCTCACCAGCGATTTTCTTATGAGCGCAGGCCAGTACGCAATTACATCATTTCCCTTGGGGCGTCCACCCGCAAAACCTGTTACCGAAGGCGGGCCTGTAAGCACAAGCGGTGCGATTTCCCGTGAGAAGATCTCTATCGAGTCCTTCCGTTGTGTCCGTACACCGATGCGCAAGACTACCTCCTCAGGTTCATACGCAGGGCACAGACGGGGACCAAAGCATGAATTGTACCCCAGAAACTCCGTGCGGATCTCGTCGAATGTCGCACCGCCGTCAGCCAGCCGCGTTCTGATAATGGCGTCCGCTGTCCGCGCTTTTTCCAACGCATCGGGCCAGGCATACGTCAGTGAGCCGAACGCAGTGTAGCCTGCATGATACGCCATGGACACTTTGTAGTACTCCGTTGAAGCCCGTCCCTGGATACCTTCGACTTCGACCCTGTCGGCACCACATTGACGCAATTGAATCGATGTGAAATCCGCGACGCAGTCCGGAGTGATGTAGTTGCACGGATCACCGATCTCATAGAGAAGTTGTTCCTTCACCGTCGCTTCGGAAACCAGGCCGCCCGTCCCCTCGTGCTTCGTCACAATGAATCGGCCGTCGGGGTATGCCTCGGCAATCGGAAAACCGATGTGAGCAAGATCTGGAACGGAGCGCCAGTCTGCCGAAAAGTTCCCTCCGCTCGCCTGCGCTCCGCACTCAAGGATATGTCCGGCAACGGTGCCTGCCGCAAGACGGTGCCAGTCGTGATCATTCCACCCGAATTCATGAATCATCGGCGCGAGCGTCAGGCCGGTGTCAGTAGTCCGGCCAGTGATGACAATATTCGTTCCCAGACGGAGCGCCTCCACAATAGGCATTGCCCCAAAGTACACATTCGCGCTGTTGATGCTATTACGTATTGCACCAAAGCGCGCGCCGGTCTCCATGTTGTCAAATGACGTGCCGGCTGCCACCATCTCGTCCAACCGTTCGAGGATGTCATCACCGAGCACTACTCCGATGGTGACGCGTATACCCTTCGAACGTGCCACTTCCATCACGGCATCCCTGCATGCAAACGGATTCACCCCTCCACCATTCGTGATCAAGGTGATCTTCCGACTTACCAGATCGGGCAGGATCTCGGCGAGCAGAGGAACGAGGTCGCGCGCATATCCCGTGCGGGGATCCCGTTGCTTCTGCTTCTGCATGATCGACATCGTGACTTCTGCGAGGTAGTCCATCACCAGGTAGTCAATCGGTCCCTTGCGGACTTGTGCGACGGGGGCGGACGGCAGATCACCCCAGAATCCCTGACCACTCGCAATCCGGATTGATGATTTCATCAGACCTGGAAGACCCCCGTATTGAAATGGGGGATAACGGGATTATGAGCCGCCAGCCCTATGCCAAGAGAGATGAGACTGCGCGTTCGGACAGGATCTATCACGTCGTCAACCCAGAGACGGGAAGCAGCGAATAGAGGATCGAGTTCCCGGTCGTATCGCTCGCACAAATCCCTTTGCAGGCTCATGACTTCCTCTGCTGACGCTTTTTCCCCTTTCTTGCCGAGGGACTGCAGCTTGATGGAAAGCAGCGTTTCACTTGCCTGCTTTCCTCCCATCACGGCAATCTGAGCGGTGGGCCAGGCAAAGATCAGCCGGGGGTCGTATGCTTTGCCGCAGAGTGCATAGTTGCCTGCCCCATAGCTGTTGCCGACGATAAAGGTGAATTTCGGCACGACGGAATTGGCAACGGCATTGACCAGCTTCGCGCCATCTTTGATAATCCCCCCCTGCTCCGCCCTGCTTCCAACCATAAAGCCTGTAACATCCTGTAAGAACACGAGAGGAATGCGTTTCNNTCCTGTAGATCACACCTCCGACCTGGAGCTCTCCTTTTGCCGTCTTCACAACGGATCGCTGGTTCGCAACGATGCCTACAGCCCAGCCATCCACACGGGCATACCCGGTAATCAATGTTTTGCCGTACCCGGCTTTGTATTCATCCAGGTTGCTGCCATCGATGATGCGCGCAAGAACTTGATACATGTCATATGGCCTGGTCCGGTCATCGGGAAGAATCCCCGACAGCTCTTCCGCGGGATACGCCGGTTCGACAGGAACATCCCGGCTGAAGGAGGCTTTATCCGTCGCACCGAGCTTCGACATAATACTGCGAATCTTGTCAAGGCACTCTTCGTCGTTTGCTGCTTTGTGGTCCGTGACGCCGCTGATCTCACAGTGGACCCGCGCTCCTCCCAGGGATTCGTTGTCGATCTCTTCACCAACGGCGGCCTTGACAAGATGCGAACCGGCCAGGAACACACTTCCGGTCTTGTCAACTATTAACGCCTCATCACTCATGATGGGCAGGTAGGCACCTCCCGCAACACACGGCCCCATAATTGCAGCGATTTGGGTCACTCCCATTGCGGAGAGAACGGCATTGTTGCGAAAGATCCGGCCGAAATGCTCACGGTCAGGGAAGATCTCGGATTGCAGAGGAAGAAACACACCCGCAGAATCTACGAGATAAATGATGGGAATGCGGTTCTCCATCGCAATCTCCTGCGCCCGGAGATTCTTCTTGCACGTGATCGGAAACCATGCGCCCGCCTTCACTGTCGCGTCGTTGGCCACAATCACTACCGTACGCCCATGAATCAACCCGATACCAACTACCGTGCCCGCAGCCGGTGCCCCCCCATACTCCGCGTACTNNCCCTGACCCGCCAGGAGACCGATTTCAACGAAGGTCGACCCGGAATCAATCAGTTTCTGAACCCGTTCGCGGGCAGTCAGCTTCCCCCGCTCATGATGCCTGGCGTGCGCTGCCTCCCCACCCCCCTTCTCCGCTACCGCACCCGATTCTCGCACGGAGGCAAGCAATGTCAGCGCATGGCTTGCATTCCGTTTAAACGTCTCGTCGTGCTGTATCCTGGATCCTATGAGCGCCATACGTTGCTTATTGCCGTAGAAGTTGTTTCGCGATGACCATCCGCTGCACTTCCGATGTGCCTTCACCGATCGTCAGGAGTTTCGCGTCCCGGTAGAACTTCTCCACAGGGTAGTCTTTCATATATCCATACCCACCGTGGATTTGGACAGCTTCATTCGCGACTTTCACCGCGACCTCGCTGGCAAAGAGCTTTGCCTCAGCTCCCGCGAGGGTCACCTTCTCTCCTGCTTCTTTCAACATTGCTGCGTGGCGTGTAAGCAATCTCGCCGCTGCTATCTGGGTCGCCATGTCGGCGAGTTTCCACTGGATCCCCTGGAATTCAGAGATCTGGTGGCCGAATTGTCGTCGTTCAAGGGCATATTTCAAAGACGCTTCGTAAGCCCCCTGAGCCAGCCCTACTGAAAGGGCGGCAATCCCGAACCGGCCGCTGTCCAGGACCGACATCGCCTGGCGAAAGCCGTCACCCTCAGTGCCAATCATGTTGGAGGGAGGAACACGAACGTTTTCGAAGATTAACATCGCAGTGTCGCTCGATCGCATGCCAAGTTTGTTCTCTTTGCGCCCTACGGAAAATCCCGGCATGCCCTTTTCGAGAATGAATGCCGAAATAGTGTTGCGTCCGTCATAGGAGCCTGTCACTGCCATAACGACAAATGTCGATGCAACTGATGCATTCGTAATAAATATCTTCGACCCATTCAATTCCCACGCCTCACCGTCGTACACTGCAGTCGACCGCATTCCGGCAGCATCGCTCCCGGAGCCCGGCTCTGTTAACGCCCATGCACCAAGTTTCCTTCCGGTACTGAGGGGAGGAATGTACTTCCGCCGTTGTTCAGCGCTGCTGAACATCAGAAGATGGTTGACGCACAGGCCATTGTGCGCACAGATCGTCAGGCCGAGTGACGGGTCAATCCGGGAGATTTCCTCCACCAGACACGTAAACTGAAGTGGTGTCAGTCCCGCCCCATCGTATTCTTCCGGTACCATCGCACCCAGGAATCCAAGTGCGCCGAGCGGGGCGATCAATTCCTCAGGAAATTCCTGGAGTTCATCGTATTTCATTACGAGCGGCCGAATCTCCCGCTCGGCAAACTCCCGCGCCAATTGCTGCACAGCGGCAAGATCACTCTCCTCCGCTGTCTCGAATCTTGTCCTGCTCACGTTCCTCCTTCTCTATTCATCTGCCGGTCCACTGCGGGGTTCGCTTCTCCAAAAATGCCTTGAGCCCTTCGGATCGATCTCTTGTTGTAATCAATGCCCGGTAGGCCGCACGTTCCGCTGCGAGCCCCCTCTGCAACGCATCTCTTCGGGCAGCCCGCAATGCATGCTTCGCCTGGCGCAGTGCAAGAGGCGCCCCCACGGACAATTCTTCAAGGATACGCTCGCAGGAATCTGAGAATTCATTGGCGGGGACAACATAGTCTACGACACCATCCCTCAGCGCAATAGCGGCAGTCGCACGGGAACCTGTCAAAATCCATCTGTTCGCAGTGGATGGTTGGGTACGGGCGGTCAACAGCTGCGTCCCACACGCCGCGGGAATGATGCCCAATCGCACCTCGGGAAAACCAAGCGTGGCATCATCCGACGCGATGAGGATATCCCCCGCAAGAGCCAATTCGAGCCCGCCTCCAACTGCACCGCCGCGTATGCCCACCACCACAGGCTGGGGAATGTTATACCACGCAAGCACCATTCGTCGAATTGCCCCGACGAACGAGGCAACCTTCAAAGGTGGAAGTGCCGATCGCTCTTTGAGATCGGCACCCGCGGAAAAATGGGAAAGGCCGGTTGTCAGGAAGACAACCCAGATATGCTTGTCACGCCGAAGAAGCTTTGCCGCACTGTGCAATTCGGCCACCAGCTGGCGGTTCAGCGCATTTACCGGCGGGCGGCGGAGTGTAACCCGGACTGTGTGCCCGGATCGTTCCATTGTGATGTGAGAAAGGTGTTCTACCATGATACCGCAATGGATACGAAAATATCTCCTTAGATCAAAGCACCGCATACGGGAACATGAATCCCGTCTGGTTCACGAACTCGCGGAGTCGATTGCGCTCGAAGAGAAGAAAGATGATCGTGCGGTCACCGAGATGCAGGTGGCAATCCTGCAGAACCCATACAACCTCTATCGCCTTGCGCGGGCCTATGATTCTGAGGGGAACAAACAGAAGGCCGCAGACACTTTGCGGCAAACCGCCCATTTCAACAGCCTCCCCGCCCTCAACTATGCATTCATCCGATTGAAGGCGGAGCAGCAACTCGTGAAGTTTTGGTGAAGTCCCGACCGGTCAGCTGAGCGCTTTGCGCACGGCGGACAAACGCCCGGCCGAACCAAGCTTTTGAGATTTGTGTACGATGAATGCCGCGTATTCCTTGACAAATATCTCACCCGGCTTGCGGAAGTCGAAGGTCTCCGGGAAGTCGCGGAAGTTTTCGCGATGAACGCGGGTCCAGACCAGACGACCGTCAGTGTCAATATTCACCTTTGTCACACCCATAGAGGCGGCGCGTGCGAACTCGTTTTCGTCAACGCCACATGCCGATGGATCGAGCTTTCCACCCGCGGCATTGATACGGCGCACTTCCTCGACAGGGACTGAACTGGATCCATGCATGACCAGCGGAAAGCCGGGCAACAACTTTTGTATCGCCTCGATAACGTCAAAATGGAGGGATTGGTGCCCCTTGAATTTGTAGGCGCCATGGCTGGTGCCAATGGCAACTGCCAGACTGTCGCAACCGGATCTCTTTACGAAGTCCGTGGCCTCATTGGGATTCGTCAACCGGGCGTTCTTTTCATCAACTTTGATGTCCTCCTCCACGCCACCCAGCTGGCCGAGCTCCGCCTCCACCGAGAGTCCGCGGGCATGAGCGCGTTCCACAATGCGTCGCGTCGTTGCGATGTTCCCCTCAAACGGTTCGTGCGAGGCATCAATCATCACCGACGAATAGAATCCGGAATCGATGCAATCGTAGCATGTCTTCTCGTCACCATGATCGAGGTGTACAGCATAGATTGCGTCTGGAAACATGTTTTCCGCGGCACGGATGATGGCCTCGATCATCGGAATGCCGGCGTATTTTCTCGATCCCTTCGAAATCTGTACGATAAAGGGTGCTTGAGCATCGAGGTGCCCCTGGAAGAGACCGAGAGCCTGTTCCATATTATTGATATTGTACGCCCCGACAGCGTATTGGCCATAGGCGAGTTTAAACAATGCTGACGTAGTGACAATCATATGCCGTAGCTCCCGTGATAGAAGAAGGTGGATGACCCGCATCCGGGTTAGAAGCCCATGGGAAATGTACTACGATTCGGCTGGATTGTCAATGCATGGGGGTCTGAGCCCTTTCGCTACTGATGGCAGCCACAATCAACACGACAAGCATTATCTCTTTGAGTCTCATTGGGTCTTCGCTTGAATCCTTGTGCGAAGGGAAATATTGCGGGAAGAGTTGCCCACCAGTATTTCATACTCTCCCGGTGCGACGACCCAACTCTTCTTTCCCTCGTCGTAGTATGCCAGGGCGCGATCATCAAGCATAAACTCCACGCGCTTCCTCTCCCCGGGGGAGAGCAGGACTTTCCTGAACTCTTTGAGCTCTTTCTCCGGACGATCGATAGGAGAGGAAACAGGATGGACATAAAGCTGGACGACTTCTGCTCCACTACGACTCCCGGTGTTCTGCACGTCGAGTGACACCATGTATCTCCTGTGTCCGGGGTAATCGGCAGGCATGGCGGCAATATTTGAGAGCGCAAATGTCGTGAATGAAAGACCGTGCCCGAAGGGGAAAGAGACGTCTACGTTCCTGGTGTCGAAATGGCGGTAGCCGACATAGATGCCTTCCGCGTACTCCACTGCCGACTTGCCGGGGAAGTTGCCGAATGCCGGGGCGTCCTCCCATCGCTTTAGGAACGTCATAGGAAGCTTGCCCGATGGGTTGACATCGCCGAACACTACATCAGCGACTGCCGTGCCGCCTTCCTCGCCGGGGAACCACGCCTCCAGCAGAGCCGGAACAGAGGCGCTCCATCCCTCAGTCAGGACCGGCGCACCGCCGTTCAACACCACGATGGTGTTCTTGTTGGCTGCGGTAACCGACGTCAGGAGTTTCAACTGCTCTTCGGGCAGCACCAGGTCTTGCCTGTCAAACCCTTCGCTCTCGAGGAATTCATTCGAACCGAGACAGAGGAGGACGGCGTCTGCCTTTCGTGCTTCGTGCACGGCCTCGGTCAGCAAGCTGTTGGATCCGCCGCTCCAGCCGAATCGCACAATTGCAGCCCCCTTGCGGTCGAAATACTCAAGACGGACCGCATACTTCTTCCCCAGTTCAAAGTCCACAACACACTCCTTGGTTTCTGCTGCGTGATCGGTCCAATCATCGATCAGGAGTTTCCCGTCAACGTACAATCGGACTCCGTCGTCGTTGATGGTCCGGAGCGTATACCGCCCAGTCGCCGGAGCACGCAACGTCCCGGTCCACCGGACTGAGAAGCTATCCTGCGGCAGCACCGGCGCAGGAGAACCATGCCCCCATCCGAAATCGACGGTGGAGTCGACTCGCGTGAGAACGGGAGCGCCTTCCAGATTGATGTTGGCAAAGTATTCACCCTTCAGGCCGTGCCTGCCAGGGGATGCATCGGCCGGGAGCAAGAACGCCGCACCAATGGGTTCGAAATCCCCGGCGCCGCGGCACCCTGCGGCATACGTAATGTGGACAGCATTCCCCAGTTTCTTTTTTAAGGCATCCAGAACGCTGACTGCATAGAGCGGATCAACCTTCGAACTCCCGCCACCTCCTGTCCGGGCCTTCGCGGCATTCGGTCCGATTACCGTAAGCGTCTTTGTCTGTATGCGCTGCAGGGGAAGGAGATTCTTTTCGTTCTTAAGGAGCACGATCCCTTCCCGGGCGACATCGGCTGCCAGCTGCCGATGCTCCTTTGTATCCAGAGATCCCCGGTCTTTGTCCGACCCGTCCAGGAGCCCGGCCCATATGATCGTCCGCAACAACCGGCGCACCTTGTCGTCGATCGTTGCCACACTGACCTTGCCTCCCTTGATCGCAGGAAGCAAGCTGTCGGCATTCAAGTAGCGGCCCGCAGGCATTTCCACATCAAGACCGGCATTTGCCGTCGGTACTGTACTATGGACAGCTCCCCAGTCGGAGACGACAAATCCCGGGAACCCCCACTCGTTCTTCAGTATTTCGGTGAGCAACCGCGGGTTCTCACTGCACCATTGACCATTGATCTTGTTGTACGCCGACATGATCGACATCGCCCCGCCCTCTTTGACCGCTGCCTCAAATGCCGGGAGGTAAATTTCTCTGAGTGCTCGTTCGCTTATCGTCACGTTTGTGAAGTCACGCTCGAATTCCTGGTTATTGCAGGCGAAGTGCTTGGTCGTGGCAACCACCTTTTCACTCTGCACACCTTTCACGTGCGCAACAGCCATGCGTGCCGCAAGAAACGGATCCTCACCAAAGCTTTCGAAGTTCCTCCCGCCGAATGGAGTTCTGTGAATGTTCACGCAGGGGCCGAGGAGCATCCGCCGCCCTTTGGCCTTGGCTTCCTGTCCCAGTGCAGCACCAAGTTTCTCGATCAACGCAGGATTCCACGTCGCTGCCATCATGACGCTTACTGGAAATGCGCTCGAGGGTTTCCATCGAACGCCAACCGGACCGTCTGTCATGTTGAGCGTTGGAATCCCCAATCGTGGAACAGGCTTCGTCTCAAATCCTGTTCCGCCGAGCAATGCTATCTTCTCCTCGAGTGTGAGCTGCGAAAGCAGCGGCTCGATCCTCGGATCATCTCTTTGCATAGCATCGGATGGGGGTTGTGCATGGACATTCAGCCGCAGCACAAAACATACGGCAAGGAGAATCACCGCTCCTGCCAGTGTATGACCTTTCATGGAACCCTCCTGAACAGACTGTTGGAAAACGTGTCGATCGCAGGCAGCGCAAAATTATACCCGCCGGTAAAACTCTGCGCTGCCCCATGGTACGAATACAAGGCGATCGATGATACGAAAGCCACACTAATCGAATGTCCGGACCGACGTGTCAATGGCGGAACCGCTGAACTCGTCTTTCTTGCACCCTGTCGTCATAGTCGCAACGCCAAGATAAGAGGCAATCGCGATAATCGCAATCCCCATTGTGCACCTCCGCTCTGTCATCATTCAAAAACCTCGAACCTTCCCACCAGCCCTTCCCCGGCATTGGGACCTACATACACAGTGAACATTCCCGGTTCGACACGACGCCGCATATCCACTCCCGTGAAGGCCAGATCAGTCGCAGGTATGGACAATGTCACCGACGTTGTCTGACCCGGTTCCAACCGAACACGCCTGTACGCTTTGAGTTCTCTGACCGGTCGTGTCAGGCTCCCCACTTCGTCACGAACATAGAGCTGCACCACCTCCTCGCCTCCCCTGGATCCTGTGTTCTTAAGCGTGATTCGCACCGACACCGAATCCGTCGCTTTCACTCTGGGCGAGGCAATGGCGAGATCTGCATATGCAAACGACGTATAGGTCAAACCGAATCCGAAAGGATACAGCGGTGTCGACGGCACATCGAGGTACCGCGATGTGAAGTGCACGGAGTCGTCCGCCGGTCGACCGGTGTTCTTGTGATTGTAGTAGATGGGAACCTGACCCGTGACCCGCGGAAAGCTCGCCGGCAACCTGCCGGAGGGTGCGTAGGAACCGAACAACACGTCGGCAATGGCATGTCCGGTCTCATGACCAAGGAACCATGTTTCGAGAATCGCCGGAAGATTGGCCGCTTCCCGGCTGAGGGCGAGTGGACGACCGTTCATCAAGACCAGCACCACTGGCTTGCCTGTCGCATGAACAGCCTGGACGAGATCTGCCTGCCGCCCCGGGAGTTCGAGTGATGAGCGGGAACGCGCTTCACCACTCATGTCTTCCGATTCCCCCGCGGCAAGCAGAATCACATCGGCTTGCCGGGCAACTCCCACAGCCGCGGAAATTCCGGCTGTGTCTGTCCCGTCAATAGCACACCCGGGTGCGAAGAGCACCCGAGATGCCGGAACAGCCGCGCGAACGCCGTCAAGAAGCGTCACAACATTATTGGTATCCGTCGGACCGGCCCAGGTGCCAACCGGATCCCGGTGATTGTTGGCCAGAGGACCAATGACGGCGATTGTTTTCACGTTTTTTGAGAGAGGGAGGAGGCTGTGTTCATTCTTGAGCAAGACAATGGCTTTCCGGGCCACATTCCGTGCCGCCTCGATATTTGCTGCACTCCTCAACGTCTTCGCCTCGCGTTCGGGGGTACATGCACGATAGGGATCGGCAAACAAGCCAAGCCGGAACTTCATGCGTAAAATCCGCCGGACCGCACTGTCCAGAGTTGCCGCTCTGACTTTTCCCTGAGTCACAAGGGATTCGAGATTATCGCGGTAGCATCTGGACTCCATGTCCATGTCGAGTCCGGCGTTAATTGCTAACTCGGCCGCGCGTGCCGGAGTGCCCGCATAGCCGTGAGGAATCAGTTCACCAATGGAATTCCAGTCACTCACCACAAACCCGTCAAATCCCCATTCGTCGCGAAGTATGGTGGTCAAAAGGAAATGGCTGCCGGAGCTTGGCACGCCGTTGATTTCGTTGAACGATGCCATGAACGTGCCGGCACCGGCGTCAAGTGCAGCTTTGAACGGCGGGAGGTAGACGTCGCGTAACGTCTGTTCCGATATATCTACGGTGTTGTAATCCCTGCCTCCTTCAGCACCGCCATACGCTGCGTAATGCTTCGCACAGGCCATGATGGCGGTGGGGTCAGAAAGATTCCGTCCCTGGAAACCGCGGACACGCGCGGCCGCCATCACCGATCCGAGGTAGGTATCCTCGCCTGATCCTTCGGCGATGCGTCCCCAGCGCGGATCACGCGCAATATCCACCATCGGCGCAAACGTCCAGTGGATTCCCGAAGATGCCGCTTCTGCGGCACTGACGCGGGCCGACAATTCGACAGCCTCGGCATCCCAGGTCGCCGCCTCCGCTAATGGAATCGGGAACGTCGTCTTGAAGCCATGGATGACGTCGAGGCCAAACAGCAACGGGATTTTCGCTCGCGATTCCTCGACGGCAATCTTCTGCAATTCGTGCGTCACACTGCTTCCGATGACGTTCAACAAGGAACCGGTCTTCCCTTCCTTGATGAGTGTTCGTTTCTCATCATTGATACGCCTTCCCGTCGGCCCGGTGCTCCAACCGCCGGAATATTGCACAAGTTGCCCGATCTTCTCTTGCAGGGTGAGTCCTGCAATGATGGAGTCGATCGAGTGTTCGATATCCGGGGAATGGGCAGGTTTCACTCCGCCTGCCGTCTGAGTAAGAGACAGATTCGAATTGAGGATCAACAGGAGAGCAAGGGACGCGGAGAAAATTGGTTTCACGATGGTCGATGTTGGAATGTGAATGAGTGGTTCCGGCCGTCCAACGTCAAGAGGCCGCCTTGTGAAAAATGGTTATTTTGATTTGTAATCAACATTCAGCTCCGTCGTCCCCGGTGGGAGCACGGAGAGTGCGCCATTGGGTAGCATAGCTTCTGCGTTGACACCTTTCGGGATGGTGACCTTCATGGAAAATGCCGTCTTCGATTGCTTCCACTCTACCGCTATGAGCCCGGCAGGGCTCGCGAACGACGCCAATGCCGAGTCAAGATCTCCCGGATTGGGAGCAACCAGGATGCGCCGCCATCCGATACTCCCCGACTGTTGCCGGATTCCCGCGACATAGGCAAACTGCCACTCCATCAGATGACCGAGCATGAAGTGGTTCATGCTGTTGCCTGTGCCCGGACGGGCATCCCAGCTCTCCGGCAGAGTCGTCAAACCCTGTTGCACCATAAACCCGTAGCTTCCTCTGCCTTCGCGTGAGTACACGCGGTGCAGCACATCGTTCCGATTGCCTTCCGCGAGTGCCCGGAGAAATAACACCTGTGTGACTTCACCGACGGTTTGTTGCCAGTCTCGCCGTTCCAGATCATCCACAATCGCCTGGAGCACTGCAGGCCGGTCGCTTTCCGGCACGAGTCCGATGGTGAGTGCCAGACTGTGCGCGGCCTGGCATGAACCGTTGTTGCGCACCGTTTTGGTTGCGGGGTCATAGAAATTCTTCTGGAAATCTTCACGGATCTGATCAAACAGAACCCCGTACTTCTCTGCGACTTCAGCTTTACCCAGAATGGCAGCCGAGTGTGACAATACCATCGCCCCTAATGCCCAGATAGTNNTCCCGTGTCCATAGTCGTACCAATCACCCAGATTGCTCGTGATGATCCCGTTCTTCGCTTGCGACGAAAGGTAATCGACATAGCGGCACATACTCTCGAAGCTGGCGGCGAGCACTTCACTGTTGCCGTACCACTCGAACAGGTGCCATGGAACGAGAACACCCGAAATCCCCCACTCGGGAGCTTCGTTCCAATATCCGTGCGGAGGAATCCCGACGAGGTAGTTGGGGCAGTTCGTCGGAATATGGCCATCGGGCAGCTGGGTGTCGCGGAGGTCCCGTGCGATCTTGGCATACCACGATTGCACGTCAAACCGGTAGCTCATCGCACGCGCCATATGCCAGTTTTCTTCTTGCCATCCGTTCTTCTCTCGATGGGGACAATCGGTGGCAACGTAGCTCATGTTGGAGCGTATCGACCAGTCAATCATATGGTAGGCGCCGTTCTGCAATGCGCTCGAACAGGAAAACTTGCCGGCATCGGGGTTCGCCGCACGCACATGAACCAGCTCGAGATCTTTGATCACCGGAAGGTTCCGGGGATTGGGATATCCGGCGGGAACAGCTCCTGTCACACCCACATATTGAGCACCAACGTAGCAGAAGAGTGTCTGATGCGTCTCGTCGCCTGTCCCTCTCAGCGTATAGTCATGCCAGATGTCTTTCTTTGTGCCCCACGTGTAAGTGAATTGGACGTGTCCGGTCGGATCCATGTACTCGCAAGGTTTGAAACGGATTCTCGCACCCGCAGATCCCGCAACAGTGAACCGGAGAAGTGCCGAGCAATTCTGCGGAAACACGTATGTGTACTCTCCCGGTTTGGGAGAAACAATTCTGTTGTGTCGAAAAACTTCGAATGCCTTGATTGGGGGCCCCGCATACAGAAAAAGGGAAGCTGCGGGCGTGCTTGCAACTGCTACGGATCGCCATGTCCGGGAATCGAACCCTGGTGCGTTCCATCCCGACGGAATACGCCGTGCGTCGAAATCCTCCCCTGCATAGATGTGTGAGAACGTGAGCGGCCCCTCTGTCCATTTCCAGCTTCCATCACTGGCAACACTCAGTTCTCTTCCGCTCTCCATCGTGATGTGCACGTCGAGCCAGAGCATGTACGGATGACCGGCAGAAAAGTCGGGCATCGCATCGGTCTTGACAAACCGTCCCGTATCGTTCGCCGCGCCTACACACCAGAAGGAATTACCCAGTTGCACACCAAGCACATTCTCCCCTTTTTGCAGCAACGGACCGAGATCAAATTCCTGCCAGTATAGTGTGCGATTGTACTGCGACCATGGCTGATTGATGAGCGATTCGCCGACGCGTTTCCCGTTGACAGAGATTTCAAAGTGACCCAGCCCGATGACGCGCGCGGTGGCCGCGGCAGGCTGATCATCCAGAGGGAATGCCTTGCGGAAGATCGGACAGGGTTCAAGAGTCGTCAGGGATGGATTGTCGGGCACAATCCAGAGGGGAGAGCTCGTGCGGGAGATGGTTTGTGTTTGCGAGTCGCCGGCAGAGATGAGCAGCACCACTCCGATGAGGAGGAAGAATGTTCTGGGTTTCACGGGTTTTTGCCGATGGTTGCTTAAAAGCGAGTTTCGACCTGCCTTCATCTGGAGAAGGGGCTACTCTTCCGCAACCGTGGAACGTCGGGAAGCGACCGCCATACCGAAACTGGAGAATTTCTTGCGCATATGGTGATCGATTCGAGGGCCTGGCATGGAAATCCACCGGCTCGCGGAACAACCCAACCGCCTGATTCAAGGTAGTACATATCTCCTTCTATCTCAACGATAATCCCGACATGTCCGCTGCGGCAGTCGTAGGCCAGAAGTTCGAGAAATGCCTGAGCAAATTCGCCCAAACGTCCATCGAAGAACCGTGGGGGAGTGGGGGTGGCGGCGGAGCTGGAGAAGGCAACAACAACACTTCGTTGTGTTCACACTTCTCTGTGAACGGCGGGATGAAATGATCACATTCCGTTATGTGAACAACAAGACAGATGCGCTATCCCGGATACACTATGCTGAAACGCGTTCCCTCCGTCACATCGAGCATGAGTGTTCCCGAGATTTGTTCCGTCAGTGTTCGAATAATGCTCATACCCATCGACGTCATGGTACGATAGTCGCTTCCGCGCGGGAACCCGATTCCATCATCATGCACATCAAGCTGGAGAGTTGTTGCGTTCAATCGCTTGAAGGACACGACGACCGTGCCGTGTTCCCGTCTGGCGAATGCGTGCTTGAGGGCGTTCGAGACAAGTTCATTCACGATCAGGCCGCACGGAACCGCCACATCGATCCCCAACATAATTTTCTCTAAGGGTCCTGAATCGATTTTCGCTCTGAAGAAGTTCGGCTGCCCGCTTTTCGACCAGTATCTTCAGCAGCCTGGGCTGGCGGGCCATGTACCAGGCAAAAGACCCGCCCAGAAGAGAAAAAAGAAGAAGGCTGAGGAGGACGGTCGGAACTGTTTTCGCTATGGCCTTGGATCCGTTAATCGGGGCGACTTCGAGAGTCCATTCGCCATTCGGCACCACAACCCGCACCGCGATGGTAAAACCCCAGAAATACTCCTCTCCGTTTCTCTTACGAAAAACCGGTCCCCGACCCACAACCGCAAGCCCTCCCTAAACCAGGTTCAACGGTCCGGCAAAGATCAGGGACCTGTTCTTTATCGCCTGAAATGCCTCGTCCTTCTGCAATGAATCCGTCAGGATGCTAAACCCAATAGCCCTCTTGTTTTCCTCATAGAAGAATGTCGTTTTCGACACAAAGCGCAACTGTCTGCGTCGCGGAAAGACCGTGGATGAGAGCGATCCCGAGCTGGTCGCGGGCATCGAGAGTCACATTTGATGTCTCCTGTGTCTCATCATGCAATCGCACAGTATACACCCAATAGGAAATCACTCCGGTACAGCTCAGCAAGAGAGCTGTAGCAATTGTTCCAGCTACTGTAGGCTCAGTGAAGAATTTGGCGATGCGTGCGACGAAACTCATTGAAGAGGACATGAAGCGCCTGAAAAAAACCAAGGACGTACATTCAGGAATAAGTTAAAAAGGACGGAGAAAGGCGCCAAAAAGCAAAAAGAAAGGGGACGTCAATTTCGTGGAAGTACGCAGCGCAAATGAACACCACGTTGTTGACTCCCAGATCAGCATCACCCTTCGTTTCGGCAGGTGTCTGGCTGTCGGAAATTCTTCTTCCTGAGGATGTTAAAGGCTCTTACTCGAACAAGAGCTCCAACAGTTGATCTACCTGAGAGTAGTCCGGAACAATCAGATCGGCTCCCGCTTCGATCAGCCGCGTTCGTTTCGCAAGATTCAAGCCGTACCCGCGTATCTCGTCGCTGGCAACGCCGATGGTATACCCTCCCTTCTTGTGTGTCTCCCGGATCTCGACAGGTCCATCGCCGAATGTCAGTATCTTCTCCCGTGTTTTGTCACCGATGTCGGTGGGCCAGATCGGGTCGGTAGCGGCGGTCGGGATCATGACCGATCTTCAGTATTTCCTCCGGCGTTGCGTTTCCCGTCTGCATGAGTTTTTGAACGGTCACGCCGGCAACAAGGCTTCCCAGTTCCGCAGCCTGGAGGGGCTCTGCGCCGACCGCCAGTGCGGCCGCGATTCCCGCGAGCATACTATCCCCCGCTCCAACCGGATCCACAGGCGACAGGATCAGAAGGCCCGGCACTTCCTTGCATCCCATCGCGTCGCACACGATGCAGCCGTTTTCTCCACGCGTCAGGAATACCGGTTTCGCCCATCGCTCGAAGAGCGATGTGGCAAGATCTTCGACCTCAGCAGCATCCATCGCTGCAGAGTCTCGTCCGACGAGTTTGGCCGCCTCCTGCGTGTTGATCTTCCTTATGCATCCGGCATAGTCATCTGCAAAGTGCCTAGAATCGGCGATGAAGTACTTTTCGGAATGGCTGAGCACGAGGGTCCGAAGTGCATTTCTGAATTGCTTCGTGTGGATGCCGTGCCGGACTTGCTGGTTGATGATGATGAGATCCAGCGAAGGGAGCGCAGCTGCGAGGGCTTCAAGCAGCAGTGCTGACGTGGAAGGGTGAAGCTCATTGAAATCGCCAAAGTCGAATCGGTGCTGTTCCTGCTGGCGCTCATACGGTTTCATGTAAACATGCGAGTCCCATTGCTCCCGCTGCACCAACAGACCGGTTATGTCAATGCCTTTGGAGGAGAGCTGCTGATTCATTTCCCGCCCAAACGGGTCCTCACCGATGACGCCGAACGCGCACAGCGTTCCTACCCCCAATGCCTGCAGGTTGCTGGCGACGTTTCCGGCGGCTCCGAGTGAATAGCGCTGAGTGCGAACGGGCCGCGTGGATAGTCCTGTCTCGAGCGAAGCTTCCGAAGCGCTCGGTTCGAGNNTCGAGCAAAAGATAGACATCCAAGCAGAAATCCCCGACGATGGCGATCCGGCTACGTTGGATCTTGCCAAGAAGACTTTTCAGTTCGGCGTGGTGCATTTCATCCTACCAACCCAATGTGAGATATGGAGCAGTGTGCCGGAAAGGAGAATCGAGAGCGAAAGGAGATATCCTGCAAGCGAGGAAAGGAGTGCAAGCGTGAACCCGAAATTCTTCCGCATATCCCACCAATATGATGGAGAGAGCAGGCACCTGAAAGTACGTCCATTCCATTACAAAATATACGTATCTTCATCATATCACACAAACGGAAGGGTCTCTGTGGCTCTGCGGTGATCATACGAATGCAGGGTTTCCGACCAATTATCTAGCATAGAGGAAGTGGCTCATGAGATGGCTCAGCAGAACTATCCTTTCGATCCTGGTCGTTATTGCGTGGGGAATTGATGCTTCCTCCCAGACAACAGTCACCTTTGACAACGCGCAATTCATGGTAAATGGGCGGCCTTTCTTTCCAATCGGATGGTATGGCGGACAGAGGCCGGCGGCGCTTGATAGTCTCCAAAAGTCCGGAGTCAATGTCATCCTCTCATACTGGAATGGGGTGATAGATGCCTATAGCAGCGGGCCAAAGAGGTATGATATTTCGTCGTATCACGGAGCGGTCCGTGCATTTCTGGATTCGGCTTGGAGCCATCGGATAAGATTGATAATCAATATACCCCGGACTGACGCTTCCCTGATGCGTTTCTCTCTTTCTAAGATTCTCAGCAACGTCGATTCCATTGCAGGAGACCCGTACATCATCAGCCACCCGGCATTGCTCGGGTGGTATGTCTACGATGAACCAGAAATTGAACCACCCCCCTTTCCCGCAATTACCATCAGCCAAATGCATTCGGTATACGCTCAAATCAAAAAGCATGATAGCTCTCACCCGGTCTTTGTGACCCTCGGCGCACCCATGGCCGAAGAATTCAACAGCCGTTATCCATACCCTTCGAACTCCGCTTCGCCCTATCGAGACAACCTGTTCTATGATGTTCTCATGGTCGATCACTACCCATTTTATGTTGATGAGGCCCCGCCGGCGGGAAGACTCCACTACACGGACACCTGGACTCGTCGTGTTTCAAAGAGATTCTGGGAAGAACGAGGCTACGCTTCCCCTGGAAGTCTTATGCTTGTCGCTCAAGGCTCCGGACCAAATCAGAATGATTCAACGCTTCGTTATCCGACTCGAGTAGAGTTGATCAATCAGTTTATGAGCACAGTGTATAGAATGCAGCACGGGACACATTCCAATCTGGGGGGGGTGCTCTATTTTCAATGGGATGGATGGTACGGTCATAACAACGCACGTGATTCGGTCCTTGCCTTCATCAAGTATATCACAGGAAATCAGTTGGACGCCGTGATCTGGCAAGTGAATCTGAATAGCAGTTGTCGTGCTTCCGATTCGCTCCTACGAACCATGCTGAGGTACTACAATGGTTCGTACTATATTTTTGCGTTCAACGACACGCCAAACTCAAAACCGGGCGTAGCCATAAACGTGAGATTAGAAAGAGCGGAAAACGTTACATGTTGCCAACTCACTCTCCCCTACGGCACAAGCGTGCAAAAACTACTGGTTTCTGCGGGCAACAAGTCGTACAGAATCCAGGATTCTTTCGGACCTCGAGAAAGCCGCGTGTACAGAATTGATCTTCTGTCGAGCAATCAAACTCCAGCGGTGACACACTGATTGCCCGTTGGGGGACTGTCGGCAGCATGGCCACCCAGAGGGATCAGCTTCGGGGACCAGGAGCAGACTCAGCGACTCTTGATGAACGTCCCGTTACGAAGCTCGGCGTAGGCCTGTCGCAGTTCTTCCTGCGTGTTCATCACGATCGGGCCTTGCCAGGCAACTGGTTCCTCAAGCGGCTTCCCGGAGACCAGCAGAAATCTGATGCCGGCATCACCGGCCTGCACCGTAATCTCATCGCCGCTGTCGAAGAGAACGAGCGACCGGTTGCCTGCTTCTTCCAGCGTCGGTCCACCGCCGGATCCCACCTTTTCGGTTAGCACTGCGCGGGGCTCGGACGCTGAACGAAACGTTCCAGCGCCTTCAAAGACGTAGGCGAACGCATGCCGGGACGTCTCAACAGGAAGGGTNNNNCCACAATTGGAAGCCGTGCATCCACCCCCTCTCATCCCCCTTCGGCATTTCCTGATGAAGGATCCCGCTCCCTGCAGTCATCCACTGCACATCCCCGACCCCAAGCACTCCCTTGTTTCCGAGGCTGTCGCCGTGATCAACTGTTCCCGCCAGGACGTAGGTGATAGTCTCGATGCCCCGGTGAGGATGCCACGGAAACCCCGCGCGATACGCTGCGGGATTGTCATTGCGGAAGTCGTCGAGCAAAAGGAACGGGTCGAATTCGCTTGTTGCTCCAAACCCAAACGCACGGCGCAAGTGAACGCCTGCGCCTTCAATCGTGGGTTGCGATTGAGTGATGCTTCTTACTGGTCGTAGTGACATGGATCTCCTTTAATCGGACATTGTTCATATTCGTGCATGATTGCAAGCCGCTTCACCATCTTATTTTGACAATACTTGTCCCTTTTCGTTCCTTTCACCTCACGATCTTCCTTCCTATTGAAAACAGTATTAGAATACGTTATGGTTCCTTCTACAGGAGGCTTTCCCACATGACCATTCCGTTTGGTATCCCGGCTATCCTCGTTCTGATGAGCATGCATGTGCCCGGAAACGATACTCAACAGAAGACGCTCGAGGTGGTTTCCGGCATCGATCTGAAACGCTATGCCGGCACATGGTACGAAATCGCTCGTTACCCCAACCGGTTCCAACATGAATGCACCGGAAACGTGACCGCAACCTACACACTCCTCGATGACGGCACCATCAGTGTCGTAAACAGATGCCGCCAGAGCAATGGGGAGATGAAAGAAGCCAGCGGAAAAGCCAGGAGGTTGAGCGATGACGAACCGAATTCGAAACTCGAGGTCCGGTTCGCTCCGGCGATTCTTTCATTCCTCCCATTTGTGTGGGGCAACTACTGGGTGATTGATCTGGCCGACGACTATAGCTACGCGGTCATCGGCGAACCCAACCGCGAGTATCTCTGGATTCTCGCACGATCTCCGTCAATGGATGCAGACACCTACGGCAAGATCCTCGACCGGATTACCCGACAGGGTTACGACGTTTCCAAACTGATGCGTACACAGCAGTGACCGCTCTGTTTGTACAAAGAATTCGAACTGTTTCCGTTGAACAACTGTTCTTATAAGATGACTATCCTTCTCCCCTATCTCAAGGCTTTCTGGAAGCTGATCGTCCTGGCCCTTTTCCTCGCAACCGTCAACCAGGTGTTTTCGCTTCTTGATCCTCTTATCTTCAGACACGTTATTGACGAATACGCCCTCCGGTTTCAACAATATACCTCGGGAGAGTTTTTCCGCGGCGTCGGCTTGCTCCTGCTTGCAGCGGTCGGTGTGGCGTTCGTCTCAAGGGTTGCCAAGAATTTCCAGGACTATGTCATCAACCTGATCACCCAGAGGCTCGGAGCCCGTATCTATTCCGACGGCCTCCGGCACTCCCTGGAGCTGCCCTACCAGGTTTTCGAAGATCAGCGAAGCGGTGAGACACTGGGAAAACTGCAAAAAGTGCGTTCCGATGTGGAACGCCTCATCTCCACCTCGATCAACATTATCTTCACGACGTTGGTGGGCGTGATCTTCGTCATGATCTACGCATTCACCGTCCACTGGCTGATCGCCCCGGTCTACTTTGCGACCGTGCCCCTGCTCGGCCTTCTCAGCTCCACGCTGAGCAAAAAGATCAAGGTGATTCAAAAGTCGATTGTTGCGGAAACAACCGCCCTCGCGGGAGCAACCACAGAATCGCTCCGGAACATCGAATTGATCAAGAGCCTCGGGCTGGCCCAGCAGGAGATCCGGCGATTGAATTTAACGACTGAAAAAATCCTCGAGCTTGAACTCAGAAAGGTCAAGTATATCCGGAGCCTCGGCTTTGTGCAGGGAACATCGGTGAATTTTCTCCGCACAACGATCCTGTTTCTCATGCTCTATTTGATTTTTGCCCAGCAGATTTCCGTGGGCCAGTTCTTTTCCCTCTGGATCTATTCCTTCTTCATTTTCGGCCCGCTCCAGGAGATGGGCAGCGTCATCAACATCTACCGGGAAACCGAAGTCTCACTAAAGAATTTCGGCGACCTTCTGAGCATGCCCTCTGAACCAAAGCCCGCTTCGCCGAAGGAGCTGGTCTCGATTCAGACTCTCGCATTCGATGATGTGAGCTTCAAACACCAGTCGGGCGCCACGAACGCGGTAAGCGGAATTTCGTTTGACGTCAGGCGGGGGGAGACGATTGCATTTGTCGGTCCATCCGGCGCAGGGAAGACAACGCTCGTGAAACTGCTCGTCGGTCTCTATCATCCCATCGGCGGTCGGGTCCTGTATAACGGTACGCCCACAACGGAAGTGGACTTGAACAGTCTCCGGGAACGGATCGGATTCGTCACACAGGATACACAACTCTTCTCGGGCACGATCCGGGAGAATCTGCAGTTTGTGAAGCAGGAAGCAACTGACTCTGAACTCCTGGACGTACTCGAAAAAGCAGCTTGCCAGGCATTGCTGACGCGCGGTGCCAAAGGACTTGACACTGTCATCGGGGAAGCAGGTGTAAAGGTCTCGGGTGGAGAAAAGCAACGACTCTCGATCGCAAGAGCGCTTCTGCGGCAGCCGGATCTCCTGGTCTTCGACGAAGCGACATCTTCGCTCGACTCGCTCACAGAAGAAGAGATCGGCGGAACCATCCGCACGGTGAGCCGGAACCGGGAGATGATCAGCATACTCATCGCGCACCGCCTTTCGACAGTGCTGCATGCAGACCGCATCTACGTGCTCGAACGTGGAAAAATCGTGGAGTCAGGCCGACATATAGAGTTGGTGAATCAAAAAGGCCTGTACTACGCCATGTGGCGCCAGCAAGTGGGAGAACGGGTTCTGCCGATGAAAGAAGGACTTGTCACGCAGCCCGGCAGCGTGCAATCCAACTGAACGTTTAGGTTACCGACCCACATTCATCAAGAAGATATAGAGCAGCAGGACAACCAGTCGAGTTAATGCAGGCCGATGAGCGCCATGAGTGGCTGTTGATATCCTACAGCTCCACGCGGGAGGTGTTCCCGCGCAAGATGGCCCGAGAATTCTGGGAATGCAAACACGCACGCTGGGGAGGGCTACATGTCCTTCGCCTTTTGCTCCTTCACTACCGAGGCAAATACCCATCCAACCTTACCGACCTTTGTGCGTACCTGAAGCCAGCCGGGTCCGCCATTCGAAAATCTGTTGATGATCTCGACCCTCTCTCCGTTGCGAATAGCCGCTCTGGGAACAGTCTTTGACTCCAGAGAGTGATTCCTCCTGAGTCCCACGTTCGGAATGGTCACGACTGCAGGATGCAGATTCTTTCTCCCGGCGGGGAGCCGAAGCTCGCGGGTCGGAGCAACAGTCGATGGTGCTACTTGTTCGATAGGTGCCGGAGGGAGTAACGTTTCAAGCATTGTTGGTTCTGGTGGCGGTGCGTTTTTGCCGGAACGGAGCGGCACAATCGCTCCAAGAAGAACAAACACAAGCACAATGCTGATGACATACATCGTTACGGCCGGTTTGCTCTTCGCTGCGGGAACCGGCGCCTTCGCCGGAGCCTGTGGTTTCCTGTTCTTCTGAGCGGAGACCCTTCTTCGTGACTTATTCCGAGTCGAAGGATCCGTTGCGGTCGTGGTGGCCTTGCGTTCTGCCATGGAACCCTCCTCAGTGGCAATAAAGTAGTCGGGATCAAGGTGAGCATTCGACGCCATGCCGGCTTTGCCGAGAACAAATCCAACAATCTCTGAGTTCGGAAGCGTTTTCTTGATTGCGTACCCAACAGCCTCGAGAGTGGAGCCCGTGCTCATGATGTCATCAAGGACGAGAATGCGGGAATCCGCCTTGATGCCCGACCCCTGGAATTCATACGCGCCGGAAAGTTCCTTCCGGTGCCCCGCCCTTCCACCGAGCCCCTGAAGAATACGCGTTGTTCTGGTTTTCACAAGGAGTTCGGGCGAATACGTTGCGCCGCTCTGTTGAGCAATTGCTTCGCACAGCCGGTCCAGCGGGCCATTCACTTGTGCCGTTAGTTCACTGCTTCCCAATGCACGCACGATGACATCGAATGGTCCAGCGTTGCAAATCAGAGGTACAATGAGAGAGATCCAGCGTGAGGTCTGAGGTTCAATCCATTTTCTAAAATCCCGGATGTATTGCGAAATATCGTCCTGGTGTCCGGAGTTGGTTGGACGATGGTAGGCGGCAAAGTAGACCTGGCTGATTCCGTGGATCTGTTCGGAATCCTTGAGCAGACTGATGGATTGTGGTGTCATCACTCGCTCTCTGCAGTGTGTTTTGACACTGTACATGCAACTCTGATCCCCTCAGTGCAAAACCTATGCCATGAGCATCAGGGCAATTCCTGTTCTCCCGGCAGTAACTCTGGATGCAATGCCCAGGGGGAAGGTTTCGTTTTGACCTCT
>PMMO01000190.1 GCA_003162215.1 Ignavibacteriota bacterium
TGATCTTTCCCGTTTATAAAGGACACGAAGTTAAGCTCCACGGTGTTATGTAAACACAGGAGGATTTACCCATGGAGCAAGAGATCGTGAAAAAAGCCCGCCGGCGTTTCGACCAGCAATTCAAGGTCGATGCGGTACGTTTGGTGGCTGAAAGCGGTAATGCCGTCGCGGAAGTCGCGCGCAATCTGGGTATTGGCCGCAACCAGCTGGATCGTTGGATGAAGCAGCTGCAGGGGAAGAAGTCACCCCAGGCAGCATTTCCGGGCAACGGAAACATCGGTGCGGACAAAAAGGAGCTTGAGGAACTACGCCGCGAGCTTGCCCGGGTCAAGGAGGAGCGGGAAATACTAAAAAAAGCTATGGCCGTGTTCTCACGACGGCCGTGATGAAGTATGCGTTTATCAGCGAATACGCACATGAGCATTCCATCGTGCTCATGTGCAAGCTGCTCAACGCGTCCAGGAGTGGTTACTACAGGTTCAGACAGCATATCGTCAGCGCTCAGGAAATAGCCAACGTGAGACTTTTGGAAGAAATCAAAATCGTTCATCAAGCGAGCCGTGGCATCTATGGCAGCCCTCGGATACACCGGGAGCTCAACAACAAGGGCAACGCCTGTGGTCGCCATCGTGTGGCCCGTCTGATGGCCAAAGAAGGCATTGCCGCGAAAACCCGTCGTCGTTTCCGGGTTACCACACGACAGCGCAAGGGGGGTACCTTTGCGCCCGATCTCCTGAAGCGAAACTTCACCGCCGAGCGTCCGCACCAGATCTGGACGTCGGATATCACGTACATCTGGACGAATCAAGGGTGGCTGTATCTGGCGGTGATTCTGGACCTCTGTTCTCGGGCCATCGTCGGCTGGGCGACGAGTGAGCGGATCGATGCTCAGCTGGTCTGCACGGCTTTCCACCGGGCACTCTGGCAATATCGACCACTATCATCGGTGATCTTCCACAGCGACCGTGGCAGCCAATATACCAGTAAGAAGTTCCGAGCGCTCCTGGCGATGCAACCGTTTCCATTCATCCAGAGCAACGGCTCGAACTGCTACGACAATGCTGTGACCGAATCATTCTTCCACACGCTCAAGACCGAGTCTGTTGACTTTGAGCATTTCCAAACACGAGTCGAAGCACATCAACATCTCTTCGACTACATCGAGGTGTTCTACAACCAGAAACGCCTGCACTCATCACTCGGGTACAACACCCCGATGAGAATGCTGCAGGAAATAAATAACAAAAAAGCAGCTTAACTCTCTGTCCAATGAATCAGGGGAACTTCAGATGGAGTCATCAAGTCATTGTATGGAATTCAAGATGATCTAAGGCTCGTGCAAAGTAGCAATTCCATTTAACCCGGTAACAGTGGAGGCCCCTTTGAAGTTCCCCTGATTCAATGGACAGGGAGTCAGTAGATTACCGCACGGATATTTGGTCCTTGGGGGTGCTTGTGTATGAGATGGCCACCAGTCAGCTTCCTTTCAAGAGCAACTACGAACAGGCGCTGGTCTACTCGATCCTCAACGAATCCCCAATCCCACCATGCACACGAGTTCCTTCTCTGCCCGGAAACCTCGACACGATAATCGCCCGTGCCCTCTCGAAAGACCCTGCAGCGAAATATCAGAGTGCATTCGAGCTGGCAAGCCTTCAGGCGATTCTAACATTCAACACGGCGATTACGGGAGGAACGATCACGCTGTCAATGATGGGTGGGTCGTCTGAGTTGAACGATGCCGAAAAGCCTTCAGGGTTGTCAGTGGCGGGAAACGAGTTGCGGATTGCGGCAAGAGTGCCGCCGGGATCAGGATATGGGACGGTCGTTGGTTTGGCACCAGGATTGCGTGTTGGTCGCTTCCGGGTGACCAGCAGTGTGCCGTTTGCGACGACGGAGAAGGCTGATGTTGCATGGAAAAATTCCTCTGATCCGTACACGAAGGTATATGCCTACGTGGGAGGATTGAACATGGAGATAACGGATCTGAATGGTCACTTGAATACGCTGGTTAATCCAATCCTGCCGGTGACCCTAACGAGCTTCACAGCTAAAGTAGGGATGAACGGTGAGGGAGTCCACCTGCAGTGGAACACAGTGAGTGAAGTCAACAAACTATAGGTTCACGGTACAGCGGAAGGGGAAGAGTGATGCGGACTTTGTAAACCTCAAGGATGCATTCGTTGCAGGCAAGGGAACGACGGTAGAGCCACAGACATACAGCTATGTGGACAAGAGCCTTGCAAAGGCGGGTAAGTATAGCTACCGGTTGAAGCAGCAGGATCTGGATAAGACGGTTCACTACACCCAAAGTTTGTTGGTGACGATAGGGGTGACGGGTGTCATGGAAACTGCACCACGCGTGTTCCAGTTGCACCAGAACTACCCCAATCCGTTCAACCCGAGTACACAAATAAAGTTCTCGGTGGAAAACACGACACTGGCAACAGTGAAGGTGTACAACATATTAGGCGAAGAAGTGGCCACGCTGTTCGACGGGAGCGCGGAAGCAGGTCGGTACTATGTGGCGACGTTCGACGCAACGGGTCTCGCCTCCGGAGTCTATTTCTACCGTCTGACCACCAAAGAGAAGACAGATGTCCGTCGGATGTTACTGCTCCGATGAAGGGTGTGACGGAGTCTACAACACCAGTCTCCTCTTCAGCCACCGTTGCAGCCCTCGTGGATGGCGCAAAGGCCTTTGTTTTTTGCTGCCGATAGATCCAGTGTTTCAGCCTTTTAACGACAACCGTCAGCGCGCAACAACTTGCGCGTCTGGACAAAGTCACCTGCCCTCAATCGGTACAAATACACTCCGCTCGAGAGATTCTTCCCCTCACATTGCACCTCATGATACCCTGTGATGAAGTTCTCCATCACCTTTGCCACATCTGCCGCGCTGACTCCTACAAGGATGCAGAGATCCTACGTCATGAGTTCAAACGACGCTATCGTTCGCTCTACCACAAAGCGGTCCAGTCGCTCGAAGACGTCGGCGATGCACTCTTTACCTTCTTTGCTTTTCCACAACGTCATCGGCTACACCTCAAGACCACCAATCCTATTGATTCGCTCTTTGCCACAGTGCGCCTTCGGACACAGGCCGCATGACGCATGAGATCACGGATCGGAGCAGTGTGTTGCGACTTCCAGATCCTCAAGACTCCTAAACAACGGCTTCGTTGCATCCGAACCCATTACCTTGTTCCTGACATCATTGATCAGTCACGCGCAAAACACGCCAAGAGACAGAACGCCGCTTGATTCAAAACAAGGTTTACACTTCTATGGACAAGAGCTCCTTCTGTATCCAATGTTGGATATTACTAGTAATAGTCATATCATTACTGTCAAACTACAAACTGAATAACGACAACTGGTTAGGGTCCGCGTTATTCTTAAGGTGGAGCCGTGTCTCTGTAAGTAAGTAATTTATCGGCTCTTTCTCGAAGATGGCCACACTGAGAATTTGGAGAATTGTGTAGAGCTAGGCTTCGAGCTTGAGATCTTTCTTGACGATGGCAACCAGAACGATTGGGAGCGCAATGCAAATCTGGGCGTTGTCCGCTGCTGCGTTCCATCGCATTTTGCTGGAGAGAAGGATTTGGTTTCATACGATATCAGTACCAAACCTCCGT
>PMMO01000222.1 GCA_003162215.1 Ignavibacteriota bacterium
GAGCTCGAAGCCAAAATCCGAGAGGGCTTTGATTATCAAGCGGGCGTTGCTTTCAGAGGATTTTACGAAGACGTCCAGGTCTCCGGTATACCGCGGGTGAGCATGAAGCGCGAATGCATATCCACCGACAACGAGATACTCCACGCCATGCTTATTGCACGATGCGAAGAACTCTTCGAAGTCTTTCGCTACTCTCATATCCCTTCCCGGAGGAAAACATGGCATACTGCCGCCGAAGCTCCTCAACGGCACTCAGTCTCTCTTCTTGCGATCGTCCCTGCCAGTATTCCCGATCTTGACGGTACTGACGGAAATCTCTCAGGTCATATATGCGAATGGGCGACTCATGCATGAATGAAAATAACCATCGCGAGGCACTTATGCAAGACGCCCTGGGTTTGCACGTAAGAGTCTGCGGTCACTCCGACATGCATCCACTGTCACTCTTCTTCGGCATATACAACCCTGGCTTCAGCAACCACTTGATGTCTAAAATACTTGCTAAGGCTCGCGGCTGCGTGAAGATCAACGGGTGCTCCCAGAATGACGGTCAATTCGCCGGCGATCCTCGCGAATGCAAATCCAGGTGTCTTCCCACTCTTGAATTCCACGAGTAGGTCGATATCACTCTCAGGCGTCCGAGTACCACTGATCGCGGACCCGAACACCATCAAGCGTTGGATATGATATTTCCGACAGAGGTCCCGGAGGGCAGGCTTCGCCGAGGCCAAGATCTGTTGGGACTCTTCCGTATGTGGCAGTGAGGTTAGCATGGCGTTGACGAGGTTGAGATGCTTCATCCCATATTGATCGCAATATAGGAAATCAGTTCTCGGAGTCAATGGACTCGCCCCGTATGCCCTCACAAGTGCTCACAAGGGGGGAGAACTCTGACATTCGCACGTGCGGGTTTGCTGTTACCCGGACTTGCATCCCGTCCAGCCCGAAGTTAGCGAGACGAAGTCGATGCTAACTTCGTGGGCGGGACGAGGATCCTCGTCCAGTTCCCTTCGGAACGGGACGGGACCTGCAACCACACCTACAACTTTTGAACGCCTCGTCGAGGTTGTGATAACCTGATTTTCAAGCGAATACGGCCGATTGTACTCCGAGCTCGACATGCCAATCATCGTCACCCTTTCGCACTCTCTTCCTTGAGAGCCGAAATCCGTTCGCCAAGTGCAAAGAATGCATCTTCCTGCTTGGTGAGCACTTCCCCGCGAAGCATGCCGGCTGGTGAACCAAGAAACCACACCTCGGCATAGCCTATTTTGAAGGACTGGAGGCCGAGTGTCCCAGTGACGCCGGGATAGCGGAGCTTGAACAATTCCACAAAGAGATCGGCATTCGTCACGAATGCCAATACCTTAGAGTTCAGCTTCACAGCCCTGCCGACAAACTGCTGGATGTCCTCTTTAGTTGGCCTGGCGGCCTTGTCTTTGTCGCCGCTGGCAATGACTCGCCGGTTCAAGTCAGTGAGCCCAATCCCAAGCCTCAGCAACTGAGACGTCTTCTTCTGAGTGAACATCGAACGCACGGGATCGCTCAGGCTCCCGCGTGCGTGACCAACTGTCAGAGCTTTGCGCTCCGAAGCGNNGTAGGAGTGATTCCACCAATCTCAAGAAGCTCCCAGAAGCGATTCCGGGGATGGAGGTAGTAGAAACCAAGGGTGTCCGAAAGCTCTTCGACTGCAGTTCCTACGAACACGACTGTCAGGTCAGGTTCCCAGATCTCTGATAGCATTTTGCTCCTTCACGTCTGATCGGTTGCCAAGATAATCGTACCGCAGCTCGTCTCGACCTCAGTTCAGCACGAGGCTCTATGAGGGTCTCGCAATGGGAGACGGGATTGCCGAGCACTATCCATTAAAGCAGGGTCCCAATCAGAGTCAAGGAATGCGGGGATGGGAATGGAGGTGTCAATACGTCTCTTATGAAGTTGCACTTGCGATTATTTGAAGAAAAGGTGACAACCAGGAAATCCCTCAAAACGGTCACAGGAAATCTCCTGAAGCGGTCTACCTCATCGAAACGCCATCCGCATGAAAGATAGTCAATTCGCCTTGAAATCGATACCTTTGTTCTGCGTCAATCACCAGAGCAAAAGCATCAATGATCAAGTCTCTCCTATCGTTCTGTCTCGGTTTCCTCAAGTCAAGAATCCAACTCAGGTTGGAAAACCTCAGAGAACAACCCGGCAACGCTGGCAAAGGTTTTTGAAGAACCACTCTGCAGAGATCATCTCCCTGAACTTCTTCGTTGTGCCAACTATTACATTCAAGTTGCTTTTTGTGTTGGTCTTTCTCTCAGATGAGAGAAGAAAGATCATTTATTTTAACGTGACTGATCATCCCACATCGGAATGGGTCAGCCAACAATTGAGGAATGCGTTCTGCGACGAGGAAACATCCAGGATCCTGATACGGGATCGCGACAAGAAGTTCGGTGATGTTTTCATCCGGGCAGTTTCTGCTCTTGGCATTCGACCAATTTTGGCTGCATATCGGTCATCGTGGCAGAATGGCTATTCGAGGAGACTGATCGGAAGTATTCGGAGGGAGTGCCTTGATCAGCTGATCATTGTGAATGAAACTCATTCGCGGGGAATTCTGCGAAGTTACATCCACCACTACAACACTCAACGGACTCACCTTGGGCTGAACAAAGACTCACCCGAACCGAGAGGGACAGCTCATCACACTGGGGCATGAGAACAAAGTTTGCCTTCTCGCCCAATAAAGGAAACAGGCCCAGGGAAGAACTCGGGCCCGCTTACTTGAAATCACGATGGCACACACAGGATGCAGAACTGATCGAGTGGCGCTTGTGCAATAACCCTACGGAATATCCACCTCCGCTGTTTTTGAGAGCGGGGGCTCCCCGCCTGCATCTGTCCGGACCTTGATTGCGTACCGGTATATCCCCTTCCCGATATTCACGTCATCTTCAAACGAACGTGCAGAACTCTCCAATGCCTTGAGTGTCACAAGCCCCTTCCCCGCCGTTTCACGGTATAGGACAAACCAGAAATGCTCATTCTTCAGTGAGGAGTAAGACCACGTCAGGCCGATCGTTTTCTTCTCGAGCTTGTAGGCTGCCCGGAGATCTGTTACCAGGGGCCGTACACCTGAGTCATATGGGCGGCCAATCACAGGGGTTGATGGCGGCGAATGAAGTCCGCTGCTGTCGATCGCTTCAACTACGTACTCGTACGCCATCCGCGCGACGATATTCCTGTCGGTGTATGTTGAATCCATCCTGCCGAGCGTTCGGAGCGCCCCCCAGACGGTATCAGGGGGTAGCCTTCGCAAGACCTCGTGCGAGCGCACATCGCTGCTGGGGCTTGGTGCCCACTTCAGGAACACCGCCGAATCTGTCACGACAACAGAGACAAACTGCGGGGTCGCGGGCGGCACGATGTCAGGTCTCGTCAGCGCGATGATGGGTGAAAACGCTGACGGAATGTACCTGAGATTCACCGCCGTGACCCTGTAGTACACGTGGCGCGTCAGGGTGTTGACTTCGACAGTATCCGTAAATGTCGTGTCAGGGATTGGAGCGGCCACACGGACCGCAAAAATGTCTGTTGCGGAATTCGACCAGTACACCCGGTAACCGAGAAGGTTTGGTTCCGGCCCAGGACGCCAGTGCAAACGGACCACGCCGAGTGTATCGATTGTGCCGCGAATGCCCGTCGGCACGGCAGGCGGTATCGTGTCGATTCTTTCCGAGTAAACGGGGAGAGAACGGCCGAGGTTTCCCGCTGTGTCAACGGCGGCAACGATGTAATATGGCTCGGCAGGAGTCGCGAGCGAATCCGTAAATGATCTCTGAGACACGTTGAGGAGATGGCGTTGCACTGCCTGCGCAAGGACCGCCTCGTCAGATTCCGGCAGCTTCGTCGTTGCAGGTTCCTGGGCGGCATGATACCCTGTTTGCCAGAACGCGCTTCTCAGGACAATGAACCCGCGAACATCAGCGCTCATGACGGGCATATCCCAGGCGATTTGCATCCCCCTGCGGCCAAGGTCGACGGGCCGCTGGGCGACGGGGGCCGGCGGTGGAGTCAGATCCCGCGGTGTGGCCTCTGCTTCCGCAGCCTCTGAGAGCTCCCCGAACGGGGTCACACCCTGCACACGATATGAGTACCGGTGGTAGTTGACGACTGCTGAATCCGGAAAGGCGACATGGTCATCATCCGCAGACTGTCCGCCGGGAATGAAAAGATTCTGATGCAATCGCACAAACGTTTTGCCGCCATCATCCGAACGGGAGATGTAGAACCCGCTGTACCGCGCCCCGGGTACTCCCTCAAGCCATCGCAGAATCACCAGTCGATCCTGCCCCTCGGCTTCAAGCCCCGGAGGCGGAGGATCCGGAAGGGTTACTCCCGGACTTGCTGTTGTCACCCCTTCCAGCATTGTATACGAGGTGTCCTTCGATGCCGTTCGAATGCTATAGATGTACCGCACACCTTTCACGACTGCGCGGTCGACGTACCGTACCGCCAGCCCGTTCGCAGCCACAGGATCGTTGTCTGCTGCAAGCATCGCGTACGAATAACGGGCGAGCAGTTCGTCAGAGGCGGCCTTGATCTGCCCGGTCTCGGATCGTTGCTGCATCTCGGGGACGAACGATTTTGCATGAAGCGCACCGGATCCGACCGCGGCCCAACGATCTGCGTGATCCGCCCGCTGCCCCCACTCTTCTTTTGTCCATGGGACCAGCGGAGCGGCGGTCAGCGTCGTGATCGACGCCTTGTCCACGGTGCCATCTTTGTTCAAGGCAGCGCGCGACACAATATACCCTGTCTTGTTTCCGGAAAGCCAGCCCCCGGAGGTGGAAGGAGCCCAGCGCAAAACGATCGAGTCGCCTTTCGCCTTCGCAAGCACATAGAGTTGGGCGGTGCGTGGCGGAAGCTGCATGCCGGGTTCGGCTTTCAAGACACGATCGATCGAGACAGAATCTCCCTTGTCGAGCAGTGCTTCATATTTCTTGAGCGAATCCGCGTTCGGAACGCCCGTCGGGGGGACGGAAGGAATCCGGACGGTTTGTTTCGCTTTCTGGCCGGCGGCCTCCGGAGCGGACGCGAGGATCGCTCCCATCAGAAGGAAGGCATGCAAACGGGTTGAACTCAGGATTGCCATGTTAATGGATCACTTTCACAGATTTCGTGAACAGGCTGACGGGCGAATTGATCGTGGTTTTCGCCGACAGGAAACTACTGACGCTTGCTTGCTTCACCACCGTGCTGACGACGCTCTGCATGGGGCTTTGACCGTACCAGAGGTCCTTCTTTATCCATGGTCCGCTCTGAGCCCAGCTGAACTTCGGCCCGTAGATGAAATTTATCTTGTAGGCCCCCTGGTACATTGGCACGTACGCCTTTGCAGCGCCATTGATATCCAGCGAAGTGAAGTACTGGAGCCAGTCGCTGTTTTGCTCGACCCAGTCGGCCTTGCCGTAGAGCTGCGTCCCATCATCGTCGCAATCGCCGCGAGAATACCCGAGCATGATCATGTGCGACTTGAACCAGAGTGTCAGGAAATCCCCCGGCACGGTGGTGCCATGCAGATACTTGACCTGAATGTCCACGGGCCCGCTGTTGAATCCAATCGCCTTCCCAATCCCACCCATTCCAATATTCATAAGCGGGAAGGCGCTCACGTGCAGTTTCCCTCCCGACTTGTTCTGGAACAGGGCTGTGGTTTCGAAATTCACCATTCCGAGAAGCAGGAAGAACTTGTCTTCAAGATCCTCCGGCCAGAGCCTCGCGAATTTCATCGCCTGGATATGGCTGTAGACGCGTGGCCATGCGAACTGGGTGAACCACTTTTCTTCCGGCCCATGCGCGGTGACTACAATAAGGGGTATATGAGCCAGCGGAACCCCGGTGTTGATGTCACTCGTAGTGTAGTTGTACATCTCGTAGTCGTCGAAGTCCTCCTCGGTCGAATAATTCCCGACCAGGAGCTCATGAGTACTCCAGTATTTCGTGTAGTCTGTCTTTTTGAAACTCAACTGCTGGACCTTCTCCGCCAGTGTGTTGAACTTCGAAGTTCTATAGTAATATACATACAGGAGCTTTTCGTTGGATTTGATTTCCGTGCCGGGCAATGATCTGGTGAGAAATGCGAGGCCCGGAGTTGTCTGGCCGCCGAACGACGCTGCCCCACCCGTCGATGCTGCGGCAACAGCGGACTTCACACCCTGGGTGTTCAACAAGGGGGACGAAATCACCGTCGAGGAGATCGGCTTCATGAGAGAGGATGACTTGATGAGAGCCGCATCCGTTCGCCGGACCACCTGGAAGGCATACCTCTCCCCCTTCGCAAGCGCAGGCAGTGCGAAGACGATACCGTTCCGCCCCTGGTCAAAACTGCAAGGGATTTCAAAGGAATTCCCACCGTCGAGCGGCATCATCCGCACAAAGTATGACCCGGGTTCCTGGAAGAGATATCTGAACTTCCCCTGGAGTCGACCCGTACGGTCTTCGCCGAGCAGAACATTCTTTTGCCCGTCAAGCGGCCACGAATCGTACACCATCGATTTCAGGATTGAGTCGGGGCGCGGGCCTGTTGAGAACATCACCGACTTCGTCTGACGGATCGGACTACCATCCTGCTTCAGGGCAGTCACCCAACTTCCGTTCTTGAACTCCTGCGCGTACACCGTAAGCGTTGCCGCGACGTTCGAGTTGCCCGGCAGCGGATCGCTGCGGAGACCGAATTTCACGTCAAAGTTGTCGTCCTGCAACACCCAGGTCCCGTCAACAGGGATGTTCTTCGTGGCGTCCACAACAGCGAAGCTCTCCACCTCGATGCGGAACGTCCTGGTATATGGATTTCCCTTGGCGTCGACGGACCCGAAGTCGAGCGGAGAGTCAGCCGCAAAGAGCAGCGCCGCGGTTGGCACGGACAGAACCGACACCTTCTTGTCGCCGTTTCCAGGAGTCATGTCGGTGATCAGATCAACTTTCGCCAGGGGTGATTCGGAACGCACCTGGCACAGCTCGCCGAATGTGAATGTGAACTGGACGTTTCCCTGGATGAGTCCACCGAGCGCCCGAACGTGCGCGCCGAAGGTCCCTTCCGCATATATCGGGTTTGGGGCCATCACAAGGCAGCGCAATCCCGCTCCCACGTCGATAAGGTCAACCTTCCCGAAGGGATCGATATCAATGCCTCCCTTCGCCAACGCATATCCGTACAGTTGACCGATAGCATACCAGCCGGCGACCCCGGGAGGCTTCCCGGTATTGTCGCACACTCTCGTCAGGTCATGCGTGAGAGCGATATCGCACCCGAAGCCGACACCAACCCTGCCATAGAAGAACGCAAAATGCTGATCGCCTGTGTCATAGCTCGACGTCAACCCGAAGGCCAGTCCTTCCGTCGGCCCATCGGAGAAAGGCAACCGGGTGTTGGGCAGCGGGCTTCCGATCGCCGCCTCGATGTCTTTCTTCATCGGGAAGTTGTTGAAATCAGGCGACGGAATATCGGTTCCCGCCATGAAATACGCCGTGGACTTCATCAAACTATAGAACGTGGCGGAGTTGGGATTTTGCGGCGTTCCGATCAGAATGTGCCAGTTCTGAGGATCAAAATGGAAGTTGATAAAGCCATGCACATCGACGATTGGCTTGAGCGGGTCGCTTGTCCAGTAGGAGAAATTTCCGTCGAAAATCTTGTTGGGGAAGTCGTACGTAATTGTCGCATTCGCCAGGAAGAGCGCTGCTTTTCGCTCCGAGGCCCCGGGCCCGATCATGTACGCGTCGCCGTCGAATCCTATCTTGCCAATGCCACCGGAGGAGAGAATCTCCATTGAAAACGACACATCGGCGCAGAACGCAGCCGGGGATGGATACGTGCCGATGGTTACCCCCGCCTTGAATCCCATCATCGTCTTGGCATCGGGCACATACACCACCCCGGAATTGCTCGGACGGCCGGGATCGTTACTATCGTCAGCAGGCGCGTTTGCCCCGTCACCGGAAAATTTCTGCGCCTTTCCCAGATCCGGCTGTCCTGATGAACGGGTCATGTGGTAATACGCTCCGCCACCGAACCCAAACAGTCCCAACCCGCTGTTCCCGAACGGAATGCCGAGATCCGTCACGAACATCCCGTC
>PMMO01000168.1 GCA_003162215.1 Ignavibacteriota bacterium
CGATTTCAATGTGAAAGCCCTGTTCTGTACGCGGATGGAGTTTGACGAGGCACAACGGTTTGGGATGGATTGAATTACGCAACGAAGATTACGGCAAGGGCTTCGTCCGTGAACACAAGGTATCGCACGGCAATGTTTGCGCGCCGCAAGATCTGACCTCTTGGATGTGATTGACTTTCGTGGTATATCGCTGCGGATTTTGCGATCATCTCTTTCCCCAAGGCATGGACCCGAAACGCCACCCAAACCATACTCGGTACATACAGNNTCGAGCTCACCGACCTTGGCAGACGCCTTTTCGCTGACGGGCTGCGCCGGCGACACTGCGGACTACCTGAGACTGAGATCAGGCGTATATATCTGGAACACGTGGCCAAATGTCACAACAGGATCTATTGAGCAAGGTTATCCGGGCGCCCGATGAGTCAGGGTGCGCATACATGCTTACCGGTTCGTTTGCCTCAAGTATGCAAGGAGAACCGAGGCTCTCGCACGATATCGATTTGGTGGTCGACCCAGGGGCCACAAGCACTCCCCGAACTGTTAAGGATGTTCTTGGTATGAAGCTGTTTGTTTCGTCACCTGAGGACACGATGCCCTGCGTGTCTACGAAGTTCAANNGGTGCAATGGACATGGAATACCTCGGGAAGTGGGTGGAAACGCTGGCAATTCAAGACTACTGGACGCGACTTCTCCAGGAGGCCTGTCCATTCTAAGCAGGAATTGCGGAACGCACCTACGAGCAGAATCCTGTCACTCGTATTCGTATACATCCTGGGGTGGAATACGATGGAGCAGTTACACGGATATCCTGCTATCTTTCAAAAGCTGTTGTGTGTATTCGTGCCGCGGATGTCGGTGCAGATCCTCGCTGGATCCATCCTCGACAATCACCCCGTTGTGAAGCACGGCGACACGATCGCAAAAGGACAGTGCGGTCTGTACGTGGTGAGTTATGAAAAGAAGCGAGAAGCCCTCCTTCGTCTGCATCGACTTCAGCAGGTGCAGCAGTTGTGCCGAGGTAAGAGCATCGAGAGCTGAAGTNNGCGATCCGCTGGCGTTGTCCGCCACTGAGTTGAGACGGAAGGCGTCCCAGGCAATCCTTGGACAATCCCACTGACGACACTAATCCTTCTGCCTCTGCGAAGGTCTTCGACGATTTCCCGGCACGGACGTTGACCCCTTCGGCAAGAGAATCAAGCACGGTCATGGAAGGATCCAAAGAAGCACCGCTTGCCTGGAAGAGCATTTGGATCTCGACACCAATCGTCTTGCGGTTCTCCGCCTGCGGGAAGATGTTGATGCCATTGTAGGTGATTGTTCCTGAGTCCGGCTTCTGCAATCCAACGATACATCTTGCGAGCGTGGTTTTCCCACTTCCACTTTCCCCAAGCAGAGCTACGGANNCAGTTCTGGTTCCACCTCCTTGCACTTGTTCTCGGCAATCGGACACCTCGGTTGAAAAGCGCAGCCTTGTTGCGGAAGATCAACGATGACGGGTTCGCTTGTCAGGCCCGAGGAGGCGGAAAGTTTTTGACCTGTAGGTTGTGCATCGACCACCAGCCGTGAGTAAGGGTGCAATGGACTTTCGAAAAAGGTCTTCTGCGCGGCTGACTCGATAATCTTGCCGCCGTACATGACGATGACCCGGTCTCCATACCAACGCGCCANNTCAACGGCGCTCGTGGGTTCGTCCGCAATCAGCAAGGCCGGAGATGAAAGCACAGCCATTGCAATGCAGACTCTCTGTGCCATCCCGATGCTCAGTTCATGCGGGTAGCGACTGAGCACCTCTTCGCTGTTATCGAGTCCCACCAGCCCGAGTGTGTCGTGAAGGACTCTGTCATCTTTCGTTGGGTGATCAGATGCCAGCCGCATCTGCTGCCTGATTTTGGCCACAGGATTGAGCGACTGCATCGGTTCCTGAAATACATACCGTATCCTGTGGCGTCGAATGGTGGACAGTGTACGCTCGCCGAGGGCTAACAGCTGCTGACCTTCAAAGGTCACCGAACCATCGATTCTCACGGCTGATGCGGTGGGGAACAGTCTTGTCAAAGAGCGGCCAAGGATCGTCTTGCCGCTCCCGCTCTCGCCAAGGAAGATAAGAACTTCGTTCACACGCACGTTGAAGGAGACGTCGTGGATCAATTCTCTTCTCCCCCCGTTGGACAAGACGGAGACAGAGAGATTTGCTACTTTCAGAAGATGGTTTGGTACAGTAGTTGTGTCCATGTCGTTCGCGTGTGATAATACCCAAAAGTCATCTCAAACTCAAACGCCTCATGCACGGGGGTTTCTATTGACAAACGGTCGCATAGTAACTATATTCTCGCATCGGTTTTTCATTTCCCGGATTCAACAGACCATTCTCAATGAGATTACGGGTTTGCTTTGCCCTACTGTTTGTCCTTTCGATTACACTGCTTGGTTGCGGAACAAAAAAAGAGGGAAAGTCGGGCGCACCGCATCGCTCCGTCGTCATTATTGCCATCGAAGGTGATATCGACAGCTTCAACCCCCTTTTTGCGGAAGACATCACCGCAGGAGAAATCAACGACCTTCTCTTCCCTGCTTTGGTGAGCTCCGGTTTTGATCTCGAATCGGGAGAGCTCAAGTATTCCCCATTGCTTGCCCGCTCGTGGGAGTTCGCCAATCAAGATCGCGACATCGTATTTCATATGTTGCCGAACGCACGATGGACGGACGGGAAGCCGGTGACAGCCCGGGACGTTCAGATCTCGTTCGAGCTGTATGGTGATCCTGATGTTGCGAGTGTCCGGCAGGCATCAGTGGATAACCTGAGGCGTACAGGCGGGAAGCAGGACATACGGAAAAGCGTCGAAGTGAGAGATGATTCCACCGTGGTGTTCCACTTTGCCAAAGCGTATGCGGGACAGTTGTTTGATGCTGGACTTCCCATTCTGCCGGCCCATATTCTCGAAGGACTTCCACGTAAAGTTCTGCGATCCGATCCTGTCAACAAATCACCCGCAGGCTTCGGCCCATTTTCTCTCACAAAGTGGACACCACTGCAGGAAATCGTGCTTCAGTCGAATCCGGAATCGGTGGTACCCTATCCTGCGAAGCTCTCACAGTTGATTTTCCGCATCATCCCTGATTACCGTACGCGGCTATCCCAGCTTGAATCGGGGGAGGTTGATTTGGTGAGTGGATTGAGGCCGGAGGATGCAGATAAGGTCGCCAGGGACATACCTCATGTCGAAATCATTTCCACCCCTGGACGCGACTATGATTTTCTGGGCTGGAACAATGTCGACACCGAGACTCCCGCGGGATCGCCAGGCGCGACGATCAAACCCCACAAGCTTTTCGGATCAAGCGAAGTGCGCAGGGCTCTTACCATGGCCATCAACAGGGACGAGCTCGTTCATGCGTACCTCGGCACACATGGACAAGTGGCCTTCGGAGGAATCTCTCCGCTCTTCAAGTGGGCATACAATGACAGCCTGAAGCCTCTTCCATTCGACCCCCAACAATCGAGGCTACTCCTCGAACGGGAGGGATGGATCGATACCGACGGCGATGGTATTCTCGACAAGAACAAGGTTCGGTTCTCATTTGTACTCAAAGTCCCTGCCGGCAACCAACTGAGAACTGTTGTTGCCACAGCCGTGCAACAACAACTGAGGCAGGTGAAAATCGAAATGAAGATCGATCAAGTTGAGCGGGCAACATTCTGGAAGGAGGTCACGACCAGGAAATATGATGCCTGGCTGGCAGGATTCAGCGTACCGCTTCAGATGCAACTGGATGACCTCTGGGGATCTGACCTCGAAAAGCACCCGTTCAATCTGACAGGGTTTCGAAACGCGCGCATCGACAAGATTCTCGCTGCAGCCGGAACCCTGAAAGGGGAAACGGAAGGGGCTGCACTCTGGAAGGAGTTTCAGAAGATCGTCCATGAGGAACAGCCATGCACGTTTCTTTACTGGATCAACAGCATCGTCGCCGTTAACAAACACGTACGCGGCACACGTATCGGCGTGCTTGGCACAACGCACCACGCATGGGAATGGCATGTCGATGATGCGGGCCAGGCAGATGCACCGGCTTCGTACTAGCCTGTCGACGCCCCGATGTTTTTCCAGAAACGAGTTTCATAATGAGAGAGTATTGCGTTGTCCCTCTTGAAGTTTCTGACACGGAGAGTGCTTCACGCAGTTCCCATGATGTTCGGGTTGGCGACGCTGGTCTTTTTCGTTTCTCGCTTGCTTCCTGGTGATCCGTCGAGTTTGTACGTTTCACCAGGGATTCCACCGGGTGTAGCCGAACAGCTCCGCTCGCAATTCGGCCTTGACCGTTCACTGTGGGATCAATACCTGGCCTGGCTCTTCTCAACCCTGCGGGGCGAGTTGGGTTTTTCGTTTGCGCATGGCGCTCCTGTCAAAGCTGTTCTTCTGCAGGTCTTCCCGAATACTCTTCTCCTTGGTGGGACCGCTTTCCTGCTGGAGTGCGTCCTCGCATTCGTTCTCGCGGCGCTTGCCGTCAGATTCGCCGGTTCGTGGTTCGATCGTGCTCTTTCGAACATGACCCTTGTGGTGTACTCACTTCCATCGTTCTGGCTTGGGATCCTTTTTCTTTCACTATTCTCCTTCTCGCTTAAGATCTTTCCATCGTCACAGATGCACTCCGTGGGTGTAGAACAGCTGGACGGATTGGCCACGTTTGGGGATTTGCTGAAGCATCTCGCGCTTCCTGCACTGGCAGTAGCGGTGCCTGGAACTGCTGCAATTGCCAGGTATCTCAGAACGAGTATGACTGAGACGATGAGGCAGGATTATGTTGCCGCTGCCATCGGCATGGGACTGTCGAAAGGCAAGGTTTTTCGTTCGTGCATTCTCCCCAATTCTCTGGGGCCCGTCGTGTCAGTGCTCGGTGTCGAAATCGGCGTGCTCCTCACCGGTGTCCTCGTCACCGAAACACTGTTTGCGTGGCCCGGAATGGGGAGGTTCGCAGTGATGGCAATATTCACCCGGGATTATCCCATGATCCTCGGATGCACGCTTTCCGGAGGGGCCCTGGTCATGGCGGCAAATATTCTTGCGGACTTCATCAGGGCCTGGATTGATCCTCGTATTCGGCTCACATAGCAGACAATGAAACGTTTTTCACTCATCCTGGTTTTTTCGATCATAGCGCTGGTCAGTCTGGCTCAATACCGGCTGATCGTTTCTAGTCTGGTCTCTCTTGTGGCTTGGTGTGTACTCGAAGTGGGTCATCGGGCTCCATTCGGGAGCTATTGGAACCCTGCACTCTTCGAATATTGGCTTGCCGGAATCGTCTGGGTTATCACAGCCCTATGGTTGGTGCGCTCGATTATTGTGCCGCTTCGGAGGAGGATGAGGGAGAGACAACTTGCACTGGAAGTTCCGTCGATAATCGCTCCGTCGCGGGGTGCGTCATCGCGAATCATCGTACTTGTCGGATACATCGCCCTTATGTCGCCGTTCCTGACGCCCATTGACCCAAATGTTCAAGGGAGTCTTGTCACGACACGATTGCTGCCGCCCCTCTCCAAAGGGTACGTGCGGGAGTTTCTTGAACCAAGCAGCCCCGGCACTGAAACCGTCGGACGCGCAAATCGAATGTTTATAGAAGCAAACAATTATCTGCTTCACCGAACCGTACTGTTGAGCGGGGACCCTCATACCGATCCACCAGCTGAAGGTCGACGGTCGGGCGCTGCCATTAGGGAATTCCCGACGGTTTTTCTTTTCGGCACAGACGACAATGCAAGAGATGTCTTCAGCAGGGTCGTTGCTGGAACCAGAGTCTCACTTGGAATAGGACTCAGTGCTGCGCTTGGCGCGTTGCTCATTGGTGCGGCCGTGGGATTTGCGGCAGGGATGTCCCGTGGTTTTCTTGATGGCGTGCTTATGCGGCTCACGGACTTGTTTCTTGCAATTCCCGGCCTGTTTCTCGTCATTGGAGTCCTTGCCTTTGTTGGTCAATCCATCATCACAATAGTTGTGGTGCTTTCCTTGTCAGGATGGATGGGGATCGCCAGAGTCGTGAGGGGCGAAGTCGTCTCGCTGCGCGAACGGGAGTTCATACTGGCGGCGAAGCTGCTTCGCGTGTCGACCTGGAGAATCATCACACGGCATCTTCTTCCGAACCTTCGGCCCGTGATACTGACTGCCACCGTTCTGCAGTTTGCGAATGCGGTGTTGGGGGAGGCATCATTGGGATTCCTGGGGCTTGGCATACAACCTCCGACAGCAACCTGGGGAAACATGATGGGAGAGGCAACAGGATATCTTGGCTCAGCGTGGTGGGTCGGGGTGTTCCCTGGGATTCTTTTGGCCGTTGTGCTTGTTTCTGCCCATTCATTGGGCGAGAATTTGGACGTCAATGAAGACTCTAACGCGCCGGTAAAGAGTACCGTGTAAAATGATCAATTATCGTTACCGCAAACTGAAGAAACTGGGAGAGGGTGGCAGTGGAGAGGTGTATCTTGTGGAAGACACGCTGAATCAACGCCGACAGTCCGCGATGAAGATTCTTTTTGGAGGAGACCGCTCTGACCGCGTTGCTGGTGAACAATTCAGGAATGAAGTTTCGGTTCTTGCTACGCTGCACCACCCAAACCTCGTACGAGTATACGAGTTTGGAACGATACGCCAGTGCGACGACCCGGCACTGCAGGGGCGCCACTTCTTCACGATGGAGTGTGTCATTGGTCCAACTGTTCTTGAATGGTGGCGAAATCAACGAACGCGCCATGATCGACTTGTGCACCTGAAACGCATCGTGCTTCAGGCCCTCGGTGTGCTTTCGTATGTTCACCGCCAGGGAATCATCCACTTTGACATCAAGCCTGAAAACCTCCTGTTGCTGTCGAGCGGTGAGAAAGATGATCAATTCCCGTTGTTGAAGCTGACGGATTTCGGCTTCAGTGCCAAGCAGAAGGCAGCACTCGACTTCCCGCTTCGAGGCACGCTCGAATATACCGCGCCGGAATTGTTGAGACATGAGGCTTTCGACTATCGAGCTGACTTGTATTCGCTTGGGGCAACGGTGTACCACCTCATCGAGGATCGTTGTCCATTTGAAGCAGGCGATCCCGTCGAGCTCATCAAGAAAGTGTTGACGACAGAACCAGAATTCCACCGGTGTGCGGAGCAAGAGTATTCGTCAATGCTCCCGCTCTTAACAAACCTCCTTCAGAAAGATCCCGCACATCGGTACCAGTCTGCGGCAGAAGCCGCAAATGTTCTGCTCGAAAACGAACAACCTGCGACCGCTCTTGCCTTTGACTGGCTCTCCAAACCAAGCTTTGTCGGGCGGGAAAAAGAGAAGGAGTCGATTGGCTCGGCGGTTGCTTCGCTGCGCGATGATCCTGCCGGCAATCCTCGCGTGGCGATTGTGGTTGAGGGTCCCGAAGGATTCGGTAAAACTGCTCTCTTAAACGAAATGGCACGGGTTGCACGGGCTACCGATGTTCCGGTGTTCGATGTGAGTGTTCTTCAGCGTAACCTGCCTTTTAGCGGTATTCTTTCGCTGCTGCCTCTTCTTCGGGCAGAAGGAATGTCCCGATCCATCGAGGGACGTGAGTTGATGCGGAGGTTTGCAGAGGTGATCGACGGCGGTTCCGGATCGGAGGACGAGCACCGAAAGGATTTGCAGGTGACCTGGTTGCGGGAGAGAGAGAAAGTCGTCGAGGCGCAGGCGCGGTTCATCAACCAGATATCGTTACTCTTCCCATTCATGCTCATTGTTGATGACGCGCATCTGCTCGACCCTGAATCCGAGGAAGTACTGCGAATAGCTGCCCGCGATGCACTCCCGGGCCGTTTGCTGATTCTTGCGGCTGTACGCGGAGATGGATGGCCGGCGGTTCCCGGCCATCGCATTCAGCTGGAAGAGCTTGATGCGCGATGCGTCTCTGCAATGAGCACCTCAGCACTTTCATCTATGGAGGTGAGTGAAGTCCTTGGCGATCGTCTCTATCAAGTCTATGGAGGATCACCTGCGCTCATCGTTGAAGCCCTTCTCGCGGTGAACGCACTCCTGCCGCATGAGGTCCCGCACCAGCCGGCCGAAATGGCAACGCTTGCCGAACATGTCTTGCGTCAGCTTCCTCGCGACATCGACGAACTCCTGTTCGTCCGGTACGAAACACTTGATCGGGGACCGCAGCTCACCCTTGATATTCTGTCGTGCTTTGCGTCGCCAGCGCGACTCGAAGCTATTCAAGCCATTCTCCCATTTCAAACGCAGCGCACAGCCGCGTACCTTTCGCTGCTCGAGGCAGAAGGCCTCGTCACTTCGCATGAAGACGGCCAGCGGGTTTCGATGCGGCATGCAAGACTGAAATCCATGGTCTATGCGGCGATCCAGGAGAGCCGCCAGGAGAGCCATCTGTTCATCGCTTCGACAATGGAGGGGTTTCCCGGTGTCCCTACCTTTCTTGATCTGCAGGAACTGGCGTTCCAATACAGACAAGCGGGAAAGGACACCGCGAGCATCTCCTGGCTGGAAGCTGCAGCGGACGAAGGAATGCGGATTGCTGCGTACCGACGGGCCAAGGAGCTTTTGATTGAAGCCGTTGCTCTCGGAGAGGACTCAACGCCATCGGCTCTTGACCGCCTCAATCTGAAGCTTGCGCACGCCTACTTCAGCTGCGGAGACTTGCGCGAAGCCGTTGAACTGGCCGAGAAGCAACTCCGGAGAACCGCCATTGCAGTGACCCAGCAGGCAGCACTTCACAAAACGGCAGGACTTGCACAGTCCCGGCTAGGCCGTAGCGACGAGGCCAAGCTGCATATTATGGCCGCTCTCCAATCCTCCGTCGATGCCACAGAAAGCGTGGAGCTCCAGCAGGAACTGGTAGGAATCGACATTACTCTCGGGCATTTTGCCGAAGCTGAGCGTGCGAGCATGGCCCAGCTCGGCCGGGCGAAGGACCTCGACAACCCGCGGATCATCGCCGCCATCTATACCGATCTTGGTATTGCCACCTTCTTTCAGAATCTGCTTGATCAATCGGCCGGACATTTTGAGGAGGCAAGGAAGATCTATGCCGCTTCGGGATATCACGCGCAACTTGCGGATGCCATGATGAACATTGCCAACGTGATGAGTGCAAAAGGGGATATCGTTCGGGCGGTAGAATACTGGAGCAACGCACTCGAGACGAGTAAGGAGTATGGTACTCTGAACCAACAAGCGCAGATTCAGAACAATCTTGGCATTGCCCATTCCACGCTGAAGCGTTTTCCGGAGGCGAGGGATTTCTTTGACAAAGCCAAGACGATCTTCGGCCGACTGGGTTCCAATCAGGGAAACGCATATGTGCTCACGAACCTCGGCGAGGTGAGTTTTGCGGAGGGCCAATACGAACACGCGCTGTTGCAGTGGCAGGATGCCCAGCGATTGTATCGTGAAATGGATGACGGTCAAGGAATAGTGGAAACGTTACTTCAACTCGCCCAGGTTCGCCTCGTGCTGGGGGCCATTGAATCAGTTGGCAGTACTCTTGATGAGGCCGAAGCAACGGCGAACGACAGAAGCCTGGAGACTTTCAGATCTCATTTGTTGTATCTGCGTGGAATGCATATGATGTGCCTCAACACATATGAGACAGCCAGCCTCTTCTTCACGCAGTCAGAGCACTCTTCTCATGATGGGGCAGAAAGTGAACGCCGGCTGTTGCTCAAGGTGCGGACGGCAGAATGCGAACATCACATGGGCAGGCACGACTCGGCAGTAACGCTTGCTCGCGAAGCAAAGGATTGTGCAGGGCGGATCTCACAACCGCAAGTCGTCGCCGAGGCGTCCTTTGTGCTCGGGATGATCGCCACATCTTCCCCATCAAGTGTCTCGGAGAAGGCTCTCCCGTTCTTCCGGGAGGGATTCGACTCTATTGCACAGGAACCAGTGACGGAGATAACCTGGAAACTCGCCCTGGCTTTGGGACAGGAGTTTCGCAAGCGAGGGCAGAGGGACAAGGCGAAAGAGTGTTTTACAAAGGCACGGCTCGTGTTGCGGTTTTTCCTCGCTCAATTTACATCATCCGAGCTGAAGAATGGTTATCTTATGATGGGGAATAAGCAGAAGATCATCGCATCTCTGGATTCGTACTTGAACATGTAGGAGATCCTTCAGGGTGAAATCCCGCAAAGACAGGTTCGTCATACTGCTGTCAGGCAAGAAGGAGATCATGGAGCGGGTTCGTCGGTATATTCATCCAACCGACGACATGCACATGCAGTTTACTTCCTCGCCGAACTTTCTCTCCGGCAGAGCCATTTTCAATACCCCTGACCTGGTACTGCTCGACGTGACGAAAGACACGATCACAATGCGATCGGCGCTCGGCGAATTCTCATCACAGTTTCCGGACATACCCATTCTGGCAATGGAAAATGACCCGGACCATGCCTTTGCTGTTGAACTCGTCAAGCTGGGTGTTTCGGCCTACTTCATTGTGCCGGATGAGCAGAGAAAGATCTCCCAGCAGATTGCGATGCTCTACAATGACTGGGTTGCAAAGCGAAATAAAGAGAAGCTTGTCGAGCTCCAGCAAGAGGTGTACGACTTCAGACACATTATTGGCAATTCTCCGCTGTTGAAGGCTACACTCGAACGTGCACAGAAGGTCATCAAGAATAGTACGATGACTGTGCTGATCACAGGAGAGACCGGGACAGGAAAGGAGCTTTTTGCCCGCGCGGTTCACTATAACGGAAAGAACAAGAATAGTCCGTTTGTTGACATTGCATGCTCGGCCTTGCCCGAGACCCTCCTGGAATCGGAACTCTTTGGATACGAAAAGGGGGCGTTCACAGATGCAAAGGAGAAAAAGATCGGGCTGTTCGAGCTCGCAGGCGACGGGACAATCTTCCTCGACGAGATTGGCGACATCTCTCTCGCAACCCAATCAAAACTCCTGAAAGTTATAGAAGACCGTACGATGCGAAGAGTTGGGGGTGTTCGTGACGTCCCCGTTCGGGCGCGTGTTATTGCCGCCACGAGCGTCGACCTCGAAGCAAAAATGCTCTCAGGGGAATTTCGTAAGGACTTGTACCACCGGCTGAAGATTTTGCCGCTCGAGCTGCCCCCTTTGCGAGAAAGGAAAGAGGACATTCCGCTGCTTGTCGGTACCTTCCTCGAATCCTATAACAAGGCATACAACAGAAAAATCCGGGGCCTGACCCCTCACGCTTTGCAGATCCTCATGGAACATGATTGGGAAGGCAACGTCCGCGAGTTGAAGCATAGTATTGAACGCGCCTTCCTCCTTGAAGAATCTGATTGGATTACTGAGCATGATTTCGATTTCGAGAGCAAAAAGGCCCGTGCAGTTAAACGAAAAGTTATCATCAACAAACCCGAGAGCCTTCCGCCGAAAGAAGTAGATACACTCATGCTACTCATTCCTCTTGATCGGGCATCGCTGGCCGAAGTGCAGAAAATTGTCGCGCAGAGGGTTTTGGAGCATGTCAGGAATAACAAAGTCAAAGCGGCAAGAATCCTTGGGATCTCCCGGCCCCGGCTCGACCGCATACTGAGGGATCCGCAGGGCGGCTCTGAGGATTGATGTAACGTCCTGAANNGCAGATGTAACGTTTTGTTTCACTGCTTGATGCCCATCACGCGATTATTTGTTCTGCTGAAACCCGAATTTACCTTCGTAAGCCTCCTGCTCCTCCACCACGCTTCAGTTTGTGGCATTCCCGGGCCAACTGGCTTCTGGCATGGAATTTGACCTTTCTCTCTCGGTGAGAGTCACGTGGTAGATGTCAGAAAATGAACAGAGATGGGTGACCGAGGCTTTGAAATGATTCTTGAACGCTCATTCGGATTCTTGTACAACCAGGNNAACTCGTTGCGGCAGTGATCACTTTGTTTGTCTATGGTTGCTCGGAACAGATGAACCCGGTTGAGCCGGTACAGGCTTCGAGCAATGACCCTGCTTTTGGGGTGGTTTGCAGCGACATTCCCTATGAGGACCCCATCATGGTTCCGGGCACCCTCATTTCGGCCTCCAATCGAATCCTGGCCAAAGTTGGTGGTATCGTTAAGCTCCAGGGTGCATTCCCGGACGATAAAGGACAAGACGTCTCGTACGATATATCAATCGAGTTCGAGGAAGGCGCTCTGCCTCATGATACGACAATCAGCATTTCAATCGATAAGACTACCTTCAAAGAAGATGGTACAGTGACATTCGGGCCTCACGGACTTGTTTTCAAAACTCCGGGAACACTTTTGCTGAAGGCAGATAACATCACATTTGCCAAGAATGCCAAGACGGTTCATTTGTACTATCTGAACAACGGGACTATGAAGCCAATGCCGAGTACCTGGGGTTCTTATGTCAAGAAATCCGATTGGAACCTGGTTGCGGGCGCTGCAATCCCACATTTCTCGCGGTATGCGTTTGGCCGCTGAGAACTCATTGAAAGTAAACCGGCAGATGGACAGTGCAGGCATCTGCCACTGATCAGCAACCTTGTGAGAATGTGAGAACTTTCGTCATGACCTCAGAAATTGTTACAGAGCAGATACTGAATGTCGTCAAGACCTACTGCCAGCCTGATGTGGTCACCGGCCTGATGACTGACTTTCGACGATCAGAGGCACTTGAGAGAACCATTAGCACGGAGAGACGGGTTGGGGCGACGCGGCGGCAAAGCCGCGCAATATCCCTGGGTGAACAAGAGAAGCTGGACCGGCTGATTACCCTCTGCCACTCCCGTCTCCCCGCCGATGATGTGTGTGAGGTGCTGCTCGGTATTGGCGACGTTTTCAAAGTGCATGGGGAAATCAACCGTGCGGAGGAGATGTACACGTTGGCTCTTCACAGGGGAGAAGAGTCGGGGAAGAAAGGATTCGTTGCTGAAGCGTACTTGCGTCGGGGCGAGGTATACTCCCGCAGGGCTCAATGGAAGCAATCCAATGCAGATCTCGGACGCAGCCGCGCAATCTTTTCGGAATTGAAACACCACGACGCGCTCGGCCGAGTTGAGAATGTGCTCGGCACAAATTATGCGGAACAGGGGAAGATCACGAAGGCAGCCGGGTTCTTCGCTCGCGCGCTGACGCTGTTCGAACGGACCCGCCAGACACAAATGGCCGGCGTCGCATTGATGAATCTCGGAATCGTCTGCAATATTCTCGGAGATTCCGATTCCGCCCTGGCGCATTATAAGCGTGCGCAGGCGTGCTTTGAGGAGGTTGGGGATCGCAATCGTCTGGCGGAGTTGCATCACAATACGGGGATGAGCTACCTGTCGAAGCATCTCTTGAATGATGCGCTTCGTGAATTCAACACGAGCCATTCGTTAAGCTCGTCAACGCAGAATGCTCAGCTCATGGCTATGGCCGGACTTGCCAAGGCCAATGTCTATTACCAGCTTCATGATCTGCCGATGGCCATGAAGCTGGTGAACCGGGCGATCGACCTGTTCCCGAAATCACTCGATCGGCTGAGTCTCGCGGATGCATACAAAGTGAAAGGGATGATTCACCGTGACATGAAGAGTCTCGACGCGGCCGCATCCTATCTGCAAACAAGCTTGCGCATTAATATCGAGCTGAACAACCATTTGAACATCGCGGAATCCTATTTCGAGATAGGACTACTGGAAATCAAACGCAAATGCACGGCAGAAGCAATCCAGGCCTTCCAGAAAGCCATGGCCGCGTTCAAGAAAGTCGGTGCACAGGAAGACGTGAAAAAGACACAGGATCAGATTACTGCTCTAGAAGGGAAGACACGATGAACCTTGATGATCTACTTCAGGAGGACTGCGCAGGACAAGCACAGGTCAGAGACGACAAGTCCTCTGCATCGCGCATGCAGGATCTCGAGATGATCCTCAACGTTGTTCGCAAGATCAACACGTCGCTTGTGCTTTCAGACACGCTGGAGCTTGTACTTGACGAGGCGATACGGATTACGCACGCGGAGCGCGGATTCATCATGCTCGCCGACAAGGAGAGGAAGTTGGGGTTTGTGACAGGTCGAGATGCAAATGGCAACTGCATTCACGCCGAGAGCTTTCAGGTAAGTTCGAGCGTGCTCGACGACGTCTTTACGACGGGGGAATCGCTGTGTGTTGAAAACGCTCTGAACGACGGGCGCTTTGAATCTCGTCAGAGCATTATGAACCTTGAATTAGAAACGATTATCTGCTGTCCTCTTCGCACTCCGGGGGAGACAATCGGGGTCATTTATGTCGACAGCAGGTACATCCAGTCCGTGGAGAAGGCGGACGTTTTATTTCTCTTTGAGATTCTTGCCGGCCAGGCCGCTAGTGCGATCAAGAACGCCCGGCTCTATCAGGATTTGAAGAACACCTACGAAGATCTCAGGCTCGCCAATGAGCAGATCATCAAATCCGAACGCATGGCGATGAAGGGAGAGATTGCCGGGCAGGTAAGTCATGAGCTAAAGAACATCGTCGCGGTAGTAGTGTTGCAGCTCGAGATACTTAGGCTCAAGCTTGATAGACTTTCACCGGAAGAGTTGAGGGATATTCTCGAGAAGACCATGGCAGGGGCCCGGAGGATTCAGGGTTTCTCAAAAAGCCTCTTGACGAGGAGCCGTGCTGCAGGTATACTCCTGCCCGCCAATCCGAACCTCATTTGCCGTGACTTCTTCGATTTCATTAAAGTCCTCCCGAAGTTCAAGCATCGCGAGCTTTCGTTGGTGCTCGGAGAAGATGTGCCTGACATCCAGATGGACATCGATCAGGTCCACCAGGTCCTGCTTAATCTGGTGAACAATGCAGTTGAGGCATTCGCAGATGCTGAGATAACCTTGCAGACGGAATACGATGTCATTGACAACGTGGTACGTCTTTCCGTGCGAGACAACGGCCCGGGCATCGATGAGGCCATCAGGGACAAACTTTTCAACGAGAACATCACGACGAAGGTCAACGGTCATGGCTATGGCCTCCCAATCTGCCGGCAGATCGTGGAGCATCATGGGGGGACCATTCGACTCGAGTCCCGGAAGGACTGTGGTGCGAAGTTCATCATGACATTCCCGGTGCGACAGGCAAGTGTCACGGAGGCAGAACACTCGTAGAAAGCACCTAACGGAATCGAATTCAGGAGATACGCATATGATGGTGATTTCCTCCAGCGCGTGGGGATCTGCGTATTTCTTACCGATCAGCTCAATCTCAAAAACGGTATCCACATTCCAGAAAGTACTGGAATCCGTTCATGGTGTTATCAAGAACGTAGTCAGCACCGAGCGTCCCGTACAGGTTGCGCGATATCCAGAAATTGGCATTGCCGCTGAAGGTCTGGGTCGTGTACGTCTGCTTCAGCCGGTCCACGCTGTACGAACGAGAATCGTATTGTAGCAGGATATCCAGATGCTGGAAAAAATTTCTCCCCAATTCAATTGTCGACTGGGATCCATTGAGAAACGACCCCCCCACATTCCTAAACCGCAGACTCCCGAACACGCGCGTAGAAAAGATATCCGTAACGCGGATTCCCGCCCCTAATGTGTGCGATGACCCGCCATCACCTGCAAGAGAACTGACACTCGCTTCGGTAGTCAGTGTGTAGCCCATCCCCAGGCGAATGGTCCCGTTGAGCCTGAATCCCTGGTTCAACGCCTCATGAAAAAGAGAGTCGGAAACGCCCTTCATGGATTCAAAGAGATACACACTCCGCGTACCATCATAGCCTAAATTCGTCGACAGCCATGGAGTTGGTACGTAGTTTACGAACACCAGGAGACTCGACATGAAAGGGTGCGAGGAGATGACACCGTTGGTCATCTCTTTCAGTTCCACGTCTGCACTCCCGTAAGCATTGAAGTTCGTCCCGATCGCGATGGAATTTTGGACCGAGAGGAATGCCCGGTCGAGGTTTCCACCGACGGTCTGACGAACATACGCTGCGCTTGCATCATACGAGTCGAAAATGGACTCGCCTTGATGATATGCCAGAAATCCTCCCACACTTCTTTGATTTCCACCAATTCCCATCACACGCGACTGGACCCCGGCGCCGGCAATGGCCCCTGCGGTGAAGTGACCTTGCCGCACGAACAATTCACCACCGTCAAGTGCGCCTATCGCTGTGACATAGCGGGAGATGAAGCGACCAGCGCTAAATCCAAGGGCGGCCGTCTGCCGGTCGAGACCGAGTGACAGCTCCGACAGATCGAATCGAGAATGCGTTGAATCGCCATAGCGAAGGTAAGGACCACCTATGTCATAGTACTCCCGGCCGTAAAGGGAGAGCGACATTCCTGTGCCCCCCAGGTTTTCCAGCTTCATGTTTGCGTAGAGAGACGGTTGGTTGATGTTGAGCCGGGAGTCCTCGGCATATTGACCGATATACTGGAATGCGACCCGTCCGGCAAGCACGTTTTCTCCGGGCTTCCTTTCGACGTCAGGCGGTGACGGAGGGGAAAGGGGGGAAACCACCGTCGTCGAATCACTGACCGGGGGTGGAAGCGCCGGCAAATTCCCTTCTTTCATGAGGGTTCCGATATCCCCGATGCGCGGTGGAAGAAGGGTGACGAGGGCGCGACTAACGGAGGAATGCGATGAGATCCCGGTGATCACCGCCGATCCCACACTTGTATCACCCCTGGCAATCACCAGGGTGTCGCCAACGGACAGTCCTTCTTCCTTTCCTCCATCGAAATAGATCTGCGCAGATGTACAATAGGTGACA
>PMMO01000057.1 GCA_003162215.1 Ignavibacteriota bacterium
GTGCGCGCCACATGCGTTGACAGATCTTCTTCGGGAAAAACGATCCGCTCTTTCTCGTCCTGTTTGTACACCTTGCTTTGCAGATGTGTCCAGAATTGTGCCGGACCCGATCACGCGCGATGTGGGAAGTCCGGATACCTCAAGGGAAATATATGTGAGAGGCATATTCATGGGGTTGCCGTATCTTTTCTCCAGGTGGGGGGGGTCGATGCGTTAGTCCTTGTACTTCACCGAGCACCCATACGCTTTACTGCTCGTGATTTCGATACTCTTGTCTGCAAGTGCGAGGTCGAGAGCTTCCTTCACATAGTTACGGGCTTTCGGCACATCATCCAGGCTCGTTGAGGGAATATTGTCGATTGCACCGCCGTATATAATCGTGCCCTTAGTNNCGGCGTGGCCTTTGCTGCATAGAGGCGACCTACGGTTCCGTCGGAGTCAAGAAGGTATGCCGATGGGACCGCTTTCATGGTTGCGATTTCCGCCTTCAATTCCTCCCCCTCAAAGTAACCCTGCTTTCCGGGTGCAGAAGAACAGATTGAAAGCCACACGACATTCTTAGCGGTGTAGGCCTTCTGAAGAGAAGACATGTTCCCGCTATTGTAGTGCTTACGGACAAAAGGGCAGCCGAAATTCACCCATTCGAGTACAACGTACTTGCCTTTGAGATCGGACAGCGTGTGGGTCTGTCCATTGGCATCCTTGAGCGAGAAATTCGGGGCAGCTTCGCCCACCGAGGCAGGAGAGGCTGCTTTAGACGAGAGCATCGGAATCGTCACGAGCGCGGCGAGTCCCATCAAGACAGCGTTCGGTATTGTCATTGTCGTAATCCCTTGTGCTTTTGAATGGTCTTGTGTACACTCACACATGTAAACAACATGATCGGCGCCGAGCCGGTTCCGTCGCTATTCTTCAGATTTGCGGCTACCTTCTGTCATTACTACCTCATTCTGCGGCCATGATGAATCGTCGAGAGCTATTGGTCGCCGGCGCCACTGCTTTCGCCGGATTAACCCCGGCTGCGAGGGCCGCGTTTGATCAAACGGGCGACAGTTCTGAACTCAGAATTCAGAATTGGTTTTCTTGGCTACAAGTCCCTCCGGCATCTGTACTGCAATGACTTCACCCCGTGCACAGACTTCCCCGAGCGCTGAGAGTGTCGACGACACGATCACCTTGCGTCCTTTGATTTCCTTCACGACGCCTCGAATCTCCAGCGTTACTCCAATGGGAGTCGGGCGTAGGTAGTCTACCTTTAGCGACGCAGTCAGGAAGCGGTATGGTGGCAGGCTGTCCATTTCTCTTCCGTCTGCGCGGTACATAGCTGCCGCCGCCGTTCCTGTTCCGTGGCAATCGATAAGTGAGGCGATCAAGCCGCCGTAAACATATCCGGGGATGGCCGTATGGTACGGTTTAGGCGTAAAGAGCGTGACAGTCTCGTCGCCATCCCAGACGGTCTTGATCTGATGACCGTGTTCATTGAGTNNGCCCAGATCGTCCGGGTAGAAATCCTGGACTGCCTTGTTGGTGGTGTCCAAAGCTGTAGCTCCATGAAAGGGGGGTCATGAGGAATATACAACAGGAACGAGTTGGAATCCAGAGAGGTTCCTGATCTCCTGACCTACTCAAGAGAGTCATGGGGTGCCGCAACCCGCTCCTGCAATCCTTCGTACGATAGAGGAAAGATCCCACTTTATCTCATAGGGAGCATCCATGGTCCGTCATGCCCTCATTGTTTTGTCTGCCCTACTCGGTGGGTGGGGGATATTGCAGTGCCGAAGATCTGATGCATTACAGTATGGCGATAAGAAAAGGCACTCTGCATCGTGATCGTCTTGTCGAATTTCGATCCGCCTTCGGCTGAAACTGCAGCAAAGAGAATACGGCGCACGCTTCCATGACCCCCGTTCGAATCTGTTGAATTTTTACACAGATTTCACTAAATTTGAGAAATGGAAATAACAGCGATACCCCTCTGATGGCGACAAGTATCTCTGCGATCTGCTGACCCCGGCCTCCTGCAATCATTCGTCACAACTAGATTAGAGACGCCATGTATTATTCGATAGTCCTCGTCAAGCAAGTCCCCGACACTGCCAACATCACCGGCAACGTGATGCAGGAAGATGGGACTGTGAACCGCGCAAAACTGCCGGCGGTCTTCAATCCGGAAGACCGGGTGGCGCTGGAGATGGCACTGCGGGTCAAAGACCAGTTCGGGGGCAAGATTACTGCAATTACCATGGGACCGCCGCGCGCGTCCGACATGCTGCGGGAATGCCTCTACATGGGCGCAGATCAAGCGATCCTCATCAGCGATAGGAAATTCGCCGGTGCCGACACGCTGGCAACATCATATGTCCTGGCCGAGGCGGTGAAGAAAATCGGCGGATACGATTTCATCTTTGCAGGACGCCAGGCAATCGACGGTGATACCGCACAGGTGGGGCCGCAGACCGGTGAGAAATTGCACCTCCCCCAGATTACCTATCTTGAGGAGATCCTCAAGATCGATGGCCGCACGGTCACCGCCCGGCGCAAGATTGAAGGTGGGTACGAAATTGTGCGTTGCACGCTTCCAGTGCTCGTAACCGTGATCAAGGATGCCGTGGAACCGCGCCCCTTCAGCGCCAGACGCGTGATGAGCCACAAAGGCGCCAAGTCGCTTATGGAAATCGAGAAGATGGCCGAAGGGAACTCATTGCTCTATGTCGATCAGCTCGTCCACGAGTACGAATCGCGCGAGTTGTTCATCAAGACGCTCACGATGGACGATCTGAAGCTGGACCCCGAACGCTGCGGCGTTGCGGGATCACCGACAAAGGTTTACAAGGTCGAATCCGTGGTGCTCAGCGGCGGTGACCAGGAGATGATCGAGCCGACGAAAACCGGACTCGGCAAACTGATCGACAAACTGATGGAAGACCATATTCTAGGATAATGCGCTCATGAGCACGATGACAAGTGACGTTTGGGTCTTTATCGAACAGCGGTATGGGAAGCCGGCGGACGTGAGTTTTGAACTGCTGTGCAAGGGGCGGAAACTGGCGCAGGGGATGGGTGGATCGCTAAAAGCTGTGGTCATGGGTGATCACGTCGATGGTCTTGTGGCGGACACGTTCCGGTTCGGGGCCGACGAAGCGATCGTGATCGATCATCCGGCTCTCAACCAGTATCGCACGATCCCTTACAGCAGGATCCTATCAGATCTGGTGCGTACCCGGTCTCCACGCATCGTGCTGTTTGGTGCGACCATTATCGGGCGCGATCTTGCTCCCCGGGTCGCCTCGGCGACGCGAAGCGGCTTGACCGCCGATTGCACCGATCTGCAGATTTCCGATGTCGCCTATTTGCGCAAAGACTACAAGAACCTGCTGCTGCAGATCCGGCCGGCATTCGGAGGCAACATCATTGCAACGATCATCACGCCGGAAAACCCCGTGCAAATGGCGACGGTTCGTGAGGGTGTGATGGAAATGCACCCGGTGGACAATCCTGTGGCCGGCAAAGTGACCTCGATCCCGTACATTGCGGGTCCTGCCGATGAAATCGTAACGATTATCGAGCAGCATAGGGAAGAGAACAGAGTCAACCTCAAGGCAGCGCCCATTATTGTCGCGGGCGGCTACGGACTCGGATCCAAAGGGAACTTCAAGTTAGTCTACGATCTCGCTCATGCGCTCGGTGGCGAAGTTGCCGGAAGTCGTGCTGCGGTGGATGCGGGATTTGTGCCACCCGAACGGCAGGTAGGGCAGACCGGCGTCACAGTTCGCCCAAAACTGTATATAGCGGTCGGCATCTCCGGTGCGATCCAGCATCGTGCCGGGATGCAGGAATCCAACAACATCATTGCCATCAATTCAGATCCCGGGGCGCCTATTTTCGGTATCAGCCATTACGGCATAGTGGGTGATGCGACGGAAGTGATTCCGCGGTTCATCGAAGTGTTCAGGAACAAATTGAAATAGGTGCATCCATGGCAAACTACTTTCTTGACAATTCCGACATCCAGTTTCATTTCAAGAGAATGCATCTCCAGGAAACCGTCGCTATCGCGGAAGACGACTATGCTCAGTCGAAGCACTACAAGGATGCCCCGGTCGATTACGATGATGCCATGGAGAACTACCGCAAAGTCTTTGAAGTGATAGGTGATCTTTCCGCAAATCGCATTGCCCCGCGGGCGGCGGAAGTAGACCACGAGGGCGTGCAGTGGCATGACGGAGCGGTGACGTATGCTGCCGGAACGCGGAAGAATCTGGAAGAACTCTCCAAGGCGGATCTGATGGGGATGATCCTGCCGCGGAAATACGGCGGGTTGAATTTTCCGTTCACGATGTACATGATGGCTGTAGAAATGGTCTCGCGGGCGGATGCATCGCTCATGAACATCTTCGGCCTCCAGGATATCGGCGATACGATCAGAAAGTTCGGCAACGAAACGCAGCGCGTGGAGTATTTGCCGAAGTTCTGCACCGGTGAACACACAGGGGCAATGGCCCTGACCGAGCCGGACGCCGGATCCGATCTGCAGGCGGTGAAATTGCAGGCATATCAGAATGAGAAGGGGCAGTGGTTCCTGCGCGGTGTAAAGAGGTTTATCACCAATGGCAACGGACAGGTCCTTGTCGTTCTTGCGCGTTCGGAACCGGGAACAAAAGACGGCCGTGGCTTGAGCCTCTTTGCTTGCTATGGGCGCGACGGTGTTGTGGTCCGCCGCATAGAAAACAAGCTCGGCATCCACGGGTCGCCTACGTGCGAACTGCAGTTCAACGATACTCCGGCACAGCTCATCGGCAGCCGCAAGTTTGGCTTGATCAAGTATGTTATTGACTTGATGTACAGAGCGCGCATGGGCGTTTCTGCTCAGGCACTCGGTATTTCGCAGGCGGCCTATGAAGAAGCCCTGATGTATGCGAAGGACCGCATTCAGTTCAACAAGCCCATCTATTCCTTCCCGGCGGTCTCCAACATCTTGATCGAAATGCGCGTCACTTTGGAGATGAATCGCTCGTTATTCTATCGTGGGGCGCAATCTGTCGACCGCAAAGAGAAGCTGGAAGAACTGATCGAGAAGCGGAAGGAAGAGGGGAAGTCGATCACGGACCTGGTGGCGGAACTCCGTCAGGCAACGAGCATCGCGGGACTGCTGACGCCGTTGACGAAGCTGATATTGACGGAGTCAGCAAACAACATTACCTATGATGCGCTCCAGATCCATGGCGGCACCGGATACATGAAGGAATTCAGGGTGGAACGCCTCGCGCGTGATGCCCGCATCACGAACATCTATGAGGGCACATCCCAGTTGCAGGTTGTTGCCGCCATCGGTTCAGTGATCAACGACATCCTGCGCTCACATTTTGAACAGAAGGAAGCGAAAGAATACCTCGGTGGTCTCTCGCAGCTGGCCACGTGCTTGAAGGAAATCCGGCAACTGTTTCTGGACTGTTTACGTTTCGTGGTTGACCGGAAAGACACCAGTTTCCAGGATGTTGCCGCAAAGGACCTCGTCGAGCTCTATGGCTATCTTGTGATCGGGTATCTTCTTCTTGATGAAGCGGAGTCCGATTCAAGAAAGGTGTTTATTGCGAACCGCTACATCCTTGGTTCTCTCGCGCAGGCGAAACGCAATGTCGAGTGCATCAAGAATGGGATGTACGCCGACATTCTCCACGCGGATAAGATTTTGAATGGATAATACTCCGTAATGGCGGGGCTTNNACAGTGATCCGTTCAAATGACGGAACGAATTGCAGTGGCCGATCAGAGGGTGAAGGCTTGACAAAGTTATCGCTCATGGAATTGATCCTCCATTCTGCGTAGGAACGCAATCCCATCCCGAACGAATATCCGTCCCTCGGGACAAAGATTGTGGAACATCCCGCGCTGAAATGCAAAATCATCGATAGCTGAATTGTAGCCCTCGAGACCGACATAGCCATCAAAGCCGATCTCGTGGAGAGTAGAGAAGACTTCTCCCCACGGAACGAGTCCGCCACCGGGAACGCCACGGTCGTTCTCACACGCGTGGAGTCCGAAGAGGCGTTTTCCGAAGGTTCTTAATGCCGAGGCATAGCTCCGGATCTCAGTGATGCTATGGTAGGTGTCGAAAAGGACGCGAAGACCAGGATGGTCCGCCAGATCGATGAGGCGAAGCAATTGTTCCGGTGTATTGACAAGATGCGTGCGAAAATGGCTCATAGATTCAAGTGCGATGAGCACATTGCGGCTTGCGGCATACTCCGCCAGTGCGTGAAGTCCTTCAGCTGTCCAGCCAGACTCACCGGCCGGGGGGCGGCGGCGCTTGACGACACCTGGATGGCCGTACATGGCGCCGGCGTAAGCGATGGCGCCCAGTTCCGCAGCCGCGTCAACCTGCCGGCAATGCCATGCGAGTCCTTTTGCGCGGTCTGCCGGATCATCGGCGGACAGGTCACACTCCAGAGGCCATGCTCCACCGGGCCCGATAATCAGTTCGAGTCCAAGAGACGAGGCATGGTTGCCGGTACGGCGTACATCGAAGGGGACATCATCCCCTACAGACAGCTCGAAAATGCTCAGGCCGAGCTCTTTTGCCAGATCAAGAAGGTAGAGATCGTTGTCAGACCAGCGGCTGGTAAACAGGTAACAGTGAGCTCCGTATTTCATTTGTCATCCATGAAAGATCAGCGATCGGCGGAAGCAGGCGGAAAAAAGGTAGCACAGGGCTCTACGAGATGCAAGGCGGGATAGATGAAGAACGGATTAAGAATACATGAAGTCTGAGAATGATGAAGAATGTTTGCTATTGGCTGTAAGGAATCGCCCGCCCCCGTCGCGGGCCGCATGGTCAACAATCGCGGGGAATATCTTCTCACAGACCAGACCAGTTTCGACCCCAATCTGGAATTCAAAGAAGAATGGAAACCTCTGGAAAAGAAGTGAGGCGGGCTGTCCGTATGCGCCTCATTCAAGTCGCTGCACTTCTGGCAGTTAGTGTCTTAGTGTGTGCTGCCCCGGGCATCGGCCAGAATATGCGGAGACCTGTTGCAGAATTGCCGGAGATTAATGAACTTCCCAATTGTTTCAGGTTTGTTGACGGATCACCAGTGCGTTCAAATGATGACTGGGATGTGCCCAAAGCATCAGTGACAGATTTTGGCCCGTGGCCCCCCGGCAGCTCTCCGCTGGAGATTGGCAGACGGGTGGCCGCACGCTTTGTGAAAAGTCCTCTCGCGGTTTCCGGTCGCGCTGAGCCGGCGAAGTATATTACGTATCCTGAGACGTGCACCTGGTACGGGGCTCTGATGTTTGCCCGGCTTGCCGGCGACACGGCATTGCAGGCGGCATTGGTTCGGCGGTTCGAGCCCCTTTTGGATGAGCGGAAGGATCTGGTTCCCGTGCCTGACCATGTCGATCTCACTGTGTTCGCTGCCGTTCCTTTCGAGATTTTCATGCAAAACAATGATCGGCGATGTCTCGATCTCGGTAGAAACATGGCCGACAGGCAATGGGGAGAGCCTTTCGGGTCAAACGCGAACGAAGAATCCTGGAAATATTTCAGAAAGGGTCTTACCTGGCAGACCCGTCTCTGGATCGATGACATGTTCATGATCACCGCAGCTCAGGCCCAGGCCTACCGCGCCACCGGCGATCGCCGATACATCGAACGGGCCGCAAGAGAGATGGTTGTGTATCTTGATTCACTGCAACGGCCCAACGGTCTTTTCTATCACGCGCCCGACGCGCCATTTTTCTGGGGCCGGGGCAACGGCTGGATGGCGGCCGGGATGAGCGAGCTGCTTTGCTCGCTGCCTAAGAACAATGCCGATCGCTCCCGCATCATGGAGGGTTATTGCACGATGATGTCATCGTTGCTGAAGTACCAGGGGATCGATGGAATGTGGCATCAACTCATCGACGAGCCAGATTCCTGGCAGGAGACCTCATGCTCGGCCATGTTCACTTTTGCGCTCATCACCGGTGTCAAGAATGGCTGGCTGGACGAAGAGAACTATGGCCCGGCTGCAAGAATGGGCTGGCTAGCGGTCGTCAGTTACCTTGACGAGAATGCAGATGTTCATGAGGTGTGTGAAGGAACAGGCAAAAAGAACGACCTGCAGTATTATCTCGATCGCAAACGGAACGTTGGAGACCTGCATGGACAGGCTCCCCTTCTCTGGTGTGCCGCGGCACTCTTGAGGTAGCGCACTCCTTCACGACACCGGCCAAAAGGGCAGGGAAGGACTCGCCGTTTGGATGGGACTCTCGNNCCTCTCTTGCACCCTCTCGCATGCTACTTTAGTAGCACCATCGTCTTTGCGAAACTGTTGGCCCCCGCTCCGCTTCTGGAGTCACGCCCGACGGCGGAGTCCAGAGGGCGGACCTGCAACCGATAGACATACACCCCGCTTGCCAGCCCCGAAGCGTCGAACTCCACCGAATATTCCCCTACCGCTTTCGGTTCATTCACCAGCACTGCCACCTCGCGACCGAGAAGATCGTAGACGGAGAGCTTCACCGTACGGGTTCCGGGTAATGGGTTCCGGGTCCGGGTGTCTGATCCCGATGCCCGGGACCCGTCACCCAGTACCCTGAACCCGATGGTAGTACTCGGATTGAAAGGGTTTGGATAGTTCTGAGCCAGGCTGAACTCCGTGTACAGTCCCTGGGTTGTCGATCGATCCACGCCGGATGAAAGCGAAGCCGGAGAGAATGCGATAGTCTCGATCCCTCCTTGACCAAACGAGCCGATCTCTGTCCATTTGCCTGTTGCCGTACTCAAACGGGCCAGACGATTGGCCGGCGATCCGGTTCCGGTGCCGATAACGCCGAAGAGATTTCCCTGTTCATCACAGGCGATATCGGCCAATGGTTGATTGAACCCCGTGTTGCCAACGCCCACGGTGTCTCCGGTTTGCAGGTTGATCCTGTAGATTCGATCTCTGAGGGAGGCATTGGCGCGCACCGATGCCCACAGGGTGCCGGTAAGCGGATCAAAAGCAAGCCCTGAAAGGGGGATTTTCGTTGAGGCTACGAGGGCACCAACCCCGCTTGCTGTGTCAACAGCGTAGATTCGTCCGTCTCCTGCGCCAACATAGAGCGTTCCCTGAGGGGAGAAATCCATCCCTTTGAAGTCGGTTGACGTCCCGGGGGGAATGACGATTCCAACCCGAGGATAGGCCTCTCCGCTGGCACCATCTATGTGAACGAGCTCCCAGCCGAGGGCATTGGAAAGACCCCAGAATCTCCCGGTCTTGGGATGCACCCGGGCATTCACGATTTCTCCGTAGAGATAGCGGCCAATGCTGTTCAGGCTACCTGTTGAGCTGTCGGCTCTGTAGACACATGCGCTGTCGTTTTTCCCGGAAAGTGCGTACATGAACCCTGGCGGGGAAGGTCGAGTCGCGACCGTCCTCAAATACGCACCCAGTAGGGCAGTCAGAAATTCAACTTCATTTGGCTCAGAGGCGTTAAGCAAAACGGCAAAACTTGCACTGGCCTGGGGGAGATATGCAACAATTGACACATAGCCCATCACTTGTCCCCCATGCCCAAGAATTCTCTTCCCCAAAAACGAACCCTGCCTAACTCCCAAGCCGTAGCCATTCCATTCAAAGCCGGGCGCACCAGTGGCCACCATGGGAACAAACGTCAACATCTGATCGAGCGATGCTTGCGTTATAGCATTCCCACCGTAAAGAGCTTTGCTCCAACGAGCCAAGTTTTCAGCGGTTGACATCATCCCCCCGGCTGTCCAGAGAATACTGTAATGCGCTGTGATCGGTGTTGATGAGAAATCGGTGCCCTGGTTCCAGGGGTGTGCCACAAGACCGGCGTGTGTTTCCTCGACCGCGAGATATGTTTGATCGAGAGAGAGAGGTGTCAGAATGCGCAGCCTGAGCTGTGAGGCGACAGAGGAACTTGTGACACTCTTTATGATCATGCCCAGGAGGACATAGTTCGTATTACAGTATCTGTACGGGCTTCCAGGTGGTCCATGGGGGGGACCGACGAAGGCTGACAGGATTTCTTCTGGCGTCCAGAGTCTTGTGGGATTGGCGGAAACTGATTCGCCCTCTTTGTTAGAGTCGTTGAGATAGTCAAACAGCCCGGACGTCATGTTCAGTAATTGGCGGATCTTCACGGAACCCGTGATGTTTGCGTAAGGGGGGAGCCAACGGCTCAACGAGTCGTCAAGCGACAACATCCCCTCCTCGGCGAGCTTCAGGATCGTCGTACTGATGAACGCTTTTGTATTGCTCCCGATGCCAAAGAGCATGTCGGGTGTAACGTTTCTGACGGGATTGACAGATGAAACGCCGGACACTCCCTGCCACATCCCTTGTCCAGGAATCAGCACAGCTGCAGAAGCGCCCCTGACGTCTTGCACGCTGCGCACACTGTCGAGTGCGCGTTGAAAACTGTTGGCAAGAGCAGGGTCGATAGTCTGATGTGCATACGACCACTGAGCGTTCGTGATCGGATGGAGGCAGAGAAGCAGGATAGACAACCAGCGGGTGCACCTCGCGTTCACAGTTCCTCCGCTCGCAAGTTCGCTATTGCGCACTGTAGCTCATGTAGGTACCAGGACGTGTCGCTTGGTGAAAGTATAGCGGAATGTGTCGGTAATATCAATATCCCCTTTTTGCTGTTGACCAAGGGCCGAACCTGCCAGGCCCAACGTGAGAACAAGAGCAAGCATCCTGTTTACAAATGACATAAATCCTCCTGTGTGTTTTGAGTATCTCTGATCAGTATGAATTCGAAAACACACGTCGGGTCTCCTGCGTTCCTTGGATGGTGCCGTAGGTGGGGAAGGTGCAAATTGCACTGTGACGACGCTACTTGCTATTGATGCCCTGATGTTGTATGTTATTGCACTATCATTTGTACATCGTTGTGGGGCTTTGGTTGGCTTCGGGAAACCGGAGGAGGACTCGCGAGAGTTCGCAAATCAAACCCGTAGCTGAACGGCAAAAATCGCAACCCTGGGCAACATGAAGCCAGATTGCGGTTTTTTTGTTTTTAAGGCACACGAGATGTCGATGACCGTGTCCGCCGGCTGCGGATTTGCATTATTCGAAAGGATCTGTTCCATGGAAAAAGGAACAGTAAAGTGGTTCAACGGAGCCAAGGGCTACGGTTTTATTTCACGCGAAACCGGCGAAGATGTCTTTGTGCATTTCAAGGAGATCATCGGTGACGGATACAAGAGCCTCAACGAAGGCGACACAGTCGCCTTCGAGGTTGCGAAGGGTCCGAAGGGTCTCCAGGCCACAGGCGTAACGAAGGCGTAAGCCTTTCCTGGCTTGAAGGGCCATTTCAGCCCCGGTCGACACATGTCGGCCGGGGCTTTTTATTGCCTGTGCACTCCGCGCAATCGGTGGCTTCGTCCTCTTTAGAGGTTTCGTTTCCAGAAATCCAGCATGGTGGTATACAAATGTATCCGCGCCGGAGTATCGGTAATCCCGTGCATCCGCATCGGGTACACCATCAGCTCGAAGAGCTTCTTCGCCTTGATAAGCTCATCGATGAATGCCCACGCATTCTGAATATGGACATTGTCATCGTACGTGCCATGGACAATCATGAGCCGGCCATGGAGGCTCTTCGCATACTTGAGAAACGAAACGGTGTCGTACCCTGCCCTGTTCTCCGCTTCCGTTTTCATGGCTGCTTCGCCCCATTTCGTGTCGTAGAAGCGCACATCGGATACGCCCGCCACAGCAATGCCGGCTTTGAACTCCGTTGAGCGGGTCATCCCCAGGAGCGTGTAGGACCCACCGCCGCTCCACCCCCAGATTCCGATCCGGGTCGAATCCACGTATGATTGAGCCTTCGTCCATCGAACCGCATCAACGAGATCATTCAATTCGTTTTCACCCATAATGTGGTTGAGCACAAGATTTTCCAGTTTCTTGCTGATTCCGGTCGCCGAACGAGGATCCACGCGGGCCACCAGGTATCCGTTGTCAGCAAGGATGTTCTCCCACACCACGTCGCGCTGCCAGCTGTTGACTACTTGGGGAGCAGACGGACCGCCATAGACAAAGAAGATCACAGGATATCGCCTTGATGGATCGAAGTCCCGCGGCTTCAGGATCTGGGCAGGAAGCGGAAAGCCGTCACGCGCCGGGATCGCAAAAAAGGAAGGGCATTGGATACCCCTTGCGGCAAACTTCTCCGTCTGCGGCGCCGCAAGCGTCATGACGGAATCTCCCCCGGCGCGGTGAAGAGTCAGCCCGGGAGGCGTGGAGGCATTGGAGAACCGGTCAAAGTAGTAATGCCCGGCCGGGCTAAACAATGCATCATGGGACCCTTCTTCCTGTGAAAGCCGTTTCATCCCGGAGCCATCCAGGTGGATTCGATAGAGGTGACGCTCGATGGAGGACTTCTCCAGCGCGGTAAAGAAGAGCCACCCACTCTGCTCGTCGATCCCGACGATCGATCGCTGTACCCAGGCGACGCCACCTCCTGCAGAAAATGTCGCCCAGGAACCCCTGGTGATTTGGTTGACCAACTTTCCGTCAAGTGTGTACAGGTAGAGATGCTTATATCCGTCACGTTCTGATGACCAGATGAAGTGTTTCCCGTCTTTCAGAAACACAAGGTCATCGTCGACGTTGACCCATCCCGGATCGATCTCTTTGAGTATGTGCTTTGCCTGGCCCGTTGCACGGTCGGCAAAGAGGAGATCTTTCTCAGTCTGGAGGCGATTCATTGTCTGCACACTCAGACTGTTCCCGTCGGGGAGCCACTGGACCCGCACGAGGTATTCGTATGGCTGGCCGCTCATGTCGACCCAGGTCGGCGCGCCGTTCTGAATGTTCACAATGCAGAGCTTCACGGAGGGGTTCTTCTCGCCGATCTTCGGGTAGCGTTGAGTAATCACGCGAGGAGTCCATGGCTTGACATCGACATAGTGCTGGACACTCACGCCGGATTCATCTGTCCGGAGAAAAGCGATGGCTCGTGAATCGGGGGACCACCAGTAGCCGACGTCGAACCGTCCGAAGATTTCCTCCCAGTAGACCCAGGTAAGGGTTCCGTTCCGTACACTGTCGGATCCATCAGTAGTCAGCTGATGTTCCGTCTTCGTGCCTTGATCATACACGAACAGGTTGTTACTCCTGACGTAGGCCACCTTCCCGCCATCGGGCGAAAGGTGCACGCATGACTCCGGATCGGGAGTTTGAGTGATCCGGGAAAAAGTGGCAGATGGGATATCCAGGATAATGACATCTCCGCCAAAGACGTAGAGTGCCGTCTTTCCCTTACCATCGATCTCTTGAGGAAACGGAAGTGTGCGTGGGGCAGCAGCTTCGCCCAGGAGCTCTTTCAGCTTGCCAAGTGTTTTTGCGGGGTCCAGCAGTGGCGCGCGCTTGCCTGACTCAGGGTCGAGCAGTTCAATTGTGCGTTCTTCCGGAGGTTTGCGGTTGTCGAAAACTATCGCGCGGCCCTCGGCGAGCCACCGGGTTGTAGGCGTGGCTGCGATCTCCATGGCTTCCGGAGAATGCATCCATTCAATGGTCGGTTTTTGCACGTCCTGGGCAGGACTGGAAATACACCATGCCCCGAGGAGAAATGGTGAGAGCAGCGACTTCATTGATTGGCGAAGAGACATTGTAGTATCCGCGATGGTGGAGGATTCGAAGAGACAACGAAAAGTTAAGGAATGGAGAGGGGAATCACAAATGCTGAAGGGGTGCGCGTCATCTGAGCAGAGCCATCTTTTTCACTTCAGTGAAGTCGCCGGCACTGCGTCGGTAGAGAAACATCTCGTTATCTCCGCAGCGCAGGATATCGTCAGCACTGTGTGTAAAGCATACCTAAAATAATGCTTGACATTGACTACAAAAACGTTACTTTCTAATGAACATAGAGTATATGACAACACTAAGTAAGGTGCCACTGGCAAAGCGATTTATATATGTAAAGTCCCGCGGCCCGACAACCGGGGATCACCCTCATATCCTACAACTGTTAAGAGGAGCAGCATGAAGAAAATCGAAGCCGTTATCAGACCCCATAAAATGGACGACGTCCGAGAAGCCCTGCTGGACGCCGGGATCAAGGGGATGACCATCATTGAGGTGCGGGGGATCGGAAGGCAGAAGGGACATACGGAGATGTACAGGGGGTCCGAGTATCATATCGGCTTCCTGCCAAAAATGAAGTTTGAAGTAGTGGTTCCCGACAACCTGTTGGACGTGGCGTTGCAGGCCATTCTGAAAACGGCAAAGACAGGGGAAATCGGGGATGGAAAGATCTTCGTGTCGACAATCGATGAAGTGATCCGGGTCCGCACCGAGGAGTCTGGAGACAGCGCGTTGTAGTGGAGTGCTTGCAGGCGACCAAACAACTACGAGAAGAAAGAGGGGCACGATGAAGGCGAAAAAAGTGAAATTGGCAGTCGTGTTGTCTATCGGCATTCTGTTCGTATCTCTTGTATTTTTGCCGCCGCAATTGCAGGCTCAAGCCGCGGCCAAGGATTCAACTTCACCGATCATCATCGGTGGATTTGTGGACAGCTATTTCAGCTGGAACGTCGGCCGACCGCGCAGTCACACAAACCGACTCACCAACTTTGACCTCACAGAAAACCAGATCATGATGTCGACTGCAGAAATTGATATTCAGAAACCCGCGAATCCGATCGGGTTTCATATCGAGCTTGCTGCCGGATCGGCGGTTGATATCATCAATGCGGGGAGCT
>PMMO01000258.1 GCA_003162215.1 Ignavibacteriota bacterium
GTCGGCATCAATTCCACCGTCTGGTTCGCGGAGCTCGACGTGACAGTGTTCCCCTGGTTACTCCCAGGCATCCGGTATGAATCGTGGACGGGTGAAGCGCCCGATCAGGCAAACCCCGGGCAGACCGTCTCGTACACCGACGGCCAGATTGTTCCGGGTGTCATGTTCCTCGTGCGTCCCAACATGAAGATCACTCTGCGCGCGAGCTTCGCAAAGCAATTTGCCAACGGTGACACAAAACTTCAGCCAGGTCAGGTGGCAGCCATGTTGACACTTGGCATCTGACAAACTTTTCACTCATAACACTTCAAAGGATTGACTCTATGAAACGGATCCATGTCACACTGATTACGGCGGTAGTCGTGCTGGGAGGGCTACAGCTTGCACTGGCCGGCGGGATCACAGGTACGGTGAAGGCCAAAGGCGTCAAGAACAGCGGTGATGCCATCATCTATATCGACAAGATCGCAGGCAAGACGTTTCCTGCCCCGAAGGAACACTCGCGGATTGACCAGAAGAACCTGATGTTTGTGCCCCATGTCCTTCCTGTCCTGAGCGGGACTACGGTGGATTTCATGAACAGCGATGATGTCCTGCACAATGTTTTCTGCCCGGACAAATGCTGTGACAAGTTCAATCTTGGTTCCTGGCCAAAAGGACAGTTCAAATCGTACACCTTCAAGGAACCGGGCTGTGCGGCAACTCTTCTGTGCAATGTCCATCCTGAAATGGAAGGTCACGTGTATGTCGTTGAGACGCCCTACTACGCCGTCAGCGCGAAGGATGGCAGTTATGAGATCAAGAATGTCCCTCCGGGGAAGTATACGCTGAAGATCTGGCATGAGAAATTGAAGGGTCAGGATGTGGCCATCGAAGTTTCCGACAAGGGAAACGCAACAGTCGACTTTGACATCCACAAGTAATTGCCGGTTTCTGATCAATGCCCGAGCAAATCAAATTCGTCGACCTCGAATGGCTTGACTCAAACTTCCCGTGCATGGCAGCGTGCCCGGTGCATACGGAAGCGGGTCGTTATGTCGGGTTGATTGAAGAGGGACGATACCGGGAAGCGTACCATGTCGCGCGGCGCCCGAATCCCTTTGCCTCCATCTGTGGACGCGTGTGTGCCGCCCCATGTGAGACATCCTGTCGTCGCAGGACGCTGGATCAGCCCATCGCCATCCGCGCACTGAAGCGGTTCGTGTGCGAGCGATTCGGTGTCGAAAGCATGGTAGATCTGGAGCGCCTCAAGGAGGTCTTCGGAACGTCGGTCAGAAAAAATGGAATGAAGGTTGCCGTGGTCGGCGGTGGCCCGGCCGGCCTCTCATGCGCACACGACCTGGCATTGCTCGGATACGATGTGACGGTCTTTGAGGCGCAGGCCGTCGCCGGCGGGATGCTGCGACTCGGCATCCCCGAATACCGCCTCCCCCGGGAGGTGGTGCGCAAGGAGATCGAACTGATCCNNGCTCACAAGAGCCGTGACCTCAGGATCGATGGAGTGGAGAACGATGGCGTTCTCAGGGCTGTGGATTTTCTCCTGAACGTCAATCTGGGATACCGCGTCGAGCTCGGGAACAAAGTCATCGTGGTCGGCGGCGGTAACGTTGCGATCGACGTCGCCCGGACTGCTGCGCGGCAGGAGAAGCTTGAGGTCGGGCATGTCACGGATGTGACCGAGGCTCTCGATGTTGCCCGGTCTGCAGTCCGGTTCGGCGCGAAAGAGGTCCACATGGTCTGCCTCGAGGATTGGCACGAGATGCCGGCCTCCAAAGAGGAGATTCACGACGCGCTCGATGAGCGGGTTCAGATCCATACCCGGAGGGGGCCGAACAGGATCCTCGCGCGAAACGGAAGGGTCGTCGGCCTGGAAACTGTTGCCTGCACGTCTGTCTTCGACAGCTCCNNCGACACGCTCATTATGGCGATTGGCCAGACATCCGATCTCACCTGGGTGCGTCCTGAAGACGGGATCGAACTCTCGCCGCGGAACACCATCAATGTTGATCCAAAAACTCTTGCAACAAGCGCGGCAGGGATCTTCGCAGGGGGCGATGTATCGTTTGGCCCGAGGAACGCCATCGATGCCATCGCAAATGGGAAGAAGGCGGCACAATCGATCCATGCGTATCTCACCGGGACTCGCGATGTGGATGTAGAAGTCGCGCTCACCACGCGAGATGCAGAAATTATTATTGCCAACACCGGGACCTATAGGCGGGAGTGGGGCTACGAGCAACTCCCCCGTGTTCCCATTCCGGCACTTCCGATCGATCGGCGCATCGGGCTGGCACAGATTGAACTGGGCTACACCGAGGAACAGGCACGACAGGAAGCAACCCGCTGCCTGCATTGCTGGGAGAACACCGTCTTCAATGAAAAAGGTGAAGAGACCGGCACTGAGTGCATTCTCTGTGGCGGGTGTGTTGATATCTGTCCGGAGAGTTGCATCGATCTCGTCGCAGTGGACCTGGTCGAGGCCGAGCAGGCTCTGGCGACAGAAATCGGAGAGCAGTTTGACGTGCTCATCGGCGGTCAGAATGAAACGGAAGTTGGTTCGGTAATGATCAAAGACGAGAATATCTGCATTCGCTGCGGTCTCTGTGCAATGCGATGTCCGGTGGGGTGCATAACCATGGAAGCATATACTGTCTCCGCATCAATGAAGATCGAATAAGGACACCTTTAGGGCTACGGCAGAATGGAAAAGTCTGACGACAAAAAACCGATGCTTCCGCCGGAACAGTCACCGTCATTCTCCCGACGGCATTTTCTCGAACTGATCGGCATGGGGGCCATTGGTGTCACGACGCTCGGGGGCATGGTACTTAGCGCTGAATACCTCTCTCCCAACGTTGTGAAAGAGCCGCCGATGCGCTTTAAGATCGGCCCACCCGAATACTATCCTCCGGGAAGCGTCACGCTCAATAAGGAACAGAAGGTGTTCATCGTCCGGGCAAAGGAAGGATATTTCTACGCTCTATCTGCGGTGTGCACTCATCTCGGATGCATCGCAAATTGGAAAGCCGAGGAGGGCATTGTCGCGTGCCCGTGCCACGGAAGCAAATTCGACAGGGAGGGAAATGTGATTGCCGGCCCCGCCCCGAGACCTCTCCCCCGGTTTGCGATGTCGCTCGATGATCAGGGGCAGCTGGTTGTGGATAAGTCAATTGTTGTCCAGGAAGAAGTAACATTGAAGGTCTGAAGTACTGCAGCGATCTGCAATGTCATGGAATGTACGTTAGGAGAGCGGCCGTGAAGACAGTTCTGAAAAGTGTGACTCAGTCGCAAGTGTGGCGGTCGATCTTTCGTCATGGGCTGCCACTTTCGAATCGCACACGCGCTGAGGCGGTGTTGTACAGCTTCTTCCTTCATATTCACCCGGCAAAGGTTCGCAAACGTTCGATCAAGTTCACCTACACATGGGGACTCGGGGGACTCTCTGCCGGCCTGTTTGTCATTCTTGTCATTACCGGCGCTCTGCTCATGCTCTACTATCGTCCGTCGGTACAACAGGCGTACGGCGACATGAAAGACCTGCAATTCGTGGTCTCCTCCGGCCAGTTCCTCAGGAACCTGCACCGGTGGGGAGCACACGCGATGGTGGCGATCGTCTTCCTTCACATGTTACGGGTCTTCTATACAGGCTCATACCGTCCACCGAAGGAATTCAACTGGGTGGTCGGAGTCGTTCTCTTTGTGATCACGATTCTTCTGAGCTACACCGGCTATCTCCTTCCGTGGGATCAGCTTGCATACTGGGGGATCTCTGTTGGGACAAACATGGTGCGGGCGATGCCGTTTGGGCTCGGGGAGAAGATCTCGTTTCTTCTGCTTGGAGGAAATATAGTCGGAGAAAATGCACTGGTGAGATTCTATGTCCTGCATTGCTTCATCCTCCCCGTCTTTGCCGTCCTGCTGATGGGAATACACTTCTGGCGAGTGAGAAAGGATGGAGGGGTGTAGAGATGGCTGAATTCAAAGTAGAAAAGACCTCTGACGCCAAGAAAGTGCCAAAACGAATTGCCTTCATTAAAGGGCGAACGGCAGCTCGCGTCAGGAAGGAAGAGGAAGAACTGGTCATGACCGTGCCCCACCTGGTGGTCAGGGAGGCGATTGCATTTATGGTCATGGTCATCGTGCTCGCCGTGCTCTCGCTCTTCTTCAATGCCCCGCTGGAATGGATTGCCAATCCTGAGCACACGCCCAACCCCGCAAAGGCGCCCTGGTATTTCCTCGGACTTCAGGAGTTGCTCCATTATTTCCCACCTGTCGTGGCCGGCGTCATCCTCCCCACGCTGGTCATACTCGCACTGGTGGCAATTCCTTACTTCCGGGTGAACGTGAAGCTGGAAGGGCTCTGGAAGGAAAACCAGCGAGAGACGCTGATTCTTCTCCTGGGGGTGGCTGCTGTCCTGGCGATTGTGTTTCTGCTCTACAAGGTCTACGCGATGCTTGTGCCGTCCATTGTGGTAGTGGGATGCATGTTGCTTCCATACTTCATTCGGAAAGAAACTGGTTTCATCGGCTGGCTGGGTTCACGNNCCACGACCGCTGACCTGGTGGATTATGACATGGTTCGTCATCATCGTGGTTGTCCTGACGGCGATCGGGACACTCTTCCGCGGACCTGAATGGAGCTGGACATGGCCCTGGAGGGAAATCTATTGAAGAAGAACCTCCGAAGGATCTTTGCAGTCGTTGCCGTTCTCTTCCTCCTGGTTCTGGCGGTTTCGCCGATGAAAGACTATCTCCGGGAATGGAGGCGGTATCAGACGACATACAATAAATATATCGAAGGCCTCCCGCAGCGGGTGAAGCCCGCGGAGCCCGGCATACGGCAG
>PMMO01000135.1 GCA_003162215.1 Ignavibacteriota bacterium
CTCGGTGGACAAGGCCAACGTGCTGGAGTCATCCCGGCTGTGGCGCCAGATTGCCACCCAGATTGGCGCCCAGAATCCAGATGTGGCTCTAGAGCATGTCCTGGTAGATACTGCTTCGATGCGCATCATTACCGGGCCGGCCTTTATGGATGTGGTTGTTACTGAGAACATGTTCGGTGACATCCTGACCGATGAAGCATCAGTTTTAGCCGGTTCGATGGGAATGCTACCATCCGCCAGCCTTGGAGAAGGGAATCTGGGGTTGTACGAACCGATTCATGGATCTGCCCCTGACATTGCAGGTCGTGGTATTGCAAACCCGGTCGGCGCGATTCTCAGTGCGGCCATGCTGCTCCGCTATTCATTCGGCAGAGAAGAAGAGGCGCGAGCTGTGGAGCGTGCCGTCTCCGCGACGATTGCGGCAGGCATTCGCACCCCCGATCTCGGCGGGGAGCAAACAACACAGGAAGTAAGCTCACGGATCGTGAAAGAACTGGAACGCTCCATGTAGGAAGGAGAACGCATCTTGGCATTGACATCAGAGTTTGTCGAGATGGATGAGCGACCGAGACTTGTTGCGGCAGGATGAACATTGACAATGGACTGTGGACAATAGACAATTGACAACGAAAAGAGGAGCGCACAATGGCAGTCATGGATTTTGGCGGAGTCAAAGAGGAAGTCGTCACCCGTGAAGAATTCCCTTTGGAAAAAGCGCGGACTGTATTGAAGAATGACGTTGTAGGCATTCTGGGATACGGTCCGCAAGGATATGGGCAGGGACTCAATCTGCGCGACAACGGCATCAACGTGATCCTGGGCCAGCGCAAGGGCGGCCGCGGGTGGCAGGAAGCGGTGCGTGACGGATGGGTTGAAGGGAAGACGTTGTTCGATGACATTGAAGTTGTCGTGCGGCGCTCCACGATGGTTCTTTACCTGTTGTCCGATGCCGGACAGAAAGAGCAATGGCCGCTGGTGAAGAAGAACCTTCGCAAAGGGCAGGTGCTCTGTTTCTCTCACGGTTTTTCCGTTGTGTACCGCGAACAGACCGGAGTCGTGCCACCACCCGATGTGGATGTTGTTCTTGTCGCCCCCAAGGGGTCCGGACGCACGGTGCGCACAAACTACCTCGCGGGCAGCGGAATAAATTCCAGCTTTGCAGTGCACCAGGATGTCACCGGCCGGGCACGGGAACGCGTGCTTGCACTGGGTATCGCCATCGGATCGGGCTATCTCTTTCCGACTTCATTTGAGAAAGAAGTCTATAGTGATCTCACCGGAGAGCGGGGAGTGCTGCTCGGGGCTATTGCCGGCCTGATGAAGGCCCAGTACGAGCTTTTGAGGGCAAAGGGACATACACCGAGCGAGGCGTTCAACGAAACAGTCGAGGAGGCCACGCAGAGTCTCTACCCCTTGATGGGTCAGAACGGTGTGGACTGGATGATCGGTGCTTGCAGCACGACTGCTCAACGCGGGGCGCTGGATTGGGCAAAGCGGTTTGAAGAGGCCACCAAGCCTGTGTTTGCCGAGCTTTATGAATCGGTGCACAACGGCTCGGAGACCCGCCGTGTGCTTGAAACGTGCGGTGCGGCCGGCTACAGAGACCGGCTTGAAAGCGAACTGGGTGAATGGCGGAATTCGGAAATGTGGCGTGCCGGCGCCACCGTCCGCTCATTGCGCCCCGAAAAGTGGAAGAAATAGGGGTACTGGTGCACCCCGTCACACGCCTCACCAGGGGTTCGACCTCCGGTTTAGAACCTTCCTATCATTCATCGGTGAAGTCTGATGTCTCCGACGAGCTGATCAACACATATCTCTTTAGGCCAATCGCCCATCAATTCGTCAGGGTCCTGTATCCCACCAACGTCACACCAAACCAGGTGACGGTCGCATCAATCATTGCAGGACTCTCCGCTGCGGCGTTCTACGCTTTCGCAGGGATGCCGTATGCTCCTCTGGCCGGGCTCTTGATTACGCTGAAAGATCTTCTCGATTCTGCCGATGGCCAGCTCGCGAGAGCAAAACAGATGTGCAGCCGATTCGGGCGGTTTCTAGACTCGGTCGGGGATTTTGTGGTGAACCTGGTTGTCTTCGCTGCGATCTCGTACTTGTTGTACCGCGACACCGGATGGTCTCCGGTGTTCCTTCTCGGGTTGGTCGGTTTCCTGGGCATCTCGCTGAGGGTGTCATATCACGTCTTTTATCAAACATCATATCTTCACCTTCGAAGTGCTTATGAGGCAAATCGAATCACAGAAGAGATCCAGAAGAAAGATCTTGCGGGGGATTCGCGTGCCCTGCGGATGCAGCGACTTTTTCTCCTGCTCTATGGTTGGCAGGATAGACTCATGATGCGCATCGACACATGGTCGATGAACGGTGTTTCCCAGGACCAGCGGGAGGCATGGTACAGCAATCGAACGGCGTTGAGGCTCTCGGGATTCCTCGGTCTCGGCACAGAGTTGTTCATACTGATGCTCTGCTCGGTTGCGCGTCGGCTCGACTGGTATCTTGCTTTGAATGTCGTGGGAATGAATGCGGTGTGGGCGGGGTGTGTTGTGTACAGAAGAGCGGTCTTGGCAAGAAAGATCCATCCGTAGAGATCCCCCCAGGCAAAATCTCTCCATCAGCGACCATACAGTCTACTTCGGGCGCCGCCGCCCTGCGCGCCCGTCCAGCGTCTTGAACAACGTTTCGGGGAATTCCTTCTGCAGCAGATACTGATAGTAGAAGCGGTAGGTTTCCGAACGGAGATGGGCGTACTTCGGGCCACCCCAGCCATGGCGGCCGCCCGGGTACAACATAAATTCGAAATGCTTGTTCATGTTCTCCAGAGTATCGACAAGCTGTATGACGTTCTGCATGTGCACGTTGTCGTCCAGCGTCCCGTGGTCAATCCGGAGAACGCCCTGGAGGTTGTGCGCATGCGTGAGCACCGAAGCCATCCGGTATCCTTCGGGGTTTTCCTCGGGGGAATCCATGTACCGTTCAGTGTAATGGGAATCGTACAGAAGCCAGTCGGTGACGGCGTAGTCTGCAATGCCGTGCGTAAAGAGTTCGGGATGCACCGTGAGTGCCATGAGGGTGACATACCCGCCATAGCTGCCACCGGTGATGCAGATCTTTGTCGTGTCGACGAACGATTGCGCGCGCAGCCATCGGGCTGCGGTTCCATAGTCCTCCATCTCCCACGTGCCCAGTTTGCGGTGCATCAGCGCGACGCCGTTCTTGCCGAAATGTCCCGACCCACGATGATCCACCGCGATCTGGATGATCCCTTCCTTTGCCAGCCATTGCCGCGAAAGGGGTTTCCAGTCGTCCGCAACGCCGGCGGCTCCCGGCCCACCATAGATGCTGATTAACACCGGGTAACGCTGCGAAGGGTTGAAATCGACGGGAAGAGTCCACTCTGCCGGCAACTGATACCCGTCGGCGGTTGGAATTGTCAGCATCTCCGTGCGGCCCATGCGGTAGTCGGCGAGTGCCGGCGTAAAACTGTCGCCGAGTTCTCTGATCAGCGTTCCATCGTTGCGGTGAAGTGTCATCTTCTGGGGCGTCGCGACATTGGAGAACGTGGTAATAAAGAACGACCCGGAAGGCGAGACCTGCACTTCATGGGTGAACGGTCCGCTGGTCAACCGTGTCAGGCCTTTGCCGTCCAAGCGGACACGATAGAGATCTGTTCGTGTCGATGCTTCCTTGGAGGCCGTGAAGTAGACGTATGCATTCTTGTCGTCCACCACAGCCACACTTTTCACGGACCAGGCTCCGGACGTAAGCCGCGACTTCAGCGTACCGTCCATTGCATAGTAGTACAGATGGTCCCAGCCATCGTTGTCACTGCGGAGAATGAACCCGCCTGCATTCTGCACAAAAGTGATTTTGTCGAACCATTCCACCCATGACTGCTGGTGTTCGGCGTGCACGATTGACCGTTTACCGGAAGCGGGATCCACAGCGTATACAAGGAGAGTATCCTGCCGGCGGTTCATCCATTGG
>PMMO01000155.1 GCA_003162215.1 Ignavibacteriota bacterium
TGCTGGAGCATGATTTCCGAAACCAGAATGCGGTAGGGACTGCGGATCCCCCGCCAGGGAAGTTTCCGACCGTTGAGGCGGTACCAGCGAAGGATAGTGAGCACCAACTGGAGGTTGAATTGTTGTCTGGTCATTTTGCTTAAGCAGTCACAAACAAAACCTTCGATACCACTCGCGGGCTTCGGCGGAACCCAGGTCAGCCGCCCTTTTCAGATCAGCACATCCATTCGCTGTGTCGCCCAAGCGCCCCTTCGCACGCCCTCTGTGGTAGTAAGCCATCGCATAGTTAGGTTTCAGTTCGATAGCCTTGGTGTAGTCAGCAATCGCTTCTTTGAGATCCTGAAGCTCCTCCTTTGCAACCCCCCTGTTGTCGTAGGCCACCGCGTAGTCCGGCTTCAGCTCGATTGCTCTGGTGAAGTCAGCAATCGCTCCTTCGTAGTCTTGGAGTTTCCCCTTCGCGATCCCCCGGTTGTAATAGGCTGGTGCAAAGTCCGGTCTTAGCTCGATGGCCGCGGTGTAATCAGCAATCGTTCCCGGATAGTCTGCACCTTTATTCGCAGTTTGTTTATCGTGACAACCAAACAATAAGAAACAGACCCCGACCCAAAGAATGGGTTTCACGGTTCGCCTTTGATATGCTATCGATGTGTCCAGCTACTCACTTGCTCTATGACCTGCGTACAAATGTATGGAGAAGTAGCCCCCTTAGAAAGTGAGACCCTTTTCAATTTACCGAGCCCTCTTCTGGCGAAGCGTCCTGTCATTGCGAGCCTTCTTCTGGCGTGGCAATCTCATCCTTTCCCGAGAGCCTCTCTACCACCTCCCGGTTCCCCTCCAGAATATCCATATTCCTTAGTTCTTCCGGCGTCACCCACCTGATCGTCTCGAACGCCTGATTAGTCAGTTCGCCCCGGAAGGCCTGCACACTATAATAGTAGACACGGTACGAAGCGTCCCCGTAACTCCACTCCTGCCTGTGTAACTCCTCTCCATGGATGGCGAAGATCCCGAGTTCCTCGTGTAGTTCGCGAATGAGCGCATCGGTAGGGGTTTCGCCGGTTTCGATCTTGCCACCCGGGAATTCCCATTGAAGAGGGTAGAGCGCGGTCTTCTTTCGCTGGCAAGCCAGCACAAGGCCATTTTTTCGAAGTATCCCAACCGCCACGTCTTTCACCCTAAAATGTACAAAATTGAAGAATCATCTCAAATTTCTGCAAGGTACGCGAGATGCGACGATAATATCGTATCAGGGTTGAGCCCTGACCACAGTCATGATGCCGTCTACTTTTTAGGTCACATCATCGTTTAAGGGAATCGAAATCCGGTAGTATCACATATATTTCGATGTAGGAAGATTCCTACAAGAATTCTTCCTGATTTTCCTACAAGAGAATCAGACTTTCGAGAATTGACTCGCTAGTTGCAAATCTGCAGATTAAATTGCTATGGTGTAGCCATCCCAAAACACATACACTAGTGAGTCTCCAGTAGGCATGCCCACCAAGGTCTTTATCGTCGAAGATGAAATGATTGTCGCTCTTGATGTCCGGAGCCGGTTGGAACACCTTGGCTATCAGGTCGTCGGTACGGCATATTCGGGCGAATCGGCATTGGTACAGATCGGCGAACTCATGCCCGACGTCGTATTGATGGATGTTGTCTTGCCAGGTTCTATGGATGGTGTGGAAGTCGGAGCGAGGGTGCGTGAACAGTTGGACATCCCGGTTGTGTATCTTACTGCATACTCTAATGACGAGCTGATCAAGCGGATTCAGATAACGGAGCCCTTCGCGTATGTCCTGAAACCGTTTGAGGAAGTGGAAGTCCATGCCGCCCTGCAGATCGCCGTGATGCGGCACAGGCTCGAGGGCAGCCTTGTTGAGCAGAAGCAGCTTCTCACGGCAACACTTGACACCATTGATGATGGCGTGATAGTCACGGGCGACGACGGGTCGGTACGGTTCATGAATCCTGCGGCGGAGCGGCTGACTGGATGGAGCCTTGGCGAAGCCGCCCGTCACCCACTGCACGATGTGTACAACCTGACCGACGAAGGCACTCTGATTTCCAAAGATGGCACCACACGCCACATCAGGTCGCGATCGCATCTCATGAAGGATGTCGCAGGCAACTGGCTCGGATTTGTGCACTCCTTTGTGGATGTGACGGAACGTGAAGCCTCGCGCCGCGCCCTTTACGAACGTGATGTTGAGTACCGGATTCTCATGGAGCAGGCGGCGGATGCCATAACGCTCTCTGATGAAACCGGGCGTGTCCTCGCCGTCAATTCAAAGACCTGTGAGCTTGGAGGTTATACACGCGGGGAGCTTCTGGGCATGTCTGTGCAGGATCTTGTGGATCCGGATGAGTTGCGAGATGACCCGATGCAGTTCACTGCTTTGCGCGCGGGGAAGTCGATCATCAAGGAACGCCGGCTTCGCCGCAAGGATGGCACATACGTGCAAGTGGAAATCCACGCCAAAGCGCTTTCCGATGGTCGGATGCAGGCCATTTTGAGGGATATCACAACGAGAAAAGCGACTGAAGAGAAGTTCAAGGAAGCCGTACGGAGCGAGGTAGTCGACAAACTCCTGCAGAAGCTTCGTGTGTTTGCGCATGGGGAGAGCGCGGCCATGAATCTGAACCGTCTATCACTCTTCAGTGACAACCCGGAAGCGCTATACACAGCCCCGAGCGAACCGACTGCCGAAGCGCCGGCAGACCGGTTCAGGAGTGCAGCGGAAGAATTCCTGGCGGTGATTGCTCCGGAGTTGTTGATTGTCTCCTCCCTGTTGGCTATCATCGAAGCAGATCCGGTATTCAGTTCTGCGGCCCAACGGCTGATGGGAATCCCGGTAAAGTTGCAGGAGGCAGTACAGACGCTGCAAGGCGATCTTCCATCACTGCTCGCCACGATCGCCGCAGGGACGTCGCCCAGCACGAAGAGTGATTTGACTGCACGATTACGAGGACTCGGCATATCGGTGGAGGCGATACGTTCGACGCTACGCGATGTCTCACAAGCACTCCAGATCGAGCTCACGTGTGATGTGAACGAAATTCTGAAGATCACGATGAATCGATTCCAATCCTCCTCATCGCCTGTCACACTGACGTACGAAGGCGAAGTGGAGCAGGGACGTGTCGTCATGAAAGGGGCGGACCTCAGTGAGGTGATCGGCACACTCATTCAGAATGCGATTGAAGCACTTTCGTCCGCACCGCCGGGTGACGAGAAACTGGTGATTGTACGCGCACATCCCGTCGGTGGCAAAGTGCAGATTGACGTTGAGAACAATGGTCCGGGTATCCCGGAACAGTACCGTGATCAGATATTCGACGAATCATTCTCCACAAAGGGAGAGGCGCGGGGATTCGGATTGGCCTATGCGCTCCGGTGTCTTCAGGGGTGTGGCGGGTCGATACGGCTGGATCCGTGTATGGCGCAAGGAACGAGGTTCGTTGTGGAATTGGTGCGAGTGTGATTATGGACAAACTACTTCTCATAGACGACAGCGTTGCCTTCCTGAGCGACGTCGAATCACTTTTGCGCGACCGGTTTCAGATCGTGAAGGCCACATCGGGGCGTCGCGGCGTGGAGATGGCGCGCACAGAGGGTGTGGCGGCCGTGCTCCNNCTTGAAGTGTTACAGGCTATTCACCGCGACGTCGATCCGTTTCTTCCTGTGATCATTGTAACCGACCACGCGGATGCCGAGAGTGCCGTGAAGGCTATGCGGCTGGGGGCATATGATTTCATCCCCAAGAACTTCAATCGTGAAGTTCTTTCTGCGAAGATCGTGAAGGCCCTGGAGCGGCGCACGCTCGAGATCAGCGTTCGTGCCCTCCAGAGCACGTTCGCCGACTATCATGACCAGTTTGTGTTTGCCAGCGATGCCATGAAGCGGGTCCACTTTGAACTCTCGCGCCTTGCTCAAGTGGGATTCGATGTGTTGATCACAGGCGAGACGGGAGTCGGGAAAGATCTGTGCGCGTTTGAAATCCATCAGCGAAGCGCACGCCGTGAGCGTCCGTTCATTCCTCTGGCCATGCGTTCGCTGAGCGAGACACTCATCGAATCTGAGCTGTTCGGCCATGAGAAAGGGTCATTCTCAGGCGCCGACAAGACAAAGATCGGCAAGCTGGAAGCGGCGAATGGCGGCACGTTGTATATACCCGAAGTGTCAAGTCTGACCGAGACCGTACAGCTGAAGTTGCTGCAATTCATGCAGTACAAGAGCATTGCGCGTGTGGGGCAGGATTCACGCAGGCCCGACACACGGTTGGATGTGCGCGTGATAATGGCGACGAACGAGAGTCTCGAAGAGCAGGTGCAGAAGGGGAAGATGCGGGAAGATTTCTACCATCGCATATCGGGGGTGAAGCTGTTGGTCCCTGCCTTGCAAATGCGGCGTGAGGATATTGAGCCTCTCACGGAGTACTTTTTGAAGAAGTACGATCAACGCTCAGAAGGGGAGAGGCACACACTCGCACCGGAGGTACTTCAATTCATGCAGACCTACCGATGGCCGGGGAATGTTCGTGAGCTTGAAAATTCGATAAAGGGGGCCCTGGTGTATGCCTCAGGCCGGGAGCTGAATCTCACAGGTTTTCCCATGCTCACCGACAGGGCGCGGGAGGAAAGCCAGTCCCACTTCTGCATGTCTACGCGGTACGAGCATCTTCCGCCTTATGAAGAAGTGAAACTGCAATTGAAGAAGGAGTATTTCGAAGAGTTGTTGAGCCGGGTTGGTGGCAGCATACCGCGTGCGGCGGAAGTAGCGGGCATCAGTGCGCAGGGGCTGAGGAAGCTGTTGAAGAGCCTGGAAGCGAAGGAGGAAGTAAAGAACGCCAAGGGGAGAAGCAAGCACGCAAAGGAGAAGCAATAGGCGTTCGGCACCGGGCACGAGGCGATAGGCACGGTTGACGCGTCGCTCAGGTTCAATCTTAGCTATCGAGAACCTATGTGTC
>PMMO01000223.1 GCA_003162215.1 Ignavibacteriota bacterium
GAGGCGGAACCCGAACTGGTCGGGGGCTATCATACGGAGTATAGCGGTATGAAGTTCGGGACCTTCTTCCTAGCCGAATACGCAAACATGATCACGTCAAGCGCGATCATTGTGACGCTGTTTCTGGGGGGGTGGCAATTCCCGTATCTCGACGCCTTCGGTCTGCCCGCACTTCTTGTGAGCGCTCTCCAGGTGCTGACGTTTGTTGTCAAGGTTGCTGCGGTCCTCGTTTTCTATATGTGGATTCGCTGGACGATACCGCGATTCCGCTATGATCAATTGATGAATCTCGGTTGGAAGGTGATGCTGCCCCTGGCCTTGCTGAACGTGGTGATCACGGGCGCATGGCTGTACATCTGGGGACGGTAAGAAACCAATTGTGGAATGTGGATCCGCAATCCACAATTGTCATGAATAGTAGAACGAAATTGCNNCGGCAATATCCTGAAGAGCGCTGGAATCCGCCTCCGTCGTTTCGTGGACGCCCGGTGCTTGTTGAAGAACAGGGCGTTGAGCGCTGCGTGGCGTGCGGTCTGTGCGCGCGCGTCTGCCCGGCACTGGCCATCGAGGTGCAAGCGGCTGAGACCGATCTTGCCAAGGAGCGATACCCTGTAAAGTTCGAAATCAACATGTTGCGATGCATCTTCTGCGGCTTTTGCGANNCATGAATAGTAGAACGAAATTGCACGGTCAATGACTCATCAAATACGCAAGAAAGATCTGACGCTCTTGCAGCGTACGTACATTCCGGAAATCGCCAAAGGAATGGCGCTGACGCTCAAGCAGGTGTTCCGTCCGAAGTTCACGCGGCAATATCCTGAAGAGNNCGCTGCATCTTCTGCGGCTTTTGCGAGGAAGCCTGCCCGGAAGAAGCCATCATAATGAGCGATGAATATGAGCTGACGTTCCTGAACACCGAAGATGCCATATTCGGAAAGGACCGATTGCTCATGTCCACCGACCGGCTCAGGACGCGGCTCGAATTCCTGCGCCGGGCCAGGTAGTTCTTCCGGAACAGTACACCCACTCGCCACACGACATCCGCTATGGAGACTTTCTGGCTCGAGATTTTCGGGGTGCTGTTCATGATCCTCCTTGTCGGCTTCTTTTCCGCCGCCGAGGTGGCGGTGCTTGGAACACGCAAGAGCCGCATGCAGGAGCTTGCCGAACACGGTGACCGGCGGGCTGCCATTGTCCTCTCCTTTCAGCAAGACCCGGAACATTTTCTCGCAACGATACACGTCGGCGTAGTGTTCACCCTTATTGTGGCCTCAGGCCTGGGCGGCAGTATCGGGGTGCAGCATCTTTCGCCGACTCTGCAAGAAAGCTCAATTCCGTGGGTGCAAGAGGCGAGCTCGTGGGTTTCGCTCGCCATCATCGCCATCTCCATTGGAATCCTCGTTGTCGTATTCGGAGAGCTTGTCCCAAAATCGCTCGCGCTCCGTTCGGCGGAACACGTTGCCCTCAAGCTGGCCTCGCCGATGCTCGTGTTTCGGTCCCTCTTCCGCTATCCCGCGCGCTTGCTGGCATTTGCAAGCAACGTTGTCCTCCGTCCGTTCAAAGACAGCACCACTTTCACCGAGTCGCGCATGTCGGAAGAAGAATTCAAGCTCATGCTTGACGAAGGCACGAAATCGGGGGTGATCGACAAGACGGAGCAACGGTTGATCAAGAGCATCTTCGAATTCACCGACACCACCGCGAAGGAAGTGATGGTGCCACGGACCGACGTGCTGGCAGTGAATGTCAACATGTCGCGGGATACCCTTGTGAAAATCGTGCTGGAAGAGGGGTATTCCCGCATGCCCGTGTATCGCGACACGATCGACCATATCGTCGGCATTGTGTACACGAAAGATCTGCTCGGCCTCCTGGAATACGGCAACGCCATCATCCTGCACGACATTCTCCGCCCTCCGTATTTCATCCCCGACTCTATGAAGATCAGCGTGCTGATGCAGGAACTGCAGCAGCGGAACATCCACATGGCCGTGGTCACCGACGAGTTCGGCGGCACGGAGGGTATCGTTACGATGGAAGATATCCTCGAAGAGATTGTCGGGGAGATCCACGACGAGTATGATGACGAGTTGCGCGACATCGAGCAATCAGCCGACGGAAGCTATGTCGTCAATGGCCATGTAGGGATCGGCGATTTCAACGAACGTTTCCACGCCGCGCTTCCCGAGAGTGAAGGCTATGAGACCGTGGGCGGCTTCCTGTGCAAACTGGCGGGCCGCATCCCTGAATTGAACGAAGAACTCACGCACGGCCGCTGGCAATTCACCATCATTCGCAAGAGCCAACGACGGATTCGCCTCATCAAAGTAAAAGCGCGGCAGCAGGAATGACCACTCCCCCGGAAACCGTCGTTTCCATCATCATTACCAATTGGAATACCTGCGAACTTCTGGATGGGGCGCTCGACTCCATTGCCACACTGGCTCCCTCCGGCAGCACGGAAACGGTTGTGGTCGACAACGGATCGGTCGACGGCAGTCCCGCTATGGTGGAAGAAAAGTATCCATGGGTGAAGTTGATCCGGAATGCAGGAAACCTGGGGTTTGCCCGTGCGAACAATCAGGGGATCGCCGTAGCCCGAGGGAAGTATGTACTGCTCCTCGGCAGTGATACGATTCTGCTCAAGGGAACCATAGCGACACTCTCCTCGTTTCTTGACGCACATCAGGAGGTTGCCGCTGCCGGCTGCCGGTTGCTGAATCCCGATCGTA
>PMMO01000025.1 GCA_003162215.1 Ignavibacteriota bacterium
TACGGCTTCGCTCATGATGTGCTGATCAGAAACCTGCTCAAGGTGAAACTCCCGTTCGAACCAAGTACGCTCGCACAAGCCGCCGGAATCGGCGCTCTGCAGGATCCGGAATTCCTCCACCGTTCCCTCGCCATGAATGCCGCAGGCAAACATCAGCTCGGCGCCGGACTCAAAGATCTCGGGTACACGGTCATCCCAACGGAAGCGAACTTCTTCTGTGTGCCTCTCGCAACCGAGGCAGAAGCCCAACAGCTTTACCAAAAACTCCTCCATCGCGGCATCATTATCCGACCGCTGAAGGCGTTCGGTCTGCCGCACTGCGTCCGGATTACAATCGGGACCGAAGAACAGAATACTCGCCTTCTTTCCGCCCTCTACAACCCGGTNNACCCGCCTGCTCTCCGCCCTCCACAACCCGGCATAAGCAGTCTCTTCTTGTCGTTATTCCACTTACGCTCCATCCATTTTATTACATACAAAAAAAATAGACCTTCTCCGGGCAAAACACAAACGTCACCCTCACGGGGTCGATTGCACTTACCATTCTCATTCAACGTACAGCCACACNNTCCTTCGCAAGGAACGGAAGAAGTCCTTTCCATCCTATGCTCATATCAATGCTTTCGCCGTTGTCCTCATCCGACGCCTCTATTTCGATCTCGGGGAGAGCTATGCGGAACGTCCGGGAACCCGACTTGTACGTCTCGAGTACGAGCTTCCCGTTCTCGCCTTTGCGACCTGGCACTTTCAGATCCGCCATGAAGAGTTTCACCTCTGAACCGTCTTCGTCCCGTGCCTCGACGGACTCCTCCCGTCCGTCGAGCACCAATCTCAGCATCTCCCGTGTGATAAGATCTTTATTCCCCTTCTTCGCGAGGTGGACTTTTGTCTCATCGGACTCGAGAAGCTGCCGCGCGATGTGTTCCGTCATCGCAATCGTTGTTTTGTGGTCTCCCTTATCCTTCACCTCGATCCAGAGCGCCTTTTCCCCGGGCGGGGATGCGGGCAGGACACTGGAGCAGATGAAAAGGAGTCCGGCAACAAGCATGAACAGACGTGCTCTCATGATTTCCTCCTTGCGTTGAAGATTGAGACAGCGGTTCCCCCCTCTATTGTACGTCCAGGACGACGAAAGTTGCAGCGCCGGCAAGGAAGAATGTCATTGGACGGCCATCGCGAGTTGATCAGGAAGTCCTTGAAAAATACCATCGCAGCCCAAGCGGTAACCGTGCAGGCGCGCGAAAAGGAAAAGGCTCGGGGTGTATTCCGAGCCTTCGATTGACTTCTTCAATGCTCTCTAACGCTCACCGAACTAAGAGCAACCGGCGCGTCTGCACAAAAACTCCGGCTCCGCTCTTGGAGTCAACCCCGACAGCGGTTCCGCTTTTCCCGAATCCCGCTGTGAGCGGAATCCCAGAAAGCGGGAAGTCCAGAGGGCGGACCTGTATCCTGTAGAAGTACACGCCGCTTGAAAGCCCGCTCCCGTCAAACCTGACCTCGTGATACCCCGCCTCCCTTCTGTCATTCACCAACACGGCCACCTCGCGACCGAGCATGTCGTACACGGCGAGCTTCACCCAACTCGACCCCGGACCCGAGATCCCAAACCCTATTGTCGTGCTCGGGTTGAAGGGGTTGGGGTAGTTCTGCGAAAGGCTGAATTCCGTCGGGGTTCCGGCGGGACTGTCAACGCTCGTAAGGTTCACCGTGAACTTACGCACTTCCCGGAACGCCCCCCAACCTGCGGCGTTATATGCTTTGACTCGCCACCAGAAGGTCGCGCCCTTCAGCAGTCCGCGCACAACATACGTTGAATCGCTGATTGTTGAATCCAGGAACTTGTAACTGAACGTTGAATCAAGTGCCAGTTCAAACCAGTGCCGGACAACTGAAGGTTGGCCCCATCTCCAAATGAAGCGGACGGTATCACCGGCAATCACTTGTTTGTCTGCAGGTGCAACAAGAGAGATTTGTTCTGGGAGCTGGCCAATTGTTGTGAACCGCCAGACTGCCGACCAGGGACCGGTGCCGTCGACGTTCTTCCTGGCAACCCGCCAGTAGTATTCGGTCGCGTTCAACAATCCGTTGACGACTCGAGACGTATCAGTGAGCGTTGAATCGCTAAACACGACGCCTGAAGCAAAACTGCCATCGGTCGCCACTTCCAGCCAGTACGATATCGCTCCGGGGGGTCTCATCCAGACTAGAGTGGGTACCGTGGAAACACTTGTAGCCCCGTTTAACGGTGAAGAGAGCGTCGGTGATGCGGGGGCCATCGGAATCATCTCCGACAGCGACCGCCTCCAGACATGGCCCTTGCTGGTCCCGGCAAAGAGATATGTGCCGCTCACGACAAAAGTATTCACCAAGGAGTTCTCCAGGCCCGAGCTGACATCAGTCCAACGTGTGCCGCAGTCGGTGGTGAGAAAAACGCTGCTGATTGCAGTCCCGGCAAAGGGATTTGTACCGCTCACGGCAAAAGCATACGCTGTGCCCGTCAAACCCGTATCGATCGACGTCCAGTTCGTGCCGTTGTTGGTAGAAAGAAAGACGCCGCTAGTAGTCCCGGCAAAGAGATTCGTGCCAATCACGGCAAGGCAGGCCACACCGTTTTGGCGGTAGGGGGGCATGCCCGTAATGACCTGGGTCCAACCCATACCTCTGTTGGTAGAGAGAAAAACTCCGCCGTAACCCCCTCCGGCAAACAGATTCGTGTCGATCACCGCAAAGGACCTTACCCCGAGGTCCGATACGTTCACGCCGTCGCTGGTGTGGGTCCAGCTTGTACCGTTGTTGGTAGAACGATAGACACCCCCACGTCGAGTCCCGACAAAGAGATCTGTGTCCATCACCGCAAGAGCAAGTACACCGAGGCCCAAGTTCCCACCCACTGAAGTCCAGCTCGCACCAGAATTGGTGGAGCGATAGAGAGCGCTGTCGATGTCCCAGATCCCCGCAAACAGATTTGTGCCGCTTACGGCAAGAGCATAGACTCCTGCATTGAGCGGCAAACCCGCATTGACCGCCGTCCAGCTCGTGCCGTTGTTGGTGGAGAGAAACACGCCGCCTGTATCAGTCCCGGCATAGAGATTTGTGTCGCTTATGCACAGGGAGGAAGCAGAACGATGGCAAGTGCGAGACAGATGGATTG
>PMMO01000063.1 GCA_003162215.1 Ignavibacteriota bacterium
TGCGATTGACTACTCACATTCCCAGTTGACGAAGACCGTGCAGTATTTTGGCGATGACCTAAACTATCCGAGGAGTACGCTTTCCGACGGAACGTGGGTAACTGTGCAACCCGAGGATTGGACCAGCGGCTTTTTTCCCGGTTGCCTCTGGTACATGTATGAACTCAAAGGGGACTCGTCGTTCCGCGCGTTCGCGCAACGATGGACGGCCGGGCTGGAAGCTCAACAGTTCAACACCCGGACGCATGATGTGGGATTCATCATCTTCTGCAGTTACGGGAACGCTCACCGACTGACGCCTGAGGAGCAAAACAAGCAGGTACTTCTTCAGGCCGCCGCGTCGCTCTCCACGAGGTTCAACCCAATCGTGGGTTGTATACGCTCCTGGGATGGGACCGATTGGTCCTATCCGGTGATTATTGACAACATGATGAATCTTGAACTCCTGTTCTGGGCCACGAAGAACGGTGGACCACCAACGCTGCGCGACATGGCGGTGAGCCACGCACTGAAGACCATGCAGAATCACTTCCGACAGGATGGCAGCACGTACCATGTTGTGAGCTACGATACGCTGACCGGCTCCGTGGTCGCCAAACAGACCCATCAGGGTTACTCCGATGAATCAGTCTGGGCGCGGGGTCAGGCATGGGCGTTGTACGGCTTCACAATGGCATACCGGGAGACTAACGACGAGCGATTCCTGGTGACGGCGGAACGCGCTGCGGATTACTTCATCAGCCATCTGCCGCCTGACTTCATCCCGTACTGGGACTTTCTCGCGCCCAATATCCCGGATGCAGAGCGCGACGTTTCTGCTGCGGCCATTGCCTGTTCGGGACTTCTTGAGTTATCGGTTGTGGCCAAGGATTCTTCAGCGAAAGGTGGTTATCTTCAGGCGGCGAAAAACATTTTGGGCGCATTGTGTGTACCGCCGTACCTCTCGGAAGGGACGGGGTCCATGGCATTGCTGAATCACGGCGTGGGCAATTGGCCGGCCGGTTCGGAAATTGACGTGTCACTGATCTACGGTGACTACTATTTTCTCGAAGCCCTGCACCGCTATGCCGTGATCACGGCACCCGTCATCATGGGTGTCACCGTGACAACGAATCCGGCAGGCCTCATGGTCAGCATTGATGGCACATCCTACACAGCCCCGCAAACGTTCAACTGGGTGGTGGGATCGCAGCACACGCTCTCAGTATCTTCTCCACAGACGTCATCGGAAGCGAGGCGCGTCTTCAGCCATTGGAGCGATGGTGAAGCCCAAACCCACACGGTCACTGTGAGTGCGCTCGACGTCTCTGACACGGCGTTCTTTTCCACCCAGTATCGGCTGACGACAGCTGTCTCTCCGCCTTCAGGGGGAAGCGTGAACCTCTCTCCCGCCAGCCCGGATGGATATTACGGCGCGGGGAGCTCTGTTCAGATGAATGCAGTTCCGGCGATAGACTATGTTTTTACTGGATGGAGTGGAGACGTCGCCGGGAGCGCGAATCCGGATACCGTAGTGATGTCTTCTTCAAAAACGGTTAGCGCGACGTTTGCCATGACAAACGGGGTTGGTATTGAAGCACTCGAGATTCCCCGAATCTTCAGTCTTTTTCACAACTACCCGAACCCGTTCAATCCTTCGACGACAATCCGGTACGGCCTCCCTCGAAAATCCTTCGTGACGCTGACGGTCTTCAACACCCTCGGGCAGCGGGTTGTTGTCCCCCAGAATGGAGAACAGGAGGCGGGATATCATGAGACGACGCTTGATGGGACAGGGCTGTCGAGCGGGGTGTACCTGTATAGACTGCAGGCAGGGTCTTTCACCGATACCAAGAGCCTTCTGTTGATTCGCTAATATTGAATCTTCTCCTTTTCGAAATACCATGCACCCAGGTATCTGACGACGTTCCGGGGGCATTTGCGGGAAGGGATGAGGGAGGGAACGAACCTGACCTGCAATTGGTTATAAAATTGAGTATCTTATCACAGTCGTGGAAAGCAGTTTTTCATCCTTGCGAAGATCCATGAGATTCCTTAACGAACATATCCTCGGCTTAGGTCGCCATTTTCTGGTGCTTTTCTTCCTGGCCAATTCCGGCTTCACGGTGGTTCTGTACCACTGCACTATGACCCAGTGCACAATGACGGATGAAATGTCCGGCATGGCGTGCTGCTCCGGGAAAAATGGCTGCACTGCCGGATCGTGCGAAGATATGGCTGGCTCGCAAGCTATTGTGGCGCATACAAGTGCTGTGGACCAACCGTGCCGGACGGCTACCGTCATAGGCGGTTATCAAACTGAGCCAACAGTCGTCGAAAAGGAATTTAACGGCCAGCAGATACTCAAAGCTGATCTGCTGCCGGCTTCTCTTTATGAAACGGCGATCGGCTCCCGGCTTGATCTGCCTGTTTTCCATCCCGCTTCCTCTGCCTCGAATGTCTCCACATCGTCAGTGGAGACGTACGTCCTCAACGCTTCATTCCTGATTTAGACCCTACACTCCAAGAGATACATTGGCGGGACGGGAGTAATCCGTTTCTATCCAACGTCTATAGTCTTTAACAACACACTCGGAGTGTTTTTTATGAAAGCCCAGAGATTCTTCGTTCTCTTCGTTGCCATTGCGGCATTGTACATTCCCGCTCCTGTCCGGGCAGAAGATGCGGCGGATAGCACTGCCTCGCTCTCCTCGTTCGTCGATCAGGCCTTGAAGGCCAACCCCAAACTCCAGTCCTCACGAACCCGGGCTCGCGGTGCGGAAGCCCGCATTTCGCAGGCTGGTGCCTGGGATGACCCTCAGGCCGGAGTGGAGTTCTTTGCAACCCCGATTACCTCCGCCAACCCATTCAAAGACGGCAAGGAGACGGACTACTTCATCCAGCAGATGATCCCGCTCTTCGGCAAGAGGGGACTCATGAGCGACGCCGCATCGGCTGGTGCCCGAATGGCCGAACAGAATGCCGTTGCGGTGGAGCGAAACCTTCGGGCCGAGGTAAAGAAAACCTACGCCATAATCTTCTCGGCACAGCGAAGAATCGACGTCAATACCGAGAACCAGCGCCTCCTCACACAAATTGTCGAATCAGCCCGTACAAAGTACAGCGTCGGCTTGGTCACACAGGGCGATTTGCTCAAGGTTCAGGTGGAACTCGCAAAACTGCAAAATGAGCGTGCCGAGCTAGACCAGCAACTGGTGAACGCCAATTCTATGATGAATGCCTTGCGCAGTGCTCCTGCGACCACCCCGATCGGCCGTGTTGCTGACATTCCGCTGGCGAAGATATCGGACACACTCGAAGATCTTATGGCACGTTCGATGGAGAACCGGCCGGAACTCCGAGGCATGAAGTACGAGCTGGAAATGAACAACGCAGAGCTCGCCGCCTCGGAACGCGAACGTCTGCCTGACCTGATGGTTCGAGGGATGTACAAGCAGATGGCAGAAGGGACTGACCAATGGGCCGCCATGCTCAGCATCAATATCCCCTTCGCTCCCTGGGCGAGTGGCAAGTACTCTGGAAAAATAGAGGAAAATTCACTAGCCGCCCGGGCGACCGAGCAATCCTTCGCCGACATGAAGAACATGATCCAGGCGGAAGTTCGTGACATGTGGGCGAGGACCTCATCGAAATGGCAACAGATCGAGAGATTCCGTCAGGTAATGCTGCCTCAGGCAGAGCAATCGCTGCAATCGACGCTGGCGGCATATGAAACCGGCCGATCGGACTTTCTCTCGCTCATCGACAGCTATCGGATGGTGCAGATGCTGAAAATGGATTATTACATGCTGGTCGGGGAGTATTTCGCGAATGTCGCGCAACTCGAGAGAGCGACCGGCAGCGATCAGTAATGAAAAGCGATATTCAGGTTATCGTTTACGACAACAGATAGAGGAATACATCATGAGGGCCCTTCTTGCTGTCCTGTCGTTCGTCGTCATTCTGGGCCTTGCCGCGTGCACTAAGCCCGCGTCCGGAGACTCACGCACAGTTGCAGATAACGAGCTCGCAAAGGCGGCCGATTCGTCGGGAAAGGAATATTACACCTGCCCCATGCATCCATCGGTTGTTTCCGACAAGCCGGGGGCATGCCCGATTTGCGGGATGTCACTCGTGAAGCGTTCGTCCCAGCGCAATGCATCGGAGGGGGACATCGAACGCCTCAAGTCCGTGAGCCTCTCGCCGTCGCAGCGTGTGTTGGCGAATGTGTCCACTACCTCTGCCCGCCGCCGCGCATTCGTTCACAGCATCAATGCCGTCGGAGTTGTCGATTATGCTGAACCCAATCAGGCGAAAGTCTCCGCCCGGTTCCGGGGTCGCATTGAAAAACTCTATGTGAACTACACCGGCGAGGTGGTGCATAAGGGGCAGCCCCTTTTCGAAATGTACAGCCCGGACCTGGTGTCGGCGGACCGTGAGTACGTTCTGTCCCTGAACTCCCTTGCCGGCCTGCAAGTGTCCGGCGCTGATACTGTGCAGAAAGCGCAACAGGTGGCGATGGTGAACGCCGCCCGAGACAGACTCCGGGTGCATTTTGGAATGACCCCCCGGCAGATCGAAGGCATTGCTTCATCAAAGCAAGCGGGCTCTACTGTGACGTTCTCGTCGCCCATTCACGGCACAGTCGTAGCCAAAGAAGTTCAGGAAGGACAATACGTGGATGAGGGGATGCTGCTGTATCAGCTTGCGGACCTGTCGAAGGTCTGGGCATATCTGGATATTTATGAAAAGGACGTGCGCTTCATCAAGCGCAGACAGACGGTGGTCATCACAGCCGATGCCTATCCGGATGAATCGTTCAACGGGCGCGTCGCATTCATCGATCCCGCATTCGACTCTCAGACCCGGACGACGAGAATCAGGGTCGATCTGGACAACGCCGGAGGAAGACTGAGTCCGCAAATGTATGTGAGAGCCGAAATTCGGATCCCACTGCCGAATGCACTCGTTGTCCCGACTTCTGCTCTCCTCTCCACCGGGAAGCGCACTCTGGTGTGGATCGAAGTGAAGCTCAACGTGTTCGAACCCCGGGATGTGGTGGCGGGCTTGAGCGACGGAACGGATGTCCAGATCCTCCGGGGACTGAATGAAGGAGATATGGTGGCGAAGACCGGCGGATTCATGCTTGATTCGGAGAGTCAGCTTCAGCAACCGGTCGCGGCCGGAGGAGGCCCGGGAAATGATTGAAAAAATAATCGATTTTTCCGCCCGCAACAAGTTCGTTGTGATTCTGTTCTACCTGATTGTGGTGGGATGGGGCATCTGGGCCGTAGCCCACACGCCGCTTGATGCGATTCCCGATTTGTCGGAAAACCAGGTCATCGTCTTCACCGAGTGGATGGGACGATCGCCCAAGCTCGTGGAAGACCAGATCACATTTCCGCTTGTGACCGCTCTCCAGGGTGTGCCGCAAGTGTCGGCAATCCGGGCCCAATCGATGTTCGGGATGTCTTTCATCTATATCATTTTCAATGAGACGACCGATCTCTACTGGGCCCGGAGTCGTGTTCTCGAAAAACTGTCGACAATACAGTCCACACTGCCGGCAGGCGCAAAGATGCAGCTCGGCCCCGACGGGACCGGCGTGGGCCACATCTTCTGGTACACGCNNGCCGAAGTGGCTTCCATCGGCGGTTACGTGCGCCAGTACCAGGTTGACGTAGATCCGAACAAGCTGAAAGGGTACGGGATAACGGTCGCCGGCATCCAGAACGCCGTCATGCGATCCAACAACGACGTCGGTGGGAAAATCATCGAGATGTCGGATGCCGAATATTTCATCAGGGGACAGGGATACATTCAATCCATTGACGACATCGAAAACATCGTCGTCGGGACAGGACCGAACGGCATCCCGGTCTATATCCGGAACATCGGGACGGTGCAACTCGGAGGGGACATCCGCCGCGGATCCATCGACAAGAACGGAGAGGGGCAGGCCGTCGGGGGTATCGTCGTCATGCGGTACGGTGAGAATGCCAAGGCGGTCATCGACCGCGTGAAAGAACGCATCAAGGAGATTACGCCGGGGTTACCCGAGGGTGTCGAGATCAGACCGGCCTACGACCGCAGCGATATCATCACGGCATCGATTGAAACTCTCAAAGGAGCCCTGATAGAAGAAGCGATTGTTGTCGGCATCGTTGTCTTCCTCTTCCTACTCCATGTACGGAGCGTTGTCCGGGTCATTATTGAGATACCGGTCGCGGTCCTCATTGCCTTCATCTGCATGAAGGCATTCGGCATCACCTCCAACATTATGTCGCTGGGTGGCATTGCCATCGCGATAGGCGTCATCGTGGACGCGTCCATTGTGCTTGTGGAAAATGCCTATAGGAATGTTGCACGAGCGCAGGAAAAGAAGGGGACGCTGACGAAGGAGGATTTTGCCGAGATTTCGATTCTTTCTGCCAAGCAGGTTGGGCGGCCCATCTTCTTCGCCGTGGCCATTATGGTGGTCTCATTCCTTCCCGTGTTCCTGCTTGAAGGGCAAGAGGGCAAGCTCTTCCGACCGCTGGCATTCACGAAAACCTTTGTGCTCGGCGGATCGGCCATCATCGCCATCACTCTGGTACCGATGTTGATGGTAATGCTCACGCGGGGGAAGTTCCGCCGGGAAAATCAGAACCCCATCACCCGTTTTCTCAGCTGGGTGTATGCTCCTGTAATCCGCTGGGTTCTCAAGTGGCGGAAAACTACCATTGCCCTCAACGTTATCGCCTTGCTCATCACGATTCCGATGGTCATGAACATGGGGTCGGAGTTCATGCCTCCGCTTGACGAGGGGAGCCTTCTGTTCATGCCGGTCACGCTCCCGTCGGCGTCGATTACGGAGGTCAACCGGGTCGTGCAAGAGCAGGATGCGATCATCAAGTCCGTGCCTGAAGTCGAGCAGGTGCTCGGGAAGGTGGGGAAAGCGGAAACCTCAACCGACCCCGCACCGGTCAGCATGATTGAGTCCATCGTGCTTCTCAAACCGAAGAACCAGTGGCGGAAAGGAATCACGAAAAATGACATTATCGCCGAGCTTGATTCGAAGCTCCAGATTCCGGGGGTGCGCAATGGTTGGACGCAGCCTATCATCAACCGTATCAACATGCTTTCAACGGGGGTGCGCACTGATCTCGGGGTGAAGATTTTCGGCAAGGATCTTGACACGCTGGAGGGTCTCGCAATCGAGGCAGAGCATATCCTGCGAAAGGTGCCTGGCGCGGCCGATTTGTATGCCGAGCGAACGCAAGGGGGTCTGTTCCTCGATATCAAAATCGATCGCAGGGCCGTTGCGCGCCACGGCATCAACGTGGGTGACGTGCAGGACATTGTGGAAACCGCCATCGGAGGCCAGAATATCGGCACTGTGATAGATGGCCGACAGCGCTTCCCGATCCGCGTTCGCTATGGGCGTGAATGGCGAGACAATATCGATCGACTCAAAGACCTTCTTGTCCCTGTGAACGCGATGGGATCAAGGCGGTCGCCCTCTGCAATGCAAGCCTCATCCGGAACCGATTATGTCCCCCTCTCCCAACTGGCCAGCATTGCAGTGGTTCCCGGCCCGCCGATGATTTCCAGTGAGAATGCGCAGCTGCGTTCCATTCTCTATCTCAATGTCCGGGGGCGCGACATGGGTGGCTTTGTGGAGGAAGCAAAGGAAGTCCTCAACAAAGAGTTGAGACTCCCTTCTGGCTACACCGTGCAATGGAGCGGCCAATGGGAGAACCAGATCAGGGCAAAGAAGCGCCTAGAGGTGCTCATGCCCATGGTG
>PMMO01000208.1 GCA_003162215.1 Ignavibacteriota bacterium
ACCGGCGGCCTGGATGATACCATCACGGAATTCCATGCGGCCTCGGGGAACGGAACGGGTTTCAAGTTTACGCGCTACGACAGCGGCGATCTGTTGAAGACGATCCATCGGGCGGTCGCGGTGTTTGCCGATCCGACGGCATGGCGCAAGCTCTCCAAGAACGGCATGGCGCAGGATTTCTCGTGGGAGACGTCCGCCAAGAAGTATGTTCAGGTGTATAGGAGTCTCGCGCACAAGTGACGGACGGACGCATCGCAGTCTTCTTTGATCGTGACGGCACCTTGATTGAGGACGTGGGGTACCTGCGCACGCCGGATGAAGTCCGGTTGATTCCCGGTGCGGCAGAGGCGATCCGCATGTTGAATGATCGCCAGATCCTGACCTGTGTGATATCCAACCAGTCCGGCGTTGCCCGCGGCCTCCTGACCGAAGCCGATCTTGTGCTGATTCATGACCGGCTTCAGCGAACACTCGGCGCGGTCGGAGCACATCTCGACCGCATTTATTATTGTCCGCACCATCCGACGGAAGGTCGCCCGCCGTACAATATCGATTGCGCCTGCCGCAAGCCCCGCACCGGCATGTTGCAGCGCGCAGCCAGCGAGTTGCCAATCGCCCTTGAGAAGTCGTTCGTCATCGGCGACAAGACACTCGACATCGAAGTCGCAAAAGCTGCCGGCACACGCAGTATTCTTGTGCTGACGGGGTATGGCCGGTCATCGGTGGACGAATGCCGTCGCGCCGGCATTGTCCCCGGGTTGATCGCCCCCACGGTGCTTGAAGCGGTGATGTTTATCATGCAACACCTTGAAGGAGAATTGGACCACCATGTATAACGGTATCAGTCGCCGGCTGCTTGTGCTGTCCGCGCTCTCCGTGCTGTTGTTCGCGTGCAGCGACGAACCGACAGAGCAAAACGCCTTGCTTACGCCGCAGCTCCCTTTCGTGGCCATGGCGGTACGCGAAACCACTATCGTTGCCACAAGCGGTTCGACCTTTAAGGACCCGGTCGCAATGAACAGCACCGTCAATCTCGTTGGACGGAGCGGGAAGTACACTGCATCCACGGTACTCGCGTTCTATGCGACCTACTTCCCGAATCGTGATACCGTCAACGTGATCTCCGCTACACTCTATCTTCACGGAGCCTCGTTCTACGGTGATTCGACCGGCCAGCTCAGCTTCACCGTGCACCGGCTGAACCATTCGTGGAACCAGGAAACGTTGACGTGGGACAGCGTGCAGACTGATCTCTATGATCCATCGGTCATCCGCGGCAATTATTCCGGCCGGATCGGGCTCGACACCGAAGAGGTATCTATCGATCTCGATACCGCGATGGCGCGCGAGTGGATGGTAACCCCGACATCCACCGAGTACACCCTCCGTTATGGCATGATTCTCGTGCCGACGGCGTCTGCCACCGTCGTCCGCGGATTCCAATCGTTCGAAAACGATTCCGCGAGCTGGGTCCCCAGCGTCCGTCTCATCTGCCGCAACGTTGCGGGAACGGTCATGGACACGGCGACCTACAATCTGGGTGTCGATACGTTCGTTGGAAATGTCGACGGCCTCGACAGCGATCCAAAACTCGCCTACGTGCAGGCCGGGATCGTCTACCGCAGCATCATGAATTTCGATGTCTCTCTGCTTCCGAAAGGCGCGATTGTCAACTACGCCCTGTTGACGCTACACCGCGATCCGGCGACCAGCTGGCTCAATCGCTTCGCGGCAGACACGGCCATCGCTGTGCACGTTATGCAGGGATCGGCGACCACCTCTGCCTTTGAGGCGACGAGTGCTATTGCCAAGCTTGTTCCGGGTTCAGCAACGACATACACTGACAACATTGCGCATGCTGTGCAATCTTGGGTGCGCGGACCCAACTATGGACTGTTGCTGCGCACCGATGGTGCGCGCGAGTTCCACGCATTCGATCTTGTGACGTTGTACAATTACCTCGCGGATTCAACACGCGTGCCGCGCCTGAAGATCATTTATTCCGTGCCGAAGAACTGAGGAGGCCACCACGTGAACAGACGTAGCAGGTTTCTGGCGTTGACTATTGTGCTGGCTTCGCACACCATGCTGGCGGGGAGCGGTGGTTCCATCTATTCTCTCATCGGCATCGGTGACCTTCGGTACCTGCCCAGTGTGCGGGCGGCCGGCATGGGATTTGCCGGCTATGCATTCACCAGCCCGTATTCCATCAATACACTCTCTCCGGCGACCTGGGGAAAAATCGACCGCGCACGCGTCGAAGCGAGCATGTTGTATGAAGGCTTCAGCTCCTCGAATACGACGACATCGCGCTTCCTTGCACGTGGAGACGTCAGCGGTGCAATTCTTGCCTTCCCCCTCTCGTCGGCACAGGGCATTGTACTCGCGGCAGGATTTACTCCGTACAGCAAGGTGGACTACAACACGTATTCTTCCGGCTCCTACGTGACACCGGCGGACACCCTGCTCTACAGCCTGCACTATACCGGTCAGGGAGGCATCAGCAAGGGCCTGCTGGGTCTTTCGTATGCTCCCACGCACAGCGTGAGCGTCGGGGCATCGTTGAACTATCTCTTCGGCACCATCGAACGCGCCACCGTTATGACCCCGCGCACTTCGACATACTACCCGGGGACGCAGAACGAAGAGACGACTATGAACGGACCGACGGTCACCCTTTCGGTACTCCTTGACAGCCTCGGGGGAGTTGCTGATTCCCTTCAACCGTTTTCGTTCGGTCTTGTGGCAACGACGCGCGCATCGTTGACCAGCACACACCGATTCACCTACACGTTCAGCGACCAGGCGGATACTTCAAGTGAAGACACGAACATCATGACCGTCCCCGCGTCGTTCGGCGTTGGTATTGCCTATCACCCCTCCGAACGATGGATCCTCGCACTGGACTACGCCACCCAGGCGTGGTCCACCATCGAGTATCAGGGGAAGACCCCTGAGGGCCTCAAAGACGCATGGATGGTCGGCTTCGGCGTGGAACGCGGGCCTGCACGTGAAGCAGGTGTGCCTTTGCTCGATCGCATTGCCTACCGCCTTGGATTCAACTACGAATCCACGTACTACAATCCGAACGGCAACGGGATCAACGCCTGGACGATCACCGGCGGCCTCGGCCTCCCCGTCAGCTCCGATGCCCGTCTGAACCTCGCTATCGACTACGGGATGCGCGGCACAACGAGCAACGGGCTGATTCAGGACAAGATTCTTCGTTTCTCCGCCTCGCTTTCCATTAGTGAACAGTGGTTCCAGCGTTCCGATGAGGACTAAGATGCTTACTCTTCAGCAACAGGATCCGGAAGTCTTCGCCGCCGTCAGGAGTGAGATCCGCCGCCAGAACACCAAACTGGAACTGATCGCGTCTGAAAACTTTGTCAGTCAGGCGATCCTCGAGGCCGTCGGCTCACCATTAACAAACAAATACGCCGAAGGATACCCGGGAAAGCGGTATTACGGCGGATGCGAATTTGTCGACCAGGCCGAGAATCTCGCACGGGACCGCGCGAAGGAGCTCTTCGCCGCCGAATACGCCAACGTACAACCGCACTCAGGGTCGCAGGCGAACATGGCGGTCTATTTCACGTTCGTCAAACCGGGCGACACGCTGATGGGAATGAACCTCTCCCACGGCGGACATCTCACGCACGGATCACCGGTGAATTTTTCGGGACAGTTTTACCGCTTCGTCCCTTACGGCGTTCGACCTGAGACCGGGAGGATCGACTTCAACGAGGTAGAGACGCTTGCAAAGAAAGAACGCCCGAAGATGATCACGGTGGGCGCCAGCGCCTATTCCCGCAACATCGACTACAAAACATTCCGTGTGATTGCTGACAGCGTAGGTGCATTCCTGTTTGCCGACATCGCCCATCCGGCGGGGCTCATCGCCAAGAAGCTTCTCGATGATCCGCTCCCCCACTGCCATGTCGTCACTTCGACGACGCACAAGACACTGCGCGGGCCGCGCGGCGGTCTGATCCTTCTCGGCAAGGATTTTGACAATCCCTTCGGCCTCGTGTGGCAGAAGTCCGGCCGCACCAAGCGGATGTCGGAACTGATCGATTCCATGGTGATCCCCGGCATTCAGGGTGGGCCGCTGATGCACGTCATTGCCGGAAAGGCTGTGGCATTCCGCGAAGCGCTCGCTCCTTCGTTTGAAGGGTACGCAAAGCAGGTCATTGCAAACGCCAAAACGCTCGCCGTCGAACTCGTCTCGCTCGGATACAACGTGGTGTCGGGTGGAACGGATAATCATCTCATGCTGCTGGACCTGCGCAATCGCTCGATCACCGGCAAGGACGCACAGGAGGCGCTCGATCAATCAGGCATCACCGTCAACAAGAACGCAGTGCCATTCGACGACAAGAGCCCGCTCATTACAAGCGGCATCCGCATCGGTACGCCGGCCCTGACGACGCGCGGGATGAAGGAGCCCGAAATGAAGATGGCGGCATCGTTCATCCATCGCGTGCTTGCGCACATGGGCGATACTCACACCTATGCCGGCGTTGCGGCCGACGTGGAACACCTCTGTCGGCAGTTTCCACTCTATCCATCACTGCAGGTGTGATGCACACGCGGCACAACTCGACTCTCGATGACTGACACACCACATACGGAACCGGAAGGTCAGGAAGGTCATGAGATGTCGTTTTTTGAACATCTCGAAGAACTCCGGTGGAAACTGATCAAGGCGATCATCGGCATTGTGCTTGGCATGATCGTCTGCTGGGTATTCATCGACTGGATCGTGGTCCAGGTGCTTCTGAAGCCGGTCACCGATATTAACGCCGCACTTCCTCCCGGTCATGCGCCGTTCCACCTGCAAAACTTGAAGCCCTTCGGGCAGCTGTTTCTGTACATGCAGGTGGCGCTTATCGGAGGGGTGGTGATCAGCGTTCCGAATATTCTCTATCAGATCTGGGCGTTCATCGCTCCGGGCTTGCTCCCCGGTGAACGCAAATACATCCGGGCGATTGTGTTCTTCTCCTCCTTCTGTTTTCTGGCCGGCGTGGCATTTGCCTACTTCGTCATGCTCCCTGCCGCTCTCAGTTTCTTTGCGACGTTCGGCACGCCAACGATTGAGAACAATATCGCCATCAACGAGTACATGAATTTCGTCATCAGCGTGATGCTCTCTGCAGGCATTGTGTTCGAACTCCCCATGGTGTCCTGGTTTCTCTCGAGACTCGGCATCCTGACACCCAAATTCATGCGCCATTACCGCCGGCATGCCATCGTGGTAATCTTCATCCTCGCTGCGGCACTGACTCCCGGCACTGATCCGGTGAGCCAGGTCCTGCTTGCCATCCCGCTGATGGGGCTCTACGAGATTAGTATCCTGGTCTCCGCCTGGGCTTCGCGGAAGCGCGAAGAATCACTGGCGTCATAACTTACTGCTGAATGTCCGAGGCCTGTTGTGGAACTCCAAGAAATTATCCGCCCGGTTGAGCAACACCTTACGCTGTTCGATCGTCACTTCCGCGAAGCCATCCGATCCCGCATCGGTCTCGTTGACCTGGTGACGCGGTACATCATCCGTCAGAAGGGCAAGCGTGTCCGCCCGATTCTCGTGCTGCTCAGCGCCGAACTCTGCGGCGGGATCAACGAACGGAGTTACCGGGGGGCGACTCTGGTGGAGATTCTTCATACTGCGACGCTGGTTCACGATGACGTTGTCGACAATGCCGATACCCGCCGTGGGCTCGCCTCCATCAACGCCATCTGGAAGAACAAGATTGCGGTCTTGATGGGAGACTACCTCCTTTCCCGGGGCCTTCTCCTGTCTCTGGATCATGACGATTTTGGATTTCTCAAAATCACTTCAAACGCCGTCCGCCGCATGAGTGAAGGCGAGTTGAACCAGATCGCACGTGCCCGAAAACTGGACATGGATGAGCCGGGCTATCTCAGGGTGATCGGCGACAAGACGGCATCACTCCTCTCGACATGTTGCGAGATCGGCGCAACGAGTGCCTCGGTCGACCCCGAACGCCATCGCCTCCTTCGCGAATACGGCGAGCAGGTCGGCCTGGCATTCCAGATCCGGGATGACATACTCGACTACACCGGACGCAAAAGCATCACCGGCAAGCCGACAGGGCTGGACCTGAGCGAGAAGAAGCTCACACTGCCACTGATCCACAGCCTGGCGGTCGCTTCGAAGGCAGAAGGGAAGGCGATACTCGGGATGATCCGGGATGGAGGGAAGAACATGAAGGTGCGGGAGGTTGTTGCTTTCGTCACGCAGTATGGAGGGATCGCCTACGCGACGAATCAGGCCTATGCCTTTGTACGGCAGGCACAGGAACGGATAGCAGGCTTCCCTGATTCGCCGGCAAAAGCATCACTCAACGCGTTTGCAGACTTCGTTGTCGAGCGGGAGAAATAGGTCTAGTACTGCATCGGACGCACCGTCAGCACGGGGCAGTGAGCGTGACGCACAACCCTTTCTGCCGTGCTTCCGAAGAGCATATGCTCAACCCCGCTGTGGCCATGCGTTGCCACAATGATGAGATCGACTCTTCTCTCTTCCGCTTCGCTGAGAATCTCGTGGTGGGGATTCCCGGTGCGCACCGTTGAAGTCGCTTCCACACGGCCGCCGATTTCTTTGTCGATGAGGGCCTGAAGTTCCTGTGCCCCTTTCACCCGCAACTCGTCTTCCACGCCCGGCAGTACCACCTGCCCAAACCCCAGGTCGGCCGGGTAGATCGTGGGTTCCACGACGTACACAAGGTGGAGTTGCGCTCTGAACTGTTCTGCCATGGGGAGGGCGTACTTGAGCGCATTCTTCGAGTGAACGGAGAAATCGATCGGCACAAGGATGGATTTGATGCCGATAGTGAGCACAGAACCGGCGGGTTGCGCCGCGACAGGCGCAGATCGCGCACGATGTTTCTTCGGTGATCGTGCCTTCGGAGGAGGCACTGCGCGTACACGACGCGACGTTAACGGACGTGACGGTTTACGGGTGGGCTTCTTCATTGCACGCCTCCTGCGTCAGAGAATGAACGTCAACTGTTTCAGACGAATGTCAGCCAGTTATGGGGATCGTTCCCGTTCTTGATCACATCAAAAAACGCTGATTGCAGGCGCATCGTAACAGGCCCGGGCTTGCCCGAGCCGACAAGTTGTTTGTCCACGCTCCGGATCGGAGTGATCTCGGCGGCAGTCCCGGTGAAAAAGAGCTCATCGGCCACGTAGACCATCTCACGCGGGATAACCATCTCCTTCACCTTGCAGCCTAATTCTTCAGCAAGCTGGATGACGGAAGCGCGGGTGATTCCGGGAAGCAATGCAGAGCTGAAGGGGGGCGTATGAAGGATGCCGTCTCTTACCAGGAAGAGATTCTCGCCGCTTCCTTCACTCAGATTTCCCTGGGTGTCCAACGCAATGGCTTCAGTGAACCCGGCCTGGATAGCCTCGAGTTTCATAAGTTGCGAGAGGAGGTAGTTGCCGCCCGCTTTTGCCATGGTGGGCAGCGTGTTCGGGGCTGGACGATGCCACGTTGAAATGCAGACATCGATCCCGTCAGCCAGCGCGGCCTGACCGAGATAGGTTCCCCATTCCCATACGGCAATGGTCACGTCCACCGGACATCCAAGTGGATTCACCCCTACGTCGCCGTATCCCCGGTAGATGATCGGCCGGATGTAGCAGGCGCGCATCTTGTTGGCGCGGATCGTTTCCATGACCGCCGCGGAGAGCTGCTCTTCTGAATATGGCGACGGCGTGCGGTAGATCTTCACAGAATCCATCAACCGCCGTATATGCGGACCCAGCCGGAAGATTGCCGAACCTTTTGCCGTGTTATAACACCGGATGCCTTCAAACCAGCTCGTTCCGTAGTGCACGACGTGTGAGAGCACATGGATCTTCGCGTCGTCCCAATTGACGAGCGAACCGTTCATCCAAATCACATCGACTTTTTTGACGGGCATGAAATCCTCGTGTCCGGAATGAGAGTCTACCGCAGAGACATTTGATACAGGCGATGCTTCTTGATGATCTGTCCATTCATCATCTGCGCGCCACGATTCATCATGACATTGTCTTCCAGCACCCAGCTGGCTTCGCCGTGGGGCATACCATTTCGGTTAATGCGCCGCCCCGTTTCGTAGAAGAGGATGGCACCAATGCCGGAATTCATGAATTCCGGAAGGACACCCAGCATGACGACCCGTGCGTATTTGATGCGTTTTTTGAACAGGAGAATCCTGAGAATGCCGGGAATGAGCCAGCCGTGCTTGTTGTCCTTCAGTATTTCATTATAATCAGGCAATGACAACCCGAAACCCACCGGCTTGCCTTTCACCTCCGCAATAACCACCAGATCGGGATTGACGATCGCCTTCAGGTCAGCCGCCATGTATTCGAACTCTTCATCCGTCAGCGGAACTTCTCCCCAGTTGGCAGTCCATCCCCTCGTGTACAGCTCGTGGATGTTTTGAACTTCGTTCGCAAAGTCCTTCATGTTGAGCGACCGGAATACCAGCCCTTGCCGTTGGCGGGCTGCTTCTGACACTCGAACGAATTTCTCGGAAAAGACCCTTTCGCCATGGAGGTACCACGAGTAGAGGTCTTTGGCTTTCGCAAACCCGTATGCCTCGGTGAACGCAGGATAGTACGGGGGGTTGTACGACATCAGGATCGCCGGTGAACGGTCAAATCCCTCGACAAGCATTCCATATTCGTCGTTTACCGAAGGACTTGCCGGTCCCCGAATTGCGTCTACGCCCTTCGCGGAGAGCCAGTTCTTAGCAGCATCGAAAAGGGCAAAAGCGACTGCCTGGTCTTCGATGCATTCAAAGAACCCAAAGAAGCCAATGTTCTCGTTATGCTGTTTGTTATGATTGTGGTTCAGAATCGCACCGATCCGACCCACCACCTCCCCATCGCGCTCAGCAAGAAAGAACTCCGCATCTGCATGCTTATAGAAGGGATTTTTTTTCTTGTCGATCAGCTTCCGCCGGTCCATCAGGAGCGGTGGCACCCACACAGGGTTATCCTTGTAGGGAACCCACTGGAACTTGATGAACCGCCGCACGTCCCGTGATGATTGCACCGGCCGGATGGTAACCTCTGCCATGCACATTCCTTAGCTGATGACACCAAGCTTCTTGCCGATTTCGCCAAAGACTTCGAGGATGCGATTGAGGTGAACATCCTCATGGGTGGCCATGTAGCTCGTCCGCAACATTGCCATACCGGGGGGCACGCCCGGACTTACGAACGCATTGACGAACACGCCTGCGTCGAAGAGCGCGCGCCAGAAAATGAAGGTCTTTGTGTCTTCGCCAATAATCAGCGGCACAATTGCGGTCTGTGAGTCAATCACATTGAATCCCATCGCATGGAATCCTTTGCGCATCTTGTCGGCATTGGCGATCAGGCGGTCCATCCGCTCAGGCTCTTTTTGCATGATCTCCAGCGACGCAAGAGCCGCCGCAACTGCTGCCGGTGTCGGACTTGCAGAGAAAATCAACGCGAAGGCGTGATGCTTCAGGTAGTTGATCACTGCCGTGTCACTGACAACGAAGCCGCCGAGCGAGGAGAACGTTTTTGAGAACGTCCCCATGGTCATGTCTACTTCCTTCTCAAGGCCATAGTGGCTTGCTGTCCCCCGGCCGCCTTTGCCGATCACGCCTGTGGAATGGGCATCGTCAATCAGAATGCGCGCGTTGTGCCGATGGGCGGCTGCCACCAGTGGGGGAAGGTCGACAATCGTGCCTGTAGTGCTGAACACACCATCAGAAACCACGAGCTTCGCGCTTTCGGGAGGGAGCTTTGACAGCACGCGCTCCAGATCATCCATGTCATTATGCTTGTAGCGGACGAACTCCGCAAATGCCCCTTTCGCCATGAGGTTGCCGGCAACGATGCATGCGTGGTTGTCTTTATCGGAGACCACGTAGTCTCCTTTTTGGACGAGCGTGANNACCCCTGGGCTGTCTGGTAGCCTGTGCTGAAGAGAAGACATCCTTCCTTACCAAAGAACGCAGCCAACCGCTCTTCCAGCGTAATGTGCAGATCCAACGTCCCCGTGAGATACCGTGACCCCGAACAACCGGTGCCGTACTTCAGCACTGCTTTCACAGCGGCGTCTTTTACCCGAGGATCAGACGTTAGACCGAGATAGTTGTTGCTCCCGGCCATGATAATCTTCCGCCCCTCGATCATCACTACCGGACCTTCATTCTCCTCGATGGGCCGAAAATATGGATAGAACCCCGCAGCTTTAATTTCATCTGCGCGCGTGAATGACCAGCACTTCTGGAAAAGATCAACGAGTTTCTTGGTTTTCGAAACGGCAGAAGTGTCTGGTTGCGCGCCGGGCGCGTGATATGATGACATCGGCTCTCTCTTGGGATCCTGATTCGGTGGATTGATTCGATGAAAGCATTTTAATATACTTACACTGTGTCGAAAAGTCAATCACACAAGGAACATCATGCAAGCACTCGTTACAGGCGCAAGCGGATTCATCGGCAGTCATCTCGTTGATCTCCTTCTCACACGGGGCTATACAGTACGATGCCTTCTGCGTACAAGCAGCAGCACGGCGTGGCTAAAAGGGCTCCCCATCGAAATCGTATACGGCGATCTCTTCGATACGCCAGCGCTGGAAAATGCAGTCCGGGGTGTCGACTATGTGTACCACTCGGCAGGTCTGACCAAAGCGAAGAAAAAGGAAGACTATTTTCGGGCCAATGCGGAGGGGACGCGCCATCTGCTCGAAGCTTCCGTCAAGGTGAACCCCTCGCTGAAGCGGTTCGTGCTCATCAGCAGCCAGACA
>PMMO01000182.1 GCA_003162215.1 Ignavibacteriota bacterium
GTGGTAGCGAGCGCCCATCTTTCCGTTGGGCGCTTCAATCTAGCGCATGTCCATCCGGCGAACACCGTAGCTAAGATACAGTGATTCGAATGTTTCTTCCCGACAGACCGACATGTGTCAGATGTGCACGATAATTTTGCTTATCGTGCACTTATCTGAGCACGTAGATGCCATCGCCCGGCAGGGTTTGACAGTGTCTGTCAAACCTCAAACCCTGAGCATAAAGACAATGTCGACGGCAAATATTACAGCCCAATTGACTGTTAGCTTGTACTGCTTAGGTCNNTGGTCGGCCTCAAGCAATCAGCCATCATAGGACTGCCAGGTCTCGCGCAGGCTAGATTCCCACTCTTGCCTGACGTTGCTTTCAACGTCTAGCTCGTCGAGCTCTTGACTGAATTCGTCGATAAGAGACACAGCCGCAGGTGAACTGAAGGCTTTGAGTACGATATCGGGCTCCAGGCCCATCTCTGATCGGCAAACACTACCGAAGGCCGGCAACACCAGTCTCAATGATTCAGCGATTAAGCCCCGCGCTTTATCCAAGAAGTAACAGGCGATCATGCAGCGAACCGAATCAATCAAGCCGGCATCGAATTCCGTCTCCTCCGAGACGTATACATTTTCTACTCCATAACTATGGACATAAAACAGATGGGGCATGAAGGAAGCCAAAGCTCTCGCTTCCAGTTCTGAGGATCCCGAGTGGTCGCCGTCCTTTTCACATGCCATCTTCTTTTCAAGCAAGCTATAATATCCCTCGACCACCCTGCAGTTGTCTTCTGATAGTTCTGGGTATTTGCGNNGATGTTTATCATTTCCCATTGAGCGAGGATCATATGTATCGCAAGTCTTACTTGAACGGCGCAATCACTCGCTGCTTTCAAGAGGTCGAGGTATTCGACCGCTTCCTCAGCAGGGCACGATCGAACCAGCTGTTTATAATAGTCCGTGTCTCCCTTAGCGAGAGCTTTCACAGAAGTCCAGAAGCGTTCGTGCGATTTCAGTCCAGACAGGTTCCTGTACAGCCTTTTCTTCATCCTATTTACCCCCTCTTTTCTTGAGTGTCTCTTCGATGTCTGTGAGCCGCCCCTCGAGATTTGCGGTCTCGATTGCTTTCATAGTGATGCCGGCCAGGTAGCCTATGCACCTTGCTTTCGCCAGCACATCTACATCTGCTTCCCGCACCTCGTTTATAGTTGTCTCCAGCAACACACGGACATCCTCTGCGGTTTTTATCCGGACACTTGCGGGAAGATCGAGGGCTATAGTTCCTTGAGAACCTGCCCTCTTCTTACGTTGATACTCCCGCTGGTAGTCGCGGGCTTTTTCAGGGTTTGCGTATGGCATAGCTGTCTCTCCTTACTCTGGTGGCTACTTCACGCAGCGACGGTGCTGTCTTGTTTCACCAGAAACCGCGCTGCCGTGCCAGTGGTGTGTTACCCTGCTGATGGTCCCGCGCGGACCAACTCAGGACAGAAAAAAACCCCGCGGGATATCCCCAAAGGGCTTGCCTGCCGGTTGTAGCAGGCTTGTAAAACACTCTTTCCTACTCTATGTACTTAACCTGAACTAGTTTCTATTAACGGAAATGCGATTTTTTTCAATCTTCCCCTCGACGAGAGGCAGTCAGTTGGATTCTCGGGTGCAATCAAACCCGTCGGACCAGCCTGACAGAATACCCCCTCCTTACTTTATATAGACAAGAAGTGGCCGATAAAATAACAGTCGAGTTGGATATTCTTCGAGTGCGTGCTCGGTTGGAGTTGAAAAGTTATTCATCGGTCACGCATAGGCCCACTGATCTAAGAAATTCAGATCTCAATGAGGATGTCGGTACCGGCTAGCCGACTACTCTCAAGCATGCGATAGCGCTATTAGCCGCAATCTCGATATCCATGTTGGTATTCGGGAATTTCTCTTACATTTACAAATACCAGTCAATAAGTAGAGCAAAATATAACCACTGAGCTATAGATTTCTGTGAGAGGGGTATGCAAGCGCGGCAAGGCGAAAGCACGCTATCTCATATATGACGAAGAAATCGTTTGAACGACTATGGTGGCTGTGGGTCTAATAGATCTGAATTTCTTTGATACGCTCCTGGTCACGGTACACATAGTNNAAGATCCTACTTAGCCTCTTCCCAGCCATAACCGCCTGATCATACTGATCAATACTGAACGACATGAGTCTGTGTTGGTTGCGCAACACATCCTTTTAGTCTTCTTCAACGTACATGATGAGGTCTCTGGTCGTAGGCTATATTGCCAAATGAGCGCGATGATGCCTCTCTCGCGCGAGGGCAAAGTAGTTGGCTTGTTACGCGTTTCAGATTCTTAAGGAAAGGAGATTCGTCGGCCGTTCTCGGCGACCTGATGAGTATTGGCTAATTAGCCATTAATAAGCTATTATATAGCTACACAGTCAGGAGGTTGCGGTGTCATCATTTGGAAAAAAGAGACCACCTGAGATTCAGATCCCATTATCAACAAGCTGGCTCCTGGCTTCCTGCATGGAGGCTCGCGGCAGGCAGGACCTCTGGACAAGGCAGAAGCCCGAGGTTCTAAGAGCGCTTCGTGACCAGTCTAGAGTTCAGAGCGTGGAGTCCTCTAACAGGATCGAAGGCGTTACCGTCGACGCTAACCGCCTTCGACCTCTTGTTATCGGCAACGCGAGACCGCAGGACAGGCCGGAAGAGGAAATAGCCGGTTATCGAAAAGCACTCGATTGGATATTCACCAGCAAGCGTCCGATTGCGATTTCACCGGCGACGATTCTCAAGATGCACGCTCTCGCCCAGGGTGGCACGATCGGAGATGCTGGCAAGTGGAAGAAGAGGGACAACGAAATAGTGGAGATGAGGTCTGACGGTGAGCGAATTGTTCGTTTCCTGCCAACCAGCGCGAAGCAGACGCCGGGCGCTGTCGAAGCCCTATGCCACGAGTACGGCGAAGCAGTAGCCATTAAGTCACAGCCCGAACTTCTGCTTATTGGCACCTTCGTTCTCGATTTGCTGTGCATCCACCCTTTTAGGGATGGCAACGGAAGGGTCTCGCGGCTAATGACAACACTTCTCCTGGAGCAAACCGGCTTCGTGATCTCGAGATACATCAGCCTCGAGCGCCTGATTGAAGAGAGCAGGGAGAGTTACTACAAAAGCCTGTATAAGAGCTCGCAGGGCTGGCACGATTCAAGCCACGACATCGTGCCATGGTGGGATTATTTCCTTTCCATTGTCAACCGTGCCTATCGTGAGTTTTCTGAAGTTGTCGAATCCAGGCAAGGGTCGGCGGGCAAGACCGAATTGGTTCGCCAGATAATCGCGGAGACAGAAGGACAATTCTCCCTGTCGGAAATCCGGGTGCAACTGCCTTCTGTAAGCGAACAGCTGATCAGGCGCGTTCTTCAGCAGATGAAGGCCGATGGCCGGCTAAGGTTAGTCGGTCGAGGGNNATGTGCGCGATAACTCGGCTTATCGTGCTCTAGATGCCCCATCAACCTTTGATAATATCAGGTGGCCATAACCCTCCTTGTGGCTAGATATTTTGCATCTACCAAAACCCCCCGTTCTTCGATTGAAGACCATTTCGGACGTTGATAGAATGACATTGCGAGCGACCAAACAACTGATGGGATTTGAGTGATGATCAGAACGCTCTCGGTTGAGATAAAAGCAAGGCTACATACTGTGAATGACTACACAGGTCAATACTCGGGCCTTTTATCAGACGAAACAGGCATCTTCTCACGCTACATGGTAAATAATATGACCCGTCGTCGATCGTGAACCGGTGCAGGAATTAGGGGGAGAAATGAAAAAGTCCGCGCTTCTTTCGTTTGTGTCATGCATTCTGCTGGTGAGCCTTGGGCTTGCCTTCNNCCGACCGCCACTGCCGGCCTGAAAGACGGGGTTCCGACAATGACCGAGTACCCGGTCGATGCAGGCAGCGGTCCAATAACCCTGGTGACCGGGCCTGATGGCGCGTTCTGGTTTACGGAATGGTATGGGAACTGTGTATGCAGGATGACCACGTCGGGGACAGTAACGAACAAGTACACCCTTCCCACGTCTAGTTCCGATCCGGAATACATTACAGTCGGGTCCGATGGAGCGGGCGGCAGGGCTCTCTGGTTCTCGGAGGTAGGCAATGACAAGCTAGGACGACTCACGACATCCGGTACGCTGAAAGAGTATGATCTTGCCGCATATGGTAACCCTCGCGGTATTACGGAAGGGCCGGACGGTAAGATCTGGTTTACCTTGTATACCCCCGGAGGTGCCGGAGCGATCGGCCGCATCGACCCGGTATCCGAGCATATCGATACGTGGAGCGCGACTGCGGGGGCCTGGAATATCACGAACGGTCCCGACGGCGCTCTATGGTTTACGACTTGGTCGTCTGCTATTGGGAGGATCACCACATCAGGATCGATATCATATTTCAACCTGCCCACGTCTGGCACGTCGAGTATATCCATTGCTATCACCAGCGGTCCGGACGGCGCGCTCTGGTACACGGATCGAGGCAGGAACACCATAGGCCGTATCACGACTGCCGGAGATGTCACGGAAACAACCATACCAACCGCAAGCAGCCTGCCTTATGGAATAGTGGTCGGGCCCGACAATGCACTCTGGTTCACCGAGTCAGGTTCTAGCGCCGGACTCGGTCAAAAGATCGGCAGGTGCACTACATCCGGGACGATAACTGGCGAATATGATACCCCGACATCGCAGAGCAGTCCCTGGGGGATAACCGTTGGACCGGACCTTGCCCTCTGGTTCGCGGAGTTCCAAGTCAGCAAGATCTGCCGTTGCCAGATAGCTCCCACTGTCACTGGACTGGTCCCGGATAACGGGCTCAACAACAACTCTGCCCTCCCGGTTACGGTCCAGGGCTCAGTGTTTCAAAGTGGCGCTACCCTTACGCTGACGGGCCCCGACACCATCGGGCCGGTCGCTACCACCGGCTTGGGAAATACGCTAAATGCAACCCTCGACCTCAGGGGTAAGCAGGTCGGCTCCTATACGGCGACGGTAACGAACCCAGACCTTACCAGCGCAAGTAAAAGCAATGCCTTCACGGTCAACGCCTCCCAACCCACCGTCACCAGCGTCTCCCCACCCATCGGCCCGCCCGGGCAGACCGTGACAATCACAGGCTCCAACTTCGGTTCCACCCAGGGGAGCTCCACCATCAGCATAGGGGGAGTCACCGCAACGGTGGTCTCCTGGTCCGACACACAGATAGTGGTGATAGTGCCCCCGGGAGCGTCATCAGGAGCGGTAGTGGTCACAACCTCCCAGGGTGCCTCCAACGACAACAAGACCTTCACCGTGGTGACCACCACCTGGTACCTGGCAGAGGGCACCACCGCCTGGGGCTTCTCCACTACGATAACGATAGAGAACCCGAACCCTGACTCCGTGACAGCCAAGATCACCTACATGAACCCGGCGGCTAACACCCCGACAGGCAAGGGGATAGTGGCGGTTAAGACCATCACCCTCCCCGCAATGAGCCAGACCACCATAAACCCGGCCTCAGACCTCCCCTTCCCGTGCGACTTCTCAACCAAGATAGAGTGCACCGAGGGCAAGACGATAGCGGTGGACCGCACCATG
>PMMO01000205.1 GCA_003162215.1 Ignavibacteriota bacterium
TCCAGAGGACGTCGTCGATGTTCTTGAAGGCTTGTTCAAACATTGGCACCTATCCTCTACGCTTTCATTGTCGTTGCCGTTTTCTAGTCATGTCTCTTGCGGGCCTATACTCCGGTTCAGCAGCGGCGGAACGCCGTCCCCTGCACTCGATCATTCGGCTTCTCATTCTTTATTGCTTTCCGCGAATGCTCGAGAGGCCACTTCTGTGAGAACCTTACGGCACCTCTCCACGTCACCCGGTTGGAGTCGTATGCGGTATCGCCCCCATCTACTGTCGTAGTCCATCACATCGAGCCCCGCTGATTCCAGGAACTCTTGAGTTCCGGGAGTGCTCTTGAGCCGCGGCTCAAATCGCAGGAACCCCTTCTTTGGCCGGAAAATTAGAAAGTTACTTGGTTGTCCATCTTTCGCCAGCCCAATATAGAACTTGTTGTACTTCAACTCCAAGGCTTTGTCATAGATGCGAGCGAGCCCCAGAAGTTCATCAGCAATCGCGAGAGTCTTTTTTGATCCTCTTTGTTCCCAATACGCGCGGTCGGTTGCCTCTTGAACCTCTTCGTCTTCGTCCACAAGTCCAAGTTGCATCTGGTCGACAACGGTGGTGAATACAAGACCAACGCTATCCCCGGCTTTGAGCGCCTTCATCTGGATGGCGACAAGAGGAATCATCCCGTTGAAAAGGCTAATGACGTTAAGGAATCGGCTCGTGATGTCTTCTGCAACAATGACTGCAGTGTGCTCGTATTGGGGAAACCTCCGTCGCTCAATGTCCCAGTACTCTATTGTTCGGATAATGTGACTTTCGTCGGTTTGACCGAGCTGGACCTCCACCTCGTATCTCCGATTTGATTCAGCTTCCTGAAGGAGCAGATCAAGACGCCCGGCTCTGGGCTGTGGCCGCTCTTTGTCTTTAAGGATTACATCGCCCAAGCCGAGGATAGACGGATCTTCCGCAATTCGGGCGTGGACCCACTTCTCGCCAAGTTCGGGATGTGTTTTGATTGATACAGTTTCAAACTTTGTGAAGTCCATACTTCCTCCTTTTCAGTCGAACGCTCTGCCTTTAACCTCTGGCCGCGCCGCCGCCCGGCTCGCAGCCCTCAGGTTCGAGGGGTGATTAGGCGCCTCACTCGCATCCCCCATTATTAGTGCTGCCGTTCCTTCGAATATTGCCAGAGGGCTCGATCGACCACTCTCATGGTCCGGCCAGACGTCGTGGCCAAGTCGCGCACGAACATGGTGTAGTCATGCCAGAGCGGAAACGCATATTGGGATGGTTGACGGACATTCAAGGACCAGAGAGCCCGGAAGTCTAGAATGGGATAAGGATTACGGTCACAGAAATGAAGGATCACAGACGCCGTCGGCCAACTGACCCCCTCGAGGAGCGTCAGTACCTCGATTTTCAGACGCTCGTCAGTTGCGGACAGGGCCACTCGAGTGACCTCTTCGATGAAGCCGGGCGAGTTCCTAGCGCATCGAGGTGCCGTCCTAGGAGTTTTCCAATGACAGAGCGCAAGGAACTGCTCGCTTATTAGGAAGCCAACCTGCTTGGCAATAGGAACAATTCTCTGCTCAATCACAGCGTCCCCCTCGTACTGATAGCGTTCCGACCAATGGTCAATGTCGGCTATGGGGAAGCGAAGGTGGAACAATGACCCTCCGATGCGTGCGCTCGAACAACAATCAGACTGATCCGCATAAGATGCGGAGTTTTGGTTTCCTGTCCGGATCGCTGGGGAAACATCAAGTCATGCGGATCGGGCTGCGGATTGCGATGCTCCCCCGAGTATGCCTTAGGTTGGTCCTCGTTCAAACCAAGGTACAACAAACAAACCAGTACGTCAATGGTCCGTGCGTGAGAGATAGGTGGAGTGTAGGGGGAGTGAAGCCGCCACAATTGTTGCGTCCCGGGTTGACTGGAAAGGAGGGCACGGGTTGCTTCTAAGTCATCCCCGAATTATGCACTGTCGATGATCCATTGATCATGACTTATCAATCTTTGTGCTTCGGATACTCCCTACTTTCCCTCAGCCCCTTCCATCCCACCGTTATCAACGCAACCCCGGCTGCGAGAAACGCCGCCACGATGTAGTGTCCGCCAGTCACCTCGCCGATCGATTCGAGACGGAGCATGGCATAGAGGGCAGCACACCCAAAAACTAGCAGAACCGCACCCACGACAATACTCAAGACCGCTTCAGCCCTGGACAATCTCGGTTTCAGCCGCGGCATTTCCCAACCAAGATATTCGTACTCCAGGCTCAGATGAAACCGGTGCCTCCGCTCCTGACGATCGAGGACCAGCGATACCAGCACCGCCGCTACAAACACTGCGATTGTCATCATGGCTTCACCTCCCGGTCTGATCTCTTGAATTCCCGGTACTTTTTAAGATCACGCAGGAACGTCCAGGCGAGCAACACAAAGAGCCCTGCGAAGATCAATGCAATTGAGAGCGTGGCCGGATTGATCCGCCCGTGGTGAAAACCCAAATTCGCGAGGATTACTGCCGTCGCAAGAACCGCAAGTCCAACGGCCCCTGTCGTCCCGAGTTTCCAGGCTTCCGTCCTCGGGGTTCTATCCGGAGGCCTCTGGCCCCGACGGAGGTATGTTACCGTCTCCCAGTACACCCGTTCCCGGTGTCGATACGCAAGTACACCGTAGACAATGATTGCGATTGCTATTACCAGCCCTGCATAGTCCATGGTTTCGGCTCCGGAAATGTTGGGGTACCCTCCTATATGATAAACGCAGTTTGCACGGTTTTCTTACGGGTCGGGAAAAATATATTTCGCCCGGCGTCGAGCCGGTCCGAAAATGATGAAAACAACGGAAATACGGAATGTTTTCGGGCCGACAAGACGCAGGCAAAAGAAAGTCTTGGGGAGGTGTAAGAAAATCGCATACATTGCGTTTACTATATAGGGGGGGGTCGATCGGTTTCACCATCCGGGCAACCCAGGTGATCAGTAAAGAGACCAAATTCAACGAGATCATCAGGAGGTACTATGGGCCTGTTTTCAAGCACGCGCTCCGCATTCTTGGAAACGTGGATCAGGCCGAAGACGCAACCCAAGACGTCTTCATCAGCATATACCGTGCTCTCGACGATTATCGGGAGGAGAATCACATGGGCGCCTGGATCCATAGGATCACAGTGAACAATTGTGTCTCCCTACGCAGGAAGGCATCGCCGCACTTCATTTCACTGGAAGATGCGGAGCGTCACAAGGAAATTGTCGATTCCCATTCGAACCCGGAAGAGCTGCACATTCAAGACGATACACAAACCGAGTTGGCTCGTCTTGTCTCAACGCTTCCGGCACGAGA
>PMMO01000077.1 GCA_003162215.1 Ignavibacteriota bacterium
CAGGACCAACTCTGCTCTGCATATGGCGGTATCAACTTCATCGAGATGCGGCAGTTCCCCTGGGCCACGGTGTCGCAAATCCAGGTCTCCAATGCCATTTGGTGGGAACTGGAACGACGGTTGATGCTTGTATTCCTCGGCCGTTCACATGATTCCTCGGAGTTGCACAAGAAGGTGATCAAAGAATTGGAGGATGAAGGGCCGGAATCCGTGCGACTATCAGTGTTGCGACTGACTGCGGAAAAATCTCGCGACGCCGTGTATGAGGGGGACTTTGCCGCCCTGGGGCGGGCCATGATCGANNCGAACTGGTGAGTGCCGACGCCCGCCGGGTTATTGAGATTGCCGGAAGTCATGGCGCACTGGGATGGAAGGTAAATGGGGCGGGAGGACTCGGCGGTTCCGTCACGATCCTTTCCGGCGCCACGTCGTTTACCAAGCGGCGCATGATTAAGGAGATCGAGCAGGAGAACCCCCTCTTCAGGAACATTCCAATCTATCTCAGCCGCTTCGGCGTTCGAACATGGGAATCGATCAGTCCACAACAACTGTAGGACAACACGCACACCATGCTGCAGACTCTTCTTGCCGTTTCCGCAATTGTCCCTTCAGTGCTGCTTGTCTGGTATTTCCACGCCCGTGATGCCTATCCGGAACCGGCCCGGATGATATGGAAGACGTTTGGTCTCGGTGTGTTGACGGTACTTCCGGTGTTGACCATCGGCATTCCCATACATCTGGCAGTTGCACGAATTGAACAGCCTGTTCTGGCGAGCGCGTTTGAAGCGCTGTTTGTGGCGGCGATCCCGGAAGAGTTCTTCAAACTTGTTGTCCTCGTGCTTTATAGCATGCGCAAACAGGAGTTCGATGAACCGATGGACGGCATCGTCTACGGTGTTGTCGCATCGCTGGGATTTGCCACGTTCGAGAATCTTCTCTATGTGATGGATGGTGGAACCGGCGTGGCGTTCTCCCGCGCGTTCTCTGCCGTTCCTCTTCATGCATTTCTGGGTGCGATCATGGGGTACTATGTGGGGCAAGCATGGAAGAACCCCGGGCGACGGACGGAGTTCATCCTTCGTGGGTACGCAATTGCGGTATTCCTGCACGCCATCTATGATTTTCCGTTGATGGCGATGAACGCGTTGGGGAACGAAGGCCCGAAGCTTCTGCTCGCGCTTGCGACGCTCGCCGTGCTGGTGGTGGTGTGGAGATGGGCACTGCATCTCACCAGAAGGTTGAGAAGAGAGCAGTTGGTGCACCGGGTGATAGAGGCTGCCCCCGGCGCGCCCGATGGGGTTTTGGAACCTCCGACCCGATCGCGCGTGATGCCGGTCATTCAAATCTCTTTCGGTGTCATCAGTGCGAGTGCGGGGGGGATGGTGGCGCTGGGATTGACACTGGCATTCATATTGGGCGCCGTCGCTGCCGGGGATACAATCGATGTGCTGCTCGGCGGTGCGATGATCGGATTGCTGCCATTAGTGGTTGGCGGGCTGCTGTTCAGGCATGGGGTGCGGGGGCTGAACAGGAGACTGGTGGCGGCACGAGTGCTCTAGTACACGCATTTCCTTGCTTCATCCGCGAACGCATCGAGCAGCGGAATGTCGGCGTCGAAGAAGTGATCGGAGGGGCAGAGGATGTAAGCGCCCCCGGCACCTGCTTCGTTGAAACAGCGACGGACTTCCGCACGGGTCTCTTCCGGCGTACACCTGGTGAAGAAATGGAACTGATCGAAGCCGCCGATCATGCAGACGCGGTCACCGATCCTGCGCTTGGCCTCCCCGAGTAGTGTATCGCCGCCCATTCCCGCAGGTGTGAACGTCTCCATTGCATCGGGACCCATATCGGCCAACCGTTCGAGGAACGGCATCATCCCGCCGCACGTGTGGTAGACAATCTTCTGTCCGGCCGCGTGCGCACGATCAATCAGCTGTGTGTCGTATGGTGCGACGAACGCATCAAACACCTTCGGTGAGATCACCGTCGACGAAGCATCCCCGCCTCCGAGCTCAAGCAGGTCAAACTCGGCTCCGCGCAGCGAATCCACAAACCTCATCTTCCGTGCAAGAAGAATCTTGAGAAACGTATGAACCCATTCCGGGTCGTCGTAGGTCGCCAGAATGAGGTCCTCAATACCGAAAAGCACCGATGCATCCTGCCAGCAGCCCGGTTGACCATACAGGTCAAAACAGACGATTGTTCCACGGATCATTGCCCGTTCGCCTGTCGATGCGGAAATGGCATTGACCGCGGCAACATCACACAACGGCATGGGCGCATGCGCGGCAATGATATCGATATCACCGGGATCTTTGATCAATCGTTCGCTGACCCATGTGGTGTGTTCGTTGCTCTGCAGCACCGTGGTCAGCGCCTTCTTGGGCGTGTGAATGGTGTAGCGAACCGTGGCATACTGTGCATCCGGAACCGTTTCGGACGAAATGCGCCATTGGTCAGAGATGATTCTGCGGGGTTCAAGATACCCCGGCGTCTGAGAGGGATCATAATAGGAACCGCGTGCGGTGTCGGGCCGATGTGCCGAGACCCAGGTGATCGGATCAATGCCGAAGCGTTCAAAGAATGCGTTGTTGTCGATCCCTCCCATGACATGGCTCAGGAAGGAAGACATGAGATGATGTGTTGTGACGGGCAACCGATCTGCCGCCCGCCGTCCCAGCGCCGCACGAAAACGTTCTCTGACTGTCACTGCGTGATTACCGGCATCCTCTGTATGAGTGGATCTGTGAAAACATCCGATGCGTCGTCACTCGGAGAGGAGAACTCCGAAACAACTGCGCCGTTGGGGCCTGCCTGGAACCAGTGAAGAGTATTGGGCGGGAGTGTGTACTGGTCTCCCGGCTTAAGAACCACCTCGCGAAACACCGTAAAGTGCTCTTTGCGGGTATTCGGTACAATCGCTTTTGGCTTGCGCACGGGAGGTCCTTCAACATAAAGATACACAATGCCCCAGCGGCAACGGAAAGTCTCCTGTTTCCCGGGGTTCCGTTCATCCCGGGGAGGGTGCCGATGTTCGGGACACGTTTGGCGCGGCAGCAGTACAATTTCTTTTGCGCAATAGCGATCGTTGTTTTCGTAGACAACGAGCTCCAGACCGATTTCATCGATCATCCCCAGCCCCATATCGGTCACCTCGATAGTTCGCGACTCTTTTGGGGTGACCACAAGATGAGCCTTCTTGAGAAACTGCAGCGTCTTCTTCTGCAGTGTGCGGACTTCAGACGATTTCATGTTGCCTCTGCTAACAGTCCAGACATCATTCGTAACAACTTTTCCTGCGATGCTTCGGCGCGCTGCAGTTCGCCAACGATACGTCCTTCGCGCATCACCATGATGCGCGTGGAGAGATGGAGAATCTCCGGGAGTTCCGATGATATGAGCAGAATTCCCTTGCCTGATCCCGCCAGACTGTCGATGAGGGCATGGATCGCCGCCTTGGCGCCGACATCGACACCGCGTGTCGGCTCATCCAGGAGCAGGACGCGTGATGACCGGGCGAGCCATTTCGCCAGGACGATCTTCTGCTGGTTGCCTCCGCTCAGACTTCCGGCCTCACTGTCGAACGAAGCCGTTTTGATTCCCAGTTCGCCAAAATACTTCGCCAGAAGAAAGTTCTCCAACCGCCGGCGGAGGAATCCTGCGTTGCTGAGCATTCCGAGGAGCGTGAGTGAGAAATTGAGGCGGCAGCTGAGTATCAGAGCAAGTCCGAATCGTTTCCTGTCTTCCGGAACAAAACCGAGTCCGGCGTTCATGCGTTCACGTATTGACGCGTGGGTGATCTCCCTTCCATCCAGCGTGATCGTCCCGCGGGCAAGTGGGTCAAGGCCGAACAGCGCTTTGGCGAGTTCACTTCTGCCGGCGCCCACGAGCCCGGCGAGTCCGACGATTTCACCGGCGCCGACGGTGAACGACATGTCATGGAATCTCTTCGGTGAGCTGAGATGTTCAACGCGGAAGATCTCTGGACCGACCGGAGTATTGAGATGGGCAGGGAAGTACTCCTTGATCTGTCGCCCGATCATCATCCCGACGACCGCATCCTGTGTTGCTTCAGTTTTCTTAAGTGTTCCGACCATGCGGCCGTCACGCAACACACTGATGCGATCACAGAGGGCGACGACTTCGGCCATCCTGTGCGACACATAGATGATGGTTACGCCACGATCGCGCAGCCGGTTGATGAGCGTGAACAGACGTTCGGCATCTGTTTCCGAGAGGGCGCTTGTGGGTTCATCGAAAATCAGAATGCGTGCACCCGAACCGACTGCGCCGGCGATCTGCACCAGTTGATGCTGGGCAACGGAGAGATACCGCATCGCGTCGAGAACGTCAATCGAAGCCCCGATATCAGAGAGCAGGCGCGCGGCATTGTTCTTCATCGCCGCATGATCCACAAAAACCTTGCAGTGCCGCGGATATTTCCCCAGAGCGAGGTTCTCCGCAACACTCAGATCCGGGCAGCAGGCCAGTTCCTGGTGAACCATTCCTATGCCGGCTCCCCGGGCGTCGCGCGGAGAAGCGAAGTGCATGGTTTGACCGCCAACGCGCAGCGTTCCGCGGTCGGGGCTGTGAATGCCTGCCAGTATCTTCCCCAGCGTTGATTTGCCCGCACCATTTTCGCCCATGAGTGCATGGACTTCCCCCTGTGCCAGTGTGAGTGTGACGCCGTCCAGAGCGATGGTGCCCCCAAACGTCTTGGATACCGAATCGATTTCAACAAAGGGAGTCATGACTGTGGCGAACAAAGTGCTTTTAATGTAGGAAGAAGGGTAGAGAACTGCAAAAGCTGGCACCCCTGGGTGCTTGCACCAATGGCTGTTTGCATCGCTGGGTGCTTGCATCGCTGGGTCTGTTTTCGTAAGATACTTTATCATGACTGCGCTCCCGGATCATCCCCATCGAAGGTTCAATCCACTTACGGGTGAGTGGGTTCTTGTGTCACCGCAGCGTACACAACGCCCATGGCAGGGGAAAGTGGAGACCGTCTCTGCTGCCATGCGTCCTATGTATGATCCTCATTGTTATCTCTGCCCCGGTAACGCCCGTTCGGGCGGTGAACAGAACCCCCGGTACAGTGAGACCTTTGTGTTCACCAATGACTTCAGCGCACTCGTGCCATTGAAGACCCGCCTGACAATTGAGGATGGCGATCTTCTTCGCGCCGAAAGCGAGTCTGGCATCTGCCGTGTCGTCTGTTTTTCTCCCCGTCACGACCTTACTCTTTCCGAGATGGACACGCAACAGATCACGCGCGTTGTGGAAACATGGACGGCGGAATACCGAACGCTTGCCGACCGTGAGGACATAGCGTATGTCCAGATCTTTGAGAACAAGGGCGAACTCATGGGGTCCAGCAATCAGCATCCTCATGGACAGATCTATCNNGACAGATCTGGGCGCAGTGCACAATTCCCGTAATCCCGGCGGCAGAACAGGCCCGGCAGCAGAAATACCGCGCAGGGCATGCCTCATGTTTGCTGTGCGATTACGTGACGCTTGAGCGAGCGCGGGAAGATCGCGTAGTATGCCACAATGAGCACTTCATGGCTCTTGTGCCGTTCTGGGCTGTATGGCCGTTTGAGGTGCTCCTTCTCCCGATCCGGCACACATCATCATTGTTGGATTTCTCGAAAGATGAGCGCGAAGCCCTGGCGGATCTGATCCGACGGCTTTCTCTCCGGTATGACAATCTCTTTGGGGTTCAGTTTCCTTACTCCATGGGCATACATCAATCCCCGACCGATGTTCTTCCGCACCCGGAATGGCACCTTCATTTTCATTTCTATCCGCCGCTCTTACGGTCGGCCACCGTCAGGAAGTTCATGGTCGGTTATGAAATGATGGCGAATCCGCAACGCGATACTAGTCCGGAAATGTGCGCTGCCCGGCTTCGGGAATCCTCCGAACAGTGTCTCCCGTCACAGCGTTGACTGCGTGTCATCCAGGATATTTCCCCGGTGATACAAAAGGGGTCTAGTATCTATGATCTGTGGATCATGAGTAATTAAAGCTCCTCCCGGGAACGGGGGCCTTCGGGTCCCCGTTTGTCGTTGAAGAAGCGCATGGCCCTGAAGAGCGGATACCCACCGAGGAGGAATATCCAAGGTTTTTCGGCCCCCCCCCGGGGAAGGCGTTTACCTTTCAGGCGGGAGATGCATCAACACACAGAAGGCAGTATCACGAAAACCGATTTTACCACCATTTGTGTGGAGGTGCGTCATGAGAACAGTCGCAGGTCTACTACTCACACTTCTAATGGCTGTGCAGGCTATGGGCTTTTCATTCCCGCCTCGGGAGAACATTCACTTTGAAGGGCACGTGACCTGCCCCGCCATATCAACCGCCGGTGGTCGGGTCTATCTGCGGCTTTCCATCGCCACCCGTGATCACCACAGGCCTCAGCGGCGGCCCGTAAACCTGTGTGTCGTGCTGGATCGGAGCGGTTCCATGTCGGAAGAATCGAAAATGAACTATGCCAAGGCCGCGCTAGTTGCGCTGATCGATCAGCTCACAAAGGACGACATCTTCTCGTTGGTGATTTATGACGATGTTGTTGAAGTCATCAGGCCCGCCGAGCGTGTAGGATCGGACAAGGAGCGGTTGCGGAATCTCGTTGAGGATATCAATCCGCGCGGATGGACCAACCTGGGGGGCGGGATGCAGGAAGGATTCCGGCAGGTGGAGAAGAATACCAGCAAGGAGTATGTGAACAGGGTTATTCTGCTCTCTGACGGCCTTGCGAACCAGGGAATTACAGATCCCCACCGACTTCAAGACATTGCCAGGAAGCAGAGGGATCGTTCTGTTTCATTGTCGACGATTGGCGTCGGTCTGGACTATAATGAAAACCTCATGGTCGGATTATCGGAACAAGGAGGTGGCAACTACTACTTCCTTGAAAGCTCGCGCAATCTCGCTTCCGTTCTTCGGAAGGAATTCGACCGCCTCTCCAATGTGATGGCGCAGAACGTCACCATCGAACTGGATCTCGGCCGCGGTGTCACTCTGCGTGATGCGATCGGATATGATCATCACGCCAGGGATCGCGGGGTGCAGATTCCTGTCGGCGACCTGTATGGCGAAGACTCGCGCGAGATCATTCTGGAATTGGATGTGCCGCCGGGCACGGGATCATTGACGATTGTGAAGGGGAGACTCGTTGCTGCGGGGTCGTCGGAAGGAAGCGATCTCGGATCGTTTGACAGCGGGATCAGGTACGAATCCAATACCGCGGATATAGAGGCGCAAAGAGATCTTGGCGAACAGGCAAAGGCGGATGTGGCGATTTCCACCCGCAATGTGTTGAGAGCGATGGAGTCGCTGGACAAGGGTGACAAAGAGGAAGCATCGCGTGCGCTGGCCGGTGCCAATGACATGCTTATGAACTCGCCCGCAGCGGCCACACCGGGCGTTGCCGGGCACGCAATCCGGGAGCAGGTGGAACGTATCCGGGGGTACGCAGATACCTTGAGGAACGACAGCAAGGATGGCCGGCGGGCGAAAAAATCGATACAGTATGAGAACTACCAACAGCAGAAGCAGAAGTAGAAAGAATGTGCACAGCGGGAGGCGGGGTCAGAGCCCTTCCGGTTCGGGGGGGGCTTGACCCCAAGCCGTCTGTCATCTCTGACCCCAGGCTGTCTGTCACCTTCTGTCACATTGTCACATGTCTGTCACATTTCGTCACATGTCTGGAGCTATAGGTCTGTCACATGTCTGTCACATGACTGTCACATGACTGTCACATGACAGACTTCCAGGTCCTGTCACATGACAGACTTCCAGGNNGTCACATGACAGACTTCCAGGTCATCCTACGTGGTCTCGATGGGCTTTTTCCATCTCTTCCCACACCATCCGGTTCACCTCCCGTGCTGACATACCTGAAAACGCCGAATAGGGGATTGCCGGAAGGATGTTCAGGCGCATTGCATAGCTTTTGTCGAGGAGCATTCCTCCCTTTGGCAGCGCCTGCGCGGTCTCCTCGATTACAATGGGCAGAATCGGACTCTGTGTTCGCAACGCCAGCTCGAATGCCCCATCCTTGAAAGGCCGCATCTCGCCATCGGGGGAGCGTGTGCCTTCCGGGAACATCATCAGCGAATTCCCCGCCCGTATCGCGTCTTCGCATGCCCGCATCATCTGGAGATTCCCTCTCATCGTCCCCCGGGCAATGGGGATATACCTGTTCAGGGTCATGTTCCATCCAATCAACGGCGCCCGGAAATTCTCCACCTTTGAAACCCACTTGTAGTGGAGCCGGAGACGGAAGAGGACCAGGATATCGACGAACGATTGATGATTTGCCACAATAACGTGGGGAACATCGCCCGGGATGTTTTCCGTGCCGACGATCCTCACGTTCCACAATGGCGTACACCAGATATACAGCGATCCCCAAATGGACGTGAACCGATGGAGAATCTTGAGCCGTTTGTCAAATGGGAAGGTTGTGAATCTGATAATCACTGCCGCCGGGTACAGCAGCAGAGAACTGAGGAGCATGAATGCCCAGAAGTAGACCGAAACGATGACGCGCAAAGCGAACCTCCGGTGGGGTGAAAATGTGTGTTACGTGTCCACATTCTCCATTGAATCCTTTCCACTCATCGAACCTCAACTCCCATTGTCTTGCCTTTGTTGATCGCCGGCACACCTTCCTTCATCCACACCGGTATGGGTGCATCTTTCAGGAAGTGGTCAAAAAACTGCATCATGCGGATAGAGAGATCCTTGGTATTCTTACGCTGGAGGAGGTTGTGCGCTTCGCCATTGTATGTCAGCATCCAGGTTTGCTTTCCGAGCCGCCGGAGGGCAGTGAAGAGTTCGATGCCCTGGTACCAGGGGACTTGACCGTCATTGTCGTTTGCCATGATGAGAAGTGGTGTGGTGACTTTATCAGCAAAAAAGATCGGCGAGTTTTCGATAAACAGATCACGTTTTTCCCAGAGTGTGCCGCCGATGCGGCTTTGGTTTTTCTCGTACAGGGACATCCGGCTCATACCGGCTTCCGGTCGTATGCCACCATAGGCGCTGGTCATGTTTGAGACCGGTGCACCCGCCATGGCTGCGCGGAACATGGATGTCTGCGTCACGAGATAGGCAGTCTGGTAGCCGCCCCAGCTTTGACCCTGAAGGCCAATCCGGGTGGGATCAACGAAGCCGGTACGGATGAGTTTTCTTACCCCGGAAACGATGCATTCAAAGGCGCTCTTTCCTGGGTGGCCCACCCGATAGCGTATGTCCGGAATGAACACCAGATACCCATTGCTCACGCAGTAGGCCGGATTGATGATGGATCTGCTCGGTTGAGGTGGCGTGTACCTGTGCAAATAATCAGAGTTGCGTTCATAGTAGTACACCAGCATCGGATACTTGTGCTTCGGGTCAAAGTTCTCGGGTTTGTAGAGCAATCCTTCAAGGCGGGTGTTGTGTGTCGCTTTCCAGGAGAACAACTCGGCAGTGCCCCACCGATACTCTTTCTGTTGAGGATTGATATCGCTCACCCGTGTCGGCGTTTCGAAGCTCGTTCCGCGAACGACATAAAGATCAGGACACTCGCTGAAGCTGGATCTTGTGTAGAGAAACACGCTGTCGTTCTTTGCCTTGATCGGCGTGCCGAAGTCATGAGACTCCATAATCAGGTGCTGTGGAGCAGCCGGTTTTGCCAGGCGCAGCACGGCGAAGCCTGCGCTCTTTGTTCTTCTATCAAATGTTCTGAGGAGCAATGTGTTCCCCTGCTTGATGAATCGTTCCTCCGGATCGGTGCGCACGTACCTGAAGGAAGTCTTCTGAGCACGTCCGGTCCCTGCCGTGAGATTCATTGCGGGTTTCGATCCTGTCGGGTCTGCCGACCAGATATCATAGCGATCGTAGATGAGCAGCAGCGAGTCGCCCTCGGTCCAACCAAGCATGCCGTGGGCCTGCGGATCGTCAGGCACATCGTTGAGTTCGTCGTAGAGCGGCACCGCAATGTTCTTTGCTACCTGCGTTGGTGCGTGTGTCAGCACATCCAGGACAAACCAGTGCCGGCGTACCATATCATACCAGCAGGCAAACCGGGCACGGGGGGAGAGGGACGCACTTCCTTTGAGCCTCTCAAGCACCATCGTCGCGATTCCGGTCCGGACGTCGACAACATAGACATCATTGAAAGGCAGCGCCTCCCATGACACCATTTTACGGTACGGGACATCCGAGAGCCCGATTGCCACATCAGCATTTCCTTCATCGCCAACGGTCACGTTGGGAATCTGCCGGGTTGCAAGCTGGACAAAGGTTTGCGATGCGAGGTCCAGCGTGGCGAGGTAGGATCGTTTCTGTTCCTCATCGAGGTCATGCAATTGCTGCGTTTGAAGGAACTCATCCTGCCAATTCCAGACATCCAGTTTGGCGGTAACTTCGTCATTCATTGTCGTGTCTTCGGGCATCGGGACCGGTGCGGTGCCGAAGAGAAGTTTTTTTCCGTTCTTTGAAAATGAGGGGGTGCGATTCTCGCTTACCAGCCAACGGGCGGGGAAGTTCTTTGTTGTCGTATCGGCGAGCACGTTCGCCGAATCGTTTCCCGATTTCCAGTAATAGAGGGCGAAGAAACGTTGTTTGTTCTTGGAAGTATCACGATCGGTCACGTACGCCGCCTGGAGGCCATCCTCATCCCATGCGAGCTGCTTGTATTTCCCTTTACCGATGCTCAGGGTATCGAGTCGACGGCTTGTGGTGCTGAAGAGAAAGACGCCCGCAGCGACTGTGCTGTCATTGCCGGTTGATGCGAAAAGGAGAGAGTGGCCGTTTTTGGAAAAGAGATATTCGTTGACAAAGGGAAAAGGGAACTCACTTCCGGATGCGAGTTCGCGCGCGACAAGTGTTGTTCCCTTCTCATTTTTCTTCTCTTTGTCATCGCCGGGGGCGTCCGCAACACCATCCTTCCTTGACCGTGTTTTGCCGCTGTCATTTTGCGCTTCTTCCTTTTCCAGCTGATAGGCGATCCATCCTGCGCCCTTCTCCGGAAACGTGAAAGACTTCACACACGGAATGCGAATAACCGAATCCATGCCGAGTTGTACGAGGCCAAGGGAGTCCTTGGGCATTTCCTCGGGCTTCTTTTTGGCGATCTTTGCGTTTCGCGTATCGGCAAAGAAGGGTTTGATAGAGAAAGCCACGAAACGGGAGTCTTCTGAGATGCGCGGAGCATTCCCACGTGCAACGGTATCGGCTTTTCCTGAAGCGACATTGTAGAGGACGAGTCGGCTGTCCCCTTCCTGGGGTTCGATGACGTAGATAATCCACCTGCCGTCGTTGGAAATGCACTCGCCGGCGACTTTGTTCCAGCTGTCGTAGACGCTATGGTTCAGCGGTTTCTTTTCAGCCGCGAGTGTTCCGAAGAGGGGGAACATTGCCAGGAAGGAGATTGTTGTGACGATGAATTTGCGCATGATGCTTCGGGGTTGTGTATGAATAACGGAAGTTACGCTCTCCACCTCTGTCTCCAGCGGTCAATTGCCACGCAAGCACGATGATGAAGCCTGTCACCATCTCCTGCACCTTAGCAGGAGACAAAGACGGGGAATATTTTTCATCGTTACCAGGTTCTTCGAATGGGATGCGCTTCCGTGTTGAAAATGACCTTGTCAAAGTCGAGCGTCTCCGGTGGTGCGAAAAGTAGATAGAGATACTTGAGCGTCTCGGCGAGAAAATAGCTTTCCATCCTGTCGGATTTCTCTTTGGTGATGACATTTTTGATCTCGGCATAGCCACCTTCGACGCGGCAATAGGCCTTCAGACTGTCCAGAAAGACCTTTCCCATTTCGAGGTAATGCGGGTCGTTGGTCTTTCGGTAAAGGTAATATGCCGATTCCATGATTTCCGGATTAAGGAAGAAGCGCGGGGATGCGGCTTCATTCTTCATGTAGTCAAATTGTTCCGGCTCGAGCCCGTGGCGTTTCCACATGTGGAAGCACAATTCCTGAAGTTCTGCGGCGCGGCGTGTGTCTCCCGCAAGCACAAGCACTGCCGGAAAAAACGCGTCCAGTGCGCCAAACCAGGTCTTTGTGCGTTTCCCGCTGTTCATGTCGGCGTGTCCGTACCAGATCCCGGATTTCGTTGTGTCGATCAGGTAGGTGTTGATTGCCACGTAAGAGTCATGCCACATGATCTTGCAGTCTTCATCACCAAAAAGCAGTGCGCACTTGACCATGTATTCGTAGTAGGAATCGATGCAGGCACTGAGATGACTGTCGGTCTTCAGCCATGCTCCTGATTCACAGTCAATCTGATCCCCGACAAGATTCAGGTTTGAGCGGGCTTCGAAGATGCTCAGAAAGGCGTGTTTTGCATAGTTGTAATACTTGGCATCTGCGGTCAGCATGCTCAGGGTGCCGAATTCAACAAGCAACGTCCCGATCTCTCCAGGATTGGTTTTTGTACCGCGGACTGCTTTGGTCTTCAGATTCACTTCAACGTAAGGATACCCTGTTGGAGAGAGAAATGCAGGGATGAGCCGGTCGGCGAGATCCCTGGCAAGCGTGAGCAACCGTTTGTCGCCTGTGAGCTGGTAGTTAGACAGCAACCCCCCCAGCATCCGGATGTTGATTTCGAACACCTTGACATACATGTCTTTGTCGAAAGAAAGATTCCGGATGATGAATTCACGGGTGCTGTCGGCTTCACTCTGCAATCCCATGAGGATCATCGTATCCATGGCATCAAGCGGGGTCATGTACAGAGGAGAGGAATACCAGTCATAGGGTGTCTTGGTGAGGGGGCGCAGTCCGTCATGCCCCCAGGCATAGGTCTTGTAGGAATTCCACGCGTGAAGAAATTCGGTTTTCACTTCGGCGGCAAGGGCACTCTTGTCAATAGGGCTGGGTTGCCCGGATGCTACCGTGGGCATCACGATTGTGATCGACAGGATGAATGAGCAAATCAGGCTGAACGGTTGGCGCATATGTACTCCGTGTGGAGGAAGAAAGGCAAAGAAAATATACATAAAGAAATCGACTCACGAAACGACCAGGGCGCTCAACGCGGACGCATGAGGACGAGTCGAAGCCCCTTATCTGAAGTAAACCGAACGGTATCGAGGGCAGGCTTGCCCTGACGCATTGTAAAGCCCGCCTGTTTGAGAGCTTGAGTTGTGAGGATGACCGTTCCTTGTGCTGCACCGCCGTGCATCGTGTTCACAATAATCGTCGCGCGGGAGCCGTCGGCAGCGATGCCCAGGCGGAATGTACACCGGCCAAACAGCGTCGGAATTCCCTTGACCTCCATGTGTGCTCCCGCGCGGTACCATTCGGCCGGAACGCCGGCGAGGAGATCCATCGTGCTGTCCCGTTCGAGGATGATCATGCGGCGTATGAGCTTGATAAAGAGCGCACTTGCAGTGGCATTGGAAGCATCCCCCGTTGTCCTCGTCCCGAGCTCGCGCGGGAGCTGTTCTTCAACCCATGTCCACGTGGGGGATGCATGGTTGGCAATCGCGTACAGGAGTTCGGTCGCAGCATCATACTCCTGTTGATACAGATGGGCGATTGCCTCGAGTGAACCAAAAAACGGCCAGAGACCATCTTTCAACCAACCGGTGTTGGGAGGAAGGCCCTCCCGGGTGTCGGCTCTCAGCATGCGCAATGTGCCACACACGAGTGAATCCTCGAGTGGGAAAATATTCCCGAGCCCTTGTGCGTCGAGAATTCCCCAATTTGCCATTTGAGGCGGGGTTGTTGTCGACGTATCACCAACCTTCATCGGGAGATAGGGGTTGCCGGATCGATCTGTACGTTGGTCGCGTGTTGCGGCTCTGCGAAAGGTTTCTAGGAGTTCCCTGAAACGGTCTTGCCATTGTGCCGCATCGTCATTATGTCCGAGCCAGCGGGCGGCATTTGCTGACGAAGAGAGACCTACAAGTGCCCAATATACACTTCCATATTCCGTTTCAAGCCCTGCCAATCCGCCATCGGAGAACCCGGGTGGGAAGAGGCCGTACGACACCGTGCGTGGGTTTTTCAGTGTGCTGCTGCGGAGATCCCACAACCAACGCACGCCGCGCTGCACGGCGGTCCAGTGCTGCTCGAGCCACGACCGGTCATTGGTGAGGCGGGCGTACCTGCACATGAGAAACAGTGTCAACGGTGTCTCCCTGTTCATCGGGTATGGCGCCATGACTTCGACCTGACCATTCTGCTTTTGGTGACGGAGCATGCCTTCAATGCCGGTACGCGCACTACCGGTGTCACCGAGCAGAAGTGCAGCAGAGTTGTGCCACACCGCATCGTGAATCCAGAGACCGCGGTAGACGCTGGGACCCGGTTGAAATTGCCTGTGCCCATCCACTGTCTCCGCGATCGCATAGAGATTGCGGATGCTTGCATCGAGAAGCGCCTGCATCGCACTATCAGGGAGGACGATGCGTCCGTAGGGAATGCCGGCTTCTTGCCGCCAGAACCCGCGTGCGGTATCGAGTGCAGCAGGCACGGAGGCGGCGGTCATCTCTTCTGTACGCCCTGATGCACCGTGTACTACGAAGGCTCCGACATGCGTTGTCCCTTTCGGAAACTCAAGAATCATCGTATCACCTCTCCGTTCAGCAGCAAGGGCAGCCGGGAAGCACTGGATGTACGGACGGCCGAGCGTACACACCGTTCCCGAGGTGCTGTCAAAAGCAAGTGGCCGCCGTGTACGGATGATGAGCGTCGGCGTTACCGTGTCTCCCGGAAACGAGCCCAGCAAGGCGTCTTCCCTGCACAGATTCGGTTGAGCATCGACCTCTGTGCCGCACCGCCAATAAAGCTCCGCTTTGTCTGTGAGACGCCCATGAATCAGGGCGTCAGTGTCAAGTGCGAACTCGCTGCGAAACATCCAGATGGCATTGAGAATGACATTCGGATCCGGGCTCTCCATTGCCGCGTGGGCCTCAATCGTGAGCCATCCGTTGTTGTCAACATCCTGAGCATCGAAGCGATACGTGTACGGGACATTGGTGCTCCCGTCCCTGACAGGATCGGCGACGGCGTCACCGGCACCCTCAACGCGGAGTACAAGCACACGTTTGCCGGGCATCGTCTTGTAAGGCTCACAGAGCCCGAGGACAACCAGATGTTTGCTTCCGAGGGCAACCCGGATTTGGTATTTCAGCGGCCTGTTGACCCCCCACGCAGCCCCACGGAATGCAGGGTCCACGTTGTCCGGCGGAGAGGCCCACGCGGAACATCCGGTGAGGCCGTCCCGTCGTTCGAGCTTCCCATTCAAAAACGAATGCAGGGGAACCTGGGAGCCGGAAGGGACGGCTGCAAAGAGGAGTTGTTGGACTGTAATGGTCTCGTCGCTCAGTTCTGCTGTGGCGATCGGTATTTGCGGACTCTCAAGAACCACGATCCCTGGCCGGAGTGTATGACCTTTTGCCCCAAACGTAATCTCGGTCAAGGGGTGGGCGTATGGGCCGGGGGCGAAATCGTCTCCCAATGTCCCGGTGCTTGTGACGACACTTTTGTGCCAATCGTCTGGAAAGCATATGGCCGTAAACCAGGATGCAGGGGCATAGCGGAAGTCGACACTCCGCGTTTGACCGGTGAGGAGACTACCCTGCAGCACGAGAACTAGGAAAAGGATTACGCGTTGCATCTCTTCACCATCGTTTCAATGGAAGTTTGTATGTTGAACCCCAGGGCAGCTGAACTGAGGGAAGGAGAATTGTTCCCTGGGCATCGCGAAACCCCGCCCGGCTGAACGGTGTGAGATCGATTCTTATTCCTCCGGTGGGTGCGTGGGTTTGCGTCGCCTGGATGAGAAGCGAGAGATCCTTTCCATCAGATGAAGTCTCCAGCCTCAGGGAAACCGGACCATGGCCTGTGAGCAGATCCTCCACTGTTGTCCTGGAACCTGGTTGCAGCCATTCTCCCGGGACTCCGGCGCAGAAAACCAGGCTGTCAGGTCGTTCAAGCACGAGCAATGACCCGAGTGCCTGAATGAAGAAGGCCGAGGCTTCGGCATCTGATCCATCACCTGATGTCCGGGGTCCGTCAGCGCGCAGCTGTTGCTCTTCCATCCATGTGGCGAGCGGGCTCGCATGGTCTGCAACGGCCTTGAGGATGTTCCACGCCGCAGGCCCATTTCCGGAAAGGAGATGCGCCGTGGAGTGAATTGCTCCCAGCCATGACCAGACGCCGTCGTTCATCCAGCCGCTTCCCACAATCAACCCTTCAGCAACGCGCGCATCAAGCATGGCCAGGTTGCCCTGGAGAATCGCCTTCATCAATGTGTCCGGGCCAAAGAAGAACTTTCCGTAGGGCAGGGGAAGGAGAAAAGCATATTGTCCGCGTGGTGGCGGGATGGTGAGAGTTGTCTCAGCCACAGAAACGGGAAGAAACCGATGGCCAAGGGAGTCCAAACGCATGTCGCGCCCGGCTGCGATGTGGAATGACCGCTCAAACTTGCCGAGGAGTTCACACCAGCTTTCCGCTTCAGTGTCCCTGCCGAGATCACGTGCTGCCTGGATGCCGTGTTCCAGGGTGATCATCGCCCACCAGACAGAACCGTAGTCGGCGGTACGATACGAAATGCCACCATCGACAAACCCGGGTGGAAGCAAACCGGCATAGGGGGCGCCGGGTTCATCGAAGGTTCTCATTCTCTCAGATTCAATCCAGCCCATGCCTTTTTGCACGATTGCCCAATTGCGTTCGAGCCATGCCTGGTTCCCTGCGGTGCGAGCATAACGAAACATCATGGTCAGAAAGACGGGTGTTTCAATCATTGAGACGCTCGGATAGATACTGCGAAACTGACCGTTCGGCATCTGGTGGTGGAAACCAGTCTCGAGCGCCGTTCGCACAGAGGCTGTGTCCCCAAACATCATGGAGATGTTGCCCGAGATCAACACATCACAGAGCCACAATCCGCGGTACACCG
>PMMO01000048.1 GCA_003162215.1 Ignavibacteriota bacterium
CGCAACTCTGGTGGCTGCCGATAGTCGCTGTCGTTGCTGGGTTCTCTGTCCCCGGCTGGCGCATGGCCCGCTGGGCCGCAGGCGGCTTAGCCGCAATCCTGCTGGTCAATGCAGCTCTTGTCGCTACAGCCCATCTGAAATGGGAGATCGAAGCTACGCACACAACCAATGAGCAGATGGCATTGTTGCGACAGGAGAATGACGTTCAGGTTGATCTGCAATATTTTGGTGAGCCTTTCAGCGAGCGGCTTCGTGCAGCGGGAGTCACTTTCCGCGCAGTGCAAAGGCTACAATGCGACAATCCGATAGAGTTGATGAGCGTCGCGCCTGGNNTGGCTGAAAACTCTCCCTGAAACGGATCATCGCATTCTGCATTCTGCTGGTGCTAACGAGACCGATTGTGACAGCTCAAGAAGCTGAGAAATTCTTCCCTGACAGCGAGCTCATGACAGTCGGCATTTACTATTATCCCAAACATTGGAATCCATTGCAGTGGGAGCGGGATAGGGTGTTGAAGCCGGCTGGAGTTGTCGTCTGAAGCGAGTAGCGAGAACCATTCGTGTCATCAACCCAACGACGTACGCATGAACAAGGAACAAAAGCGCCATGAGATATCTAATGCATTACCCCCGCCTGTTGCTTATCGTAGTAACGTTTCTCGGAGTAGCTGAATCTTCGAAGGGGCAATCAAGCGAATGGAACGATCTCTCCATCTATGAAGTCGGCACCGAACCCAAACGTACCAGTTTCATGTATTTCCCGGACAGACATTCCGCGCTGAGCTATGATACCGAGCGATCTTCATTCTACAAATCATTGAACGGCACATGGCAATTCTCGTGGAGCCGCAAGCCGGCTGATCGCGTACCGGATTTTTACAGGGCGGACTATGATGCTGGAAGTTGGAAAAGCATCAACGTGCCGGGTGACTGGCAGTTCCAGGGATATGATGTTCCGATTGATTTTAATATGGGGTATGCATTCGAACGGAATGTCCCGTTTGCACCTCAGAACTATAACCCGGTAGGGCAGTATCTCCGTGATTTCGAAGTACCGACGGAGTGGAAGGGACAACTGGTGTTCCTCCATTTTGCCGGTGTGAATTCTGCATTCTATGTTTGGCTGAATGGGAAGTATCTCGGGTATCATGAGGACAGCAAGACGCCCGCGGAGTTCAACATCACGAAATATCTTACACAAGGGAAGAACACGATAGCCGTAGAAGTGTACCGCTGGCCCGACGGGGCATATCTTGAGGACCAGGACTTCTGGCGTCTGAGCGGAATTGAACGTGATGTGTTCATCTATGCCGTGAATCCGGTTGCTGTGCGGAATGTGGAAATCAATTCTCCTCTCGATGACAAGTATGCCAACGGCAAATTCTCATCCAAAGTACTCGTGAACAATTATACCGACAAACCTGCGACAGGAATCATAAGACTCGAGTTGATCGACCGCCGGACAAAAAAGAGAGTTGTTCAGGAAGAGAAGACAGTTAAGCTTCCTGCGGGCGGAAGTCAGTCGGTCGCATTTGAGAAGACCATTGATACGCCGCAACAGTGGAGCGCGGAGAAGCCGAACTTGTACGATGTGCTTGTCACGCTCTCCGACAACAATGGAAAGCCTCTTCAGGTAATCCCGCAGCGTGTCGGCTTTCGCACAAGTGAAGTGAAGAACGGAAAGTTCCTCATCAACGGCAAACCGGTTCTGGTAAAAGGAGTCAACCGGCACGAGCATAACGACAAGGTCGGGCACTACGTCACCAAAGAAGACATGCTCGCGGATGTCCGCTTGATGAAGCAATTCAATATCAATGCTGTTCGCTGCAGCCACTATCCCGCCGATCCATACTACTATGAACTGTGTGACGAATACGGTCTGTATGTCGTCGACGAGGCTAATATAGAATGCCATGGGTTGATCACGTACACGCCGACGCCGGAATATTTCAACAAAGCTTCATCGCCGGTTGCTTCCGAGCCGCAATGGAGAGCAATGCTTCAGGCACGGGTGAACAGCATGGTGGAAAGGGACAAGAACCACCCCAGCATCGTCATCTGGTCACTTGGAAATGAATCGGGCTATGGAGAGAACATTAAATATGTCTACGATTGGCTGAAGGGGCACGACGTGCGACCAGTTCAGTATGAACCATGCTGGCTGGAGAACTCGACCGATATCGTCGCGCCGATGTACATCGTTGCTAGTCAGCTTATCAACTTTACAAAGATGAACGATCCCCGTCCTCTCATCATGTGCGAGTACTCTCACGCAGCAAACAACAGTAACGGCAATCTTCAGGACTACTGGGACTTGATTGAGGCACATCCGCAATTGCAGGGAGGTTTCATCTGGGACTGGATAGATCAGGGATTTCTGCAGACAAACAGCGACGGCAAACACTATTGGGCGATCGGAGGAGATTTTGGTCCAGTGAATGTTCCCAGCGATGGCAACGGATGCATCAATGGAATCACATTCCCCGACCGTACACCAAAACCGGCACTGTGGGAGGTCAAAAAGGTATATCAGAATGTGAGGTTCAAAGCAGTTAACCTTGAGCAAGCAGTGTTTACTGTCAAGAATAACTTCTTCTTTACCGATTTATCGGATTTCAATATCACGTATGCGATCGTCGGCGTAGATAAGATTGTTTCTCAAGGAGCGGTTGGATTACATGATGGACTTGCACCGCAGACCGAAACGAGAGTACATATTCCTCTCGACACACACTACGAAGCGGGGATAGAATACTTCGTCACTTTCTATGTGAGAACGAAGAGGGATAGACCCGGACTAGCTAAAGGCCATTTGGTTGCGTATGAACAATTCCGTCTTCCCTTTTTCAAGAAGTATGTCAACACCGAGCCTGTCCACAAGGATGACGGATTAGTCCTCAGCAAAACGTACGAAGGAATCACCATTCACAAGAAAGACTTCACGATCATCTTCGATCAGAAGAGCGGCGAGCTGAGCGACTATGTGTACAAAGGTGTATCGTTGCTTCGAAGGAATCTTGTCCCGAACTTCTGGCGGCTTCCCACCGACAATGACAGAGGCAACGGAATGCCGCGTCGCTGCGAACCATGGAAAAACATTACGTCGAAGCAAACTATCAAGTCGGTTAAGATCGTTCAGAACACCGCCGATTCAGCTGTCATCGAAGTCCAATCAGGTCTTTCATCCGGCCAATCGGAGTATACCAATACCTACGTAATCAGAAAAGACGGCAGCATTGAAGTCTGGGCAGAAATCAAAATCGAAACCGAATCCGCCCCTGAACTCCCCCGCTTCGGCATGAAGCTGGCCACAATCGGATCTCTCAAAACAATGACATGGCTCGGACGAGGTCCTCAGGAAACCTATTGGGATAGAAAGACCGGCGCTTTGGTTGGACTCTATTCCGGGACTGTCATGGAACAGTATACGCCGTATATCACGCCGCAGGAAAACGGACACAAGACTGACGTGCGATGGGTTGCTCTGCAAGATGACAATGGGCTAGGACTGTTGGTCGCAGGAAAACAACTCATTGAGATCAATGCACATCATTATCTTGAAGAAGACTTTGACGAACGCGTCACGCACACAATTGATGTTCCGTTCAACAATCTTGTCGAGCTTTGCATCGACCTGCACCAGATGGGTGTTGGCGGCGATAACAGTTGGGGTCTGCCTGTGCACGATGAGTACAAGCTCCGTGAAAAGGATTATCGGTACGGATTTGTTCTTGCGCCTATATCCGGCACAACGCAAGAGATCATTGAGAAGGCTAAACGTCTTCAGTAGTGCACGGGCAGTTGTCGACGACCGGCATTCTGCTGACACAAGTGTTTTGATGGGGATGAGCGACTATGCCGGGCTCGGCAAAGGTATCAGAAGCGGAGTCCGAATTCTGCAAACACCGAATGTGATATGACGCCATAACCGTCGAGCCTGTCGTACGTCACCAGGAATGAGAGAGAACGCGTGATGAACACCATCACATCACATCCCAGCGTTGTGCTTTGGTTCCGCTGGTCAGTTTGTCTCACGACGTAGGAATTCCTGAGCAAACGGATGTTCACATCGACAGATTGCTCAAACGTTTTCTGCAGGGAGATGCCATATCCCTCGGCCTTTATGTACTGGCTCGCATTGACAGTCACATTCGGACGCAGATTGATGCCGGTCGACAGGATGTTGGAGAAGTTGAGCCACAACGAGTTTGCATAATCCTGTCCGAATGCTCCTTCGGAGGAACGGGGTGTATACGTGTCAAACAAGGCAAATCCCCAGGGAAGGAACCAGCTGAAGTTCAGAGTCATCCCCCACCGCAGGTCATTGAACAGAAGCGAATCGGGGATGGTGCGGACAGATTCGAAGCTGTAGTATGTGCGTGCTGCATCCACACCCAGACCTATATTCAGGGCGGTATCGAAGCGATAGTTGCAGTTGACATACACACTGGTGAGCTGGGGCGACAACTTGAACTGGTCACCGCTCTTTCTTCTGAAGTCCATCTCCCCGTTTGCGTAGAGAAAGAGATTTTGGCCGATGGCGGCATTCATCAACAGGCTGGCCGCTTCCCGGTCCAGGGCGGCATGATAATACGTCCGGGCGGAAGCGGTGGATACCGAGAGCAATCCGGGATCGGACGATGTGTACTGTGCGAACAACGCCAGTTTTTGATAGTCTGTCGTCAGGCCGCGCAGAGTGTAGTCGGGTTGGTACCCTAACGTCGTGCCAACAACGAGAGAACCGAATCGTTTTGAAAGGAGCGCCCCGTCAACAAAACCGATGGAGGGGGAAAACGACGGGATGATCCTCCCGACCGATATGATGTTTGACCCGTCGTCATAGCTGAGCGACAAGCCGTAGACACGCGATTGATTGACAGCGGCTTTGCCGAATGGGCTCTGCGTCCCGATGGCAAGTGCACGCACATTCGCATAGAGGTCAAGTTTCAAGGGGACATCGCGCATGGCAGCGCGCATATTCAGAACGACGCCGGGTTCGGAGATGTTGAACGCCGGATTGTCGTACCTCGTGGTAAAATACTGGGCGCCGATTCTCCCCTGAACACTCACAGCGCCTGGTCCCATGGATGGCTGCAGCGGTCGAACTCCGGTGGCGGAAAGGGCTCCGCCAGGCGTTGACACAATGGCTTTCGCCGTGTCCGGCGGCTGCGGCCTGGCAACACTCACCGTGCCGATCACTTCATCGTCAATGCTTACGGGCCGGATGGATCTCAGCACGATGCATGCGGATGATTTCGAACTCAGTGCGACAATCTGCAGTGTCGCGGTTGTATCCTTGTTCGCAACGACACGTAGAACTGTCGAATCTTTCACACCCGCTTCCCTGCCGAGCGACGTGTAGACGGTTCCCGATGCGACGTACGTGACCCTTCCACGTATGATCCTGTCTTCCGCGCGTGCATTCATCACAAGAACTACCAGCACTGCTGCAACGGCGACTCTCACTCTGCCTCCCCGCGTCCTGTGGAATAGATTCCGATCACAAAAAAAACGATCCCCGCTCTTTGCACGAGTGCAGTCTGCAACCCGGGGTCATGATCTCTGGTGGCAGCTGTAACAATTCTCGCCTTGATGATGCGCGGTCTGATGGCACCCGGTTGTGCAACTGAATGCCGCCAGATTGCCAGGGCTGGTGTGGCACTGGTTGCACTGTGTCCACGCGCCGCGGTGATTCCCCGAATAGATCCGGAACCACGCCGCATCGTGGTTCATCGTGTTCGGTGTCCACACACTCGTGCTGTGGCACATCGTGCAGTCCTTCGGAAAGATCTGTGCCACATGGTTCGGCGACGTCGGCCGTGCATAGTCCGTCGCATGGCACTGATAACAGTCCTTGTACTGCAGCTGGTAGTTTCCGTTTGTGTGGCACGATGCGCAGGCTGTCGTCGTATGCACACCTGTCAACGGGAACTTCGTATTCGCATGATTGAATGTCGCCGGCTGCCATGCGTTCTGCGTGTGGCACAGTGTGCAGTCATGACCGAATTGGCCCGCCACATGGCCCGGATTCGTGGTACTTCGTAAAGTCCTTCCCATGGCAGTCCCAGCACGTCTGGAGTAGATTCTGGAACTGGTTGTTCACATGACACTGGTTGCACGCAACCGTCTGATGTGCACCGACCAGCGGAAACGTTGTCGTCGCATGACTGAACGTCGAGGGCTTCCAGACCGTCGTCGTGTGGCAAGGGGCGCAGTCATGATTGAAGTTCCCCAGCACGTGGTTCGGGTTCGTCGGCTGCTGGAATATGGACTGATGACATTGGTAACAGTCGACATACGTCAGCTTGTAGTTACTGCTGACATGGCATGCCACACACTGTGTGCCGACATGCACACCGGTGAGAACAAAACGCGTGGTGCTGTGATCAAATTGTGCCGGGTGCCATGCCGTTGTCGTGTGACATTGAATGCAATTCGTACCGAAGATACCGGCGACATGCTTGGGATTGAGGGAATTGTTAAAGTCGGTCTGGTGGCAGTCGACGCAATTGGTCGATAGTGTGGCAAACTGGCCGCTGGCGTGGCACTGCGCACAGGTCACCGCCAGATGTGCCCCTGTCAAAGGAAACCGCGTTGTTGCATGGCTGAACGTCGAGGGATGCCATGCAGATGATGAATGACAGGTCTGACACTGCGTTGAAATCCCCGCCGTCACGTGGTTCGGATTCTGCGCAGTATTGAACTCGGGTCTGTGGCACGAAACACAATCCACCGATTTGCCGATGAACACATTATCGGCATGACAGGCTATGCACCCCTGAACACGGTGCGCGCCGAGCAATGGGAATTGTGTCTGGTTGTGGTCGTAGAGCCCTCCCTGCCAGGCCGTCGTTGCGTGACACGATTGGCAGTCGGTAGTGAATCGCGCCGCCGTATGATTCGGACTCTTTGTAGAGATGTATGCCGGCTGATGGCACGAGACACACGTCGTCGCAATACCCTTGAATACCCGGTTTTGATGACAGTCGAAGCAGGCAGCCGCCAGATGGGCACCCGTGAGGGGGAAGCCTGTCTGGTTGTGCTGGAATCCTGTCCCCCAAATTGCCGCAGTCACCTGATGGCATTGCACACAGTTGGTCGGAAAGCCGGCAACGAGATGGTTGGGAGATTGCGTGCCTGCATAGTCGGCCCGGTGACAGCCGTAACAATCAAGGGGGATTCCCGTGTACTGCTTGAACCCTGCACTCGGATGACATGATTGACAGTCAAGCGTGGCATGCCTCCCGAGAAGAGGGAACCTTGTCGATTGGTGTCTCTGCATCATGTCTGGAATGTTCCATGACTGCGTTGTGTGGCAGCGCAGGCAGTCAGCTCCCAACTCACTCTTGTGTATATCGGCATGACACGACAGACAGGCTGATGACTTGTGTGCAAAGACCAGTTTCTGATGGCATGATTCACACCGTAACGATGTGTGCTGGCCGGTCAAGGCAAAACCCGTCGACTGATGGTCGAACGATGCATCTGCATTCATTTTCCACGAATCGGTTGTATGGCAGGTATTGCATGCCAGCTGGATGTTCCCGTGCGGCGATTCCTGGGCCAGTCCGCCACAAGCCAGCAGGACGGAGCCCACGAGCATCCGGAGAGCAAGATAAACCGAATATTGGATTCTCTTATGCATTTTTGTGGCAGCTGTAGCAATTCTCGCCCTGGTGATGCGCAGTCTGATGGCACCCGGTTGTGCANNCAACTGAATGCCGCCAGATTGCCCGGGCTGGTGTGGCACGATTCGCAGCGAACCGCCTTGTGCCGGCCGGTAAGTGCAAAATTCGTCGTCTCATGTTTAAATGCGATCGGCCCGGTGATCTTCCACGAATCCGTGGTGTGACATGTATTGCACTCAATCTGGAGTTTTCCATGCGGTGATTCCTGTCCCGGCGCACCTGCCGATGTCAACACGGTCACCGCCGTCACCAGCACGAGTATCCTGCCTACCGGCTGTACGGCGCCCGACCCGTGCATTGCAGCGCCGTTACCCATCGCCGATCATTCCCGGGGCGTGGCATGACTCGCATCTCGTTGACAACGGTTTGTACCGATTGAACGTCTTCCCGCCAATCAGCTCCTCATGGTGGCAACTGCGGCATTCCACCTTAAGATGCGCCCCCGTCAGCGGAAATGCACTCTGGCTCGCATGATCGAAGACGAGCGCTTTCCATCCCAGCGGCTGGTGACATTTCGCACACTCTGTTTCTCCTCCCGCCGCAAACTGTCCGGCGTGCACCTCTTTGTGACAATCCTCGCAACGTGTCGGAGTGCCTTTGTACCGGACCACTACTCCGGCCGTGCCGTTCGGCGGCTTGTGACAGTCTCTGCATGGCGTCCGCGCATGCTTTCCAGCCAGCGCAAATGCTGTCTTGGAATGGTCAAAGTCCTTCNNGAAACCAGTCGATCGTCGAGTGGCATGCCGCACAGCTTTGCCCCGCCATCTGACGGGCGAACTGCCCGCCATGCTTGTCTTTGTGACAGGTTTCACACGAAAGCGGATCAAACCTGAATCGCTTGCGTCCATCGGCTCCCTTGACATGGCACTCTCCGCACGGCGTCGCAGCGTGAGCTCCCTTCAAGGGCAGTCGGAGTGCAGCATGCGCCGCGGGGGGAAATGTGGAGGGCGAAAAACCGGCTGCGGTATGGNNGTATGGCATCGTTCACAATCGTTCTTGTATGCGCCGGCGAATATGCCTTTGTGATAGTCCTCGTGGCAATCCGTACAGAACTTGTGTGCTAGTTTCAATGATTTGCCGGCCGAGGATTTTGTCCCCTTTGTGTGGCACTTCTCGCACGGCACAGAAACATGGCGCCCGACAAGCTTGAAGGCCGTAAGATCATGATTGAATTTCGCGCCTGCGCGCTGGATCTTCCAGTCCTCCGGCGTGTGGCAGGAGGCACACGCCTTTGCGGACAATTCCTTGCCGTGCGGCGTTGCATGACATGGGCTGCAATCCTCAAAGCTCTTTGTTGTGAAAAGCAGCAGCGTATTCTTTTCCTTTGCTTCGAGGGAGGTGTGGCACCTGGCGCACGCAACACGTGCGTGCCGCCCGTCGAGAACAAATTTCGTTTTCGTATGATCGAATCCCGCGACCGGAGACCACGCCGTGGTCCCGTGACACTTCGAACAATCCCTGCCAACGGTGCCGTTGTGTTTGTCGGTGTGACAGCTCAAGCAATCCTGTGAAAGCCCGAGGTATGTTGACCGCCCGTTCTTGGACAGGATGGCCAGCACCGCGGGGTCGGCGATGTTCTTTTTTGCATGACAATTTGCGCACTCTGTCGAACCGTGCTTTCCCTTTCGCAGAAATCCGGTCTGTGCGTGGTCAAACGTCTTAGCGTCGAATTTTGTGATACGGGAGTCTTTTCCGAGATGATCTTTGTGACATGCGATGCACTGTTGGGACGAGACATTGAAATGATACCCTCGCTTTGCGTCCAGCGAGGCCTGGATCTCGTTATGGCACGTCAGGCACTTCGCGCCGCTGATGGTAGCACCCACCTCGTGACATCGGGTACAGTTCTTCATCCCTTCCAGCTGCTCGTGCGCGCGGGAGAGCTCGCCCGGCGAGAACTGCGCAAACGTAGTCTGCTGAACGACTATTCCCAGCAGCACCACGGCGTGTCGCCACAGATTGATCAACGTGGGCATGCCCTTCTGTCTGACCTGGCGATGAGGGGATTGCTCGCCTCTGTTACCGTGAGCGTCCGTTCCGGACCCTCGCGGAGATTCCTGCGCTTGTGCATAGGAACCGTTCAACTCTCATGATGACAGAAAGGCAACCTATTCTCGAAGGATGGTGGTGAGGGGTATTCAAAAGATGACTCCAACCGGATCCCTGTATTTCCCCGTATGTGTCGATCCAACAATAATATACCCCCACGGTAAGAAGCTGTCAAGCATTCTTTTCAGTCCCCCTGATCATTTTCCCCTCCAGCAACTACTCTAGTACATTTCCTGCACCTGGTCAATCTCTCATGGACAGACAATTCGAATAATGAATCGAAAATGTATGATTTGGATCAGAGCATGCCCTGAAGAAAGAAGAAAGCGCCTGCTGCCCCCAGCACAAGGCTGCCGAACCATAGCCATTTCTTCCTGGTAAGTGCAGAGATAGCGCCCAGCGCTATTGCGATCTGGAAAACCGTGACGCCTTTGGCGAGGATCTGGTGCGACGCGAGATGCTGTTCCGAGGAGTGCTCTTTTTCGCGCGCCTTTTCCTCGATTTCCTTCTGCTGATTCCCGTATTCATTGACTTTCTCTTCGTCCTTTACCTCCAGTTCTTTTCCGAGAGTGCGCAGCAACTCCATTTTGCTTTCGAGAACGGTCGATTTGATGCCTTTTGCCTGGTAGTATGCCCACTGGTCAGATGCATGTATTTGTTCGATCATTGCTTCGTTGGCATGATGTCCCGCGAGTAGTGAGCAGGCGGCTGCGAGAACGGCGAGCAGCGCAGAACTCAAAGCGACAAGCACTATCCAGTTCTCGCCACTCTGATGGGCAGCATGTTCTATATGCTCGTGCAAATGCTCGGTTGGGACTTCCATATCTTCAGGCATAGCGACCTCCACGGAATACAGGACGGTAGTGGGACAATTCAGATTCAAAACGGCAGAGAAGTCGGATAGAAGCTACAATGATCTGTACGAATTTGTTAAGGACGTGCTGGAATGCAAAAGTATAGACAGCACCCGGATTCACCCAATTCAGTGAGGATTTGAGACCTCCTCTGTTGCGACAATTTCAAATAACACTCAAGATAACAGACTATTGACACCTGAGTTGGGATAGCATCGCTTCACAATCTCCTCCACCACCACCTGCACATCCCTCCCCTCACCCATCTCCACCCATTCAATCCGCTCATCCCGCCGGAACCACGTCATCTGTCTCTTTGCATACCGTCGTGTGTTCCTGCAGAAGAGCTCGACCATCTCATCCCGTGTTATCTCTCCGGCCCGAAACGCAAATGCTTCGGCGTACCCGACAGTGTTCAAAGCATTCAACCCCGGCCCGTAGCCCCGCCGAACAAGATCCTCTACTTCATCCAGCAAACCCCCTTCAAGCATCATCGTGCACCGTTGCCCGATTCTCTTATGAAGTTCAGGCTTAGGCCACGCCAACCCAAATATCCTCGCCCTAAACGGTATTTCGACCTTCAGCCGCGCATGAAGCTGCGAGATAGGCACCCCCGTCATATGAAACACCTCGAGCGCCCGTATCATCCGCCGCGGCTTCGTCGGATCAACACGAGCCGCAAATACGGGATCAACCCGACGAAGCTCCCCCAGCAACATTTTCACCCCTCCGACAGCAAACCGCTGCTCGATCGTTGACCGCACCTCCGGATCTGCAGGAGGACCATCGAAGAACCCGTCGATCAACGACCGGACATACAGCCCCGATCCGCCGACAACAAGCGCCACACGCTCTCGCGAGAGGATACGCACAATTTCCTCCCTCCCACGAACGCCAAACTCGCCTGCACTGTAATACTGATCGGGATCGAGTATGTCGATGAAGTGATGCGGCACTCGCGCACGCTCAGCTGCCGTCGGCTTCGCCGTGCCGATGTCCATGCCGCGATACACCTGCATCGAATCGGCCGATACGAGTTCCGCCTCGAGTTTCTGCGCCAACTCAAGCGCCACCGCGCTCTTGCCAACCGCCGTCGGGCCGAGGATGAAGATCGTCTGCACGCGGTCACGATAAACATCGCGCCCCGCAAACGCAATACCGGCCAACGGTCGCACAACCCGGTCTGATTGCGATTGACTGGAGTCTTCTGCAGTCCTACCCTTACAACACGAACTCAACCAACAACGTGGTGCACTACTACTCGTGCAGCCCTAAATAGATTCCCTCAACATGAAGAACCAAACCTTACTCTCTTGTTCTATCGCATGCATGTTAGTGGCGTTGAACGCGCATGCTCAAACGAAACTCGATTCGTCGGTTCCGCGTCTCGAAAAACAGGGCGCGGCCACGCAATTGGTCGTGGACGGCAAACCNNCACAATACGACCGCCATCGGCCAATTGATCAAGCAACGGCCGGGGTACCTCCGGCGCGGCGGCAGTCACGATAATCCCCTGATACGGTGCATGCGCGGTCCAGCCGACAGTGCCGTCCCCACCATGCGACGCAACACGGTAGCGTAATCGTTCAAGGGTCTTCCGCGCCCCGGCAAGCAGTTCGAGACTCCGCTCGATCGTGAACACGCGGGCGCCCAGCGCCGTCAGCACAGCGGCCTGATATCCCGATCCCGTGCCGATCTCCAGAATCTTGTCGCCTTCCTTGAAGCGCAATGCCTCCGTCATGAACGCGACCGTGTAGGGCTGCGAAATCGTCTGTCCTTCACCGATCGGCAAGGACGTATCGTCGTACGCCCGTCCGGCAAAATGCTCCGGCAAAAAGAGATGTCGCTCGACCCTGTTCATCGCAGAAAGCACGCGCTCATCACCGACGCCCCGTTCGCGAATCACTCGCACCATTTCGGCGCGCTCTTCGGCAAAGCGCCGCACACCCGTGCGTCCACTACTCGTTGGAATACTCATGAGGTTCGAAAAGAAAATCAGCTGGCCGTTCGCAACGCCCGCCAGACGGATGAGAGAGATCGGTCGCCTTCCACGGTGAGCCTGTTCTTCAACTCGCGCCGGAGATTGCCCGCGGTGATTTCACGATAGAGTGTCCCATTCTCAGCAATGGAGATGGTTCCCGTTTCTTCAGAGACTATAACCACGATGACATCTGCCTGCTCGGAGATGCCAAGACCGGCCCGATGCCGGGTCCCCAGCAAATGCCCCTCCCAGGTGGTGATGCTCGAGAGCGGCAGAGTACACCGGGCTGCCTCAATGACCCGGTCTTTGATGACTACCGCACCATCGTGGAGCGGAGAACGCGGATTGAATATCGAAAGGAGCAGCGTGCGACTGACCATGGCGTCCAGCTTTGTCCCGGTCTCTGCATGCATACGGATCCCGGTTGCACGCACAAACACCATCAACGCCCCATACTTCTTGCGCGAGAGTTCTGCCACTGCCCCTGCCACTTCGTCAATCGACTCGTCAACATTCATCTTGAGGAAAAGGCGAACCACAGGACTCCGTCCGACCAGAACAAGCAGCCGTCGCAGCTCGGGCTGGAAGAGAATAATGAATGCGATAACCCAGATGTCGGTGATCGTGCGAAGAATGGATGTCATGGCCTTCAGATTCAGGGCCTGCGCAACGAATACAGAACCAAGCACAAGCACGAGTCCGGCGAAGATCTGAATCGCAATGGTTCCCTGCACAGCCAGATACAATCTGTAGAACAAGAATGAGACCAATGCAATATCGACAAGGTCGATAAGCGTAACGGTGAGGAATCCTATATGAAAGAGTTCCATGATTTCATCCGTGTGCATGACGAATGGCGTCGGCAATCATGAGGGCCCGACGAACAGGCCTCACATCGTGTACACGCACAATGTGGGCACCTAACATGGCGGCAGCGACCGCCGCACCTATCGTCCCTTCTACCCTATCATCCACCGGAAGACCCAGGATATCGCCGATAAAGGCCTTTCGCGATGGCCCCATAAGCACCGGACATCCAAGCGACTGGAACTCATGCGCACCCGCCATCAAGCGGAGATTGTCCTTTACTCCTTTCGCAAAACCGATTCCCGGATCTACGATGATCTGTGCCACCCCCGCCCTCCGTGCCTTCGCGACCGCCGCAGCAAGGAAATTCCTGACCTCCCCGAACAGATCCTCGTAGAGTGTTTGTTGCTGCATAGTCTGGGGAGTGCCGCGCATGTGCATCACGATTACCGATGCCCCCGCAGCTGCCACCACTTCCGGCATCGCTTCATCCACACTGAACCCGCTGATGTCATTGACTATGACTGCACCGGCTTCAAGCGCTTCGCGCGCAACAACAGATTTGGAGGTATCAATCGAGACCGGCACATCGGTCTGGCGCACAAGTGCCCGGATCACCGGGATCACCCTGTGCAATTCCTCTTGGACCGTTATCGGTTCTGCACCCTGCCCGTAGGCCGTTCCCCGCGGACGCGTCGATTCCCCCCCAACATCCACGAAATCCGCCCCTTCATCGACCATCGCAAGTCCCCGCTCAACTGCACGCGACGGTTCCATATACTCCCCGCCATCCGAAAAGGAATCCGGCGTTACGTTGAGTATCCCCATCACGTGGGTGCGCGCGGCAAAATCCACTTCCCGATTGCCAAACCGGAAGACCATGGCGGTTCCCATAAACACAGAAGGTGACCGGAACGATCACCTTGACCTGACGAGCTTTACTTCTGCTTGCTCATTTGCGCTTTGCGCTTTGCCTTTGCGCGATTCACTGCCTTCCGGTGCTTCTTCCGCGCGTTCTGCGTCTTCTTGTTCATGCCTTCCTCCTGAGTTCTTGCTTTCGTTGATGTCTACAAATATCCGTCCGAACGCACAATGCGTTCCACTTCTTCAAATTTCCTGAGCCGCGGCACAACAACAACAAGGTAATCTCGCAACATCTCCAGCCGCTGCCGCTCCGACCTGAGTTCCAGAATAGTCTGCCGTTGTTCCAGGTCCAGACCGGCTTTTTGTGCCATCACGAACGCAATGCCCCGTACGGCAGCGTCAGGATCAAGTTCTTTCACCTGCCCGCCATAGACGATACGCACGACTTCGTTGTAAAGCTCCACCGTCTCTTTGACCAGTGCGGGATCAGCCGTCGGATCATCGTCTGTGAAAAAATCTGCGTCAGCGATTGCATATGGGGCCGCTGTCGTTCGCACTTCTACGACCCGAAACCGTTCCCGCCCCTCTGCAAGAATATCCATCCGCCCGTCGTCGTATGTGCGCATGACCGATGTAATCCCTGCCGCACACCCAACCATCGCAAATGACTGCTCCCTGCTCAGCACAATGCCAAATTCCGACGACTCCCGGATGCACCTAAGGATCAACGTTTTGTACCGCTCTTCAAATATGTGCAGCGGGAGCGCTGCATGCGGCAAAAGCACGGCCTGCAGCGGAAAAAGCGGGAGCTGCATAAGGTTCATGGATGCCCGAATACTGCAGAAAGTATACCGAAAAACGCTTAGAACTTCAAGAAAAAACAGACCCGCCGCCTTCCCTTCGAAGACGACGGGTCTCACAATGAAGAATTCAGAGTTCAGCATTCCGAATTCAGAACTCACAACTCAGAGTTCAGGTTCAGCTTTCGGCTCACCCTTCCCGATCCTCGTACCACGCGGCCTGAATGGACTCCAGGATGCTGTCGGTCGCCGCATCCGGTTCATCACCAAATGTCGGCATTGCGACTACGAGTCTCTGCACATCCTTCGTCGAGAGCCGCAACGGATCCTTGCTCGGATACTGCACCGCAAGATCCCGCGCCAAATGCTCAACATCCTGCCATGTCCATTTCATCGCACCGGAACCTCTTACTTGGCGAACTTCTTGAACCGATCGTTCACACGGCCCCAGTGGATGTGTGCATTGAAGTTGTCAATGTACGCGGCGCGCTTCGGACCATCCTTGTGGTAGTAGGCATGCTCGAATACATCAAGGGATATCAACGGTATGCCACCCCAGATCGCACCGTAATGATGCTCGTCCACGAGGACGTTCAGCAGGCGACGCGAGTAGAGCATGTCGAACGTCAACACACCCCATCCACTCAATTTTGCGGAGAGCGCCGTCGCCTTGAAATCCGTTTTCCATGCATCAAAAGAGCCGAACTCTTTTTCGATGGCAGCCTTGACTTCCGGACCTTTTGACGGATCGCCGTCGCCCCCCATCACTTCCCAGTACACGTCATGCAGCACCGTGCCACCATGATTCCAGGTCGCGCGGCGTTTGAGCTCGCCGATCTGACTGTAGTTGCCGTTGGCCGTCGAACGATCCGCCGTTTCAAGCGCTTTCTCAATATTGTTCAGCGCAGTCACGTATCCCTTGTGGTGCGTGTTGTAGTGCCAATCTGTGGTCTCTGCATCCACGACGGGTGCAAGAAGCTTCTTCGCTTCTTCATCGGAATAGGGACGTGGGTTGAATTTCCATTCATATGACATTTGTGCATTCTCCTCTGGTTGTACTGGTTGAGATAGTAGTGATCCAACACTCTTGAACCGCGGTGCTAGTGCCAACAGCCCACCCACCGCCGCACTCTTGACAAAGAATCTTCGTCTCACGTTTCTTCCTCTCCGTCTGGTCTATTCCCGCCTGCCGAAGCGACTAATAAGCAAGGCACGTGTCATTGCTTCGCACTGAGAAGCGCGCGCAATGACTGCACTCACTTTCCAGCTACGCCCCGAATGAGCTCCCGCATCCGCACGTCCGCGCAGCTTTCGGATTCTGGAATACAAAACCCTTCCCGTTCAACCCGTCATTGTAATCGAGGACCGTGCCCGAAATGTGAAATAAACTCTTGGGATCCACAAACACACGCAACCCGTGCATCTGCATGACCTTGTCAGTCTCCTTCGGCTCTGCGTCAAAACCGAGAACATAGGAGAGTCCGGAGCATCCGCCCCCCTTTACACTTACCCGAAGTCCGTGCGTATCAGGGATGCTCTCTTGAGCCATGAGGCGGCGCACCTGTGCAACCGCATTTTCCGTCAACGTAATTTCGTCATTCACTATCGGCACTGCCACCGCCGTAGGGTCAATCATCGTTGCCTCGCTTGGTTAGAAACCGAGTTCCAATTTCGCCGCTTCAGTCATCATGCTGGGATTCCAGCCCGGCTCCCAGACGACGTTCACGTGCACATCCCGCATCCCCGGAACCGCACGCAGTCTTGTCTCGACATCCCGCGGCAATGTCTGCGCTGCCGGACAGTGTGGCGAGGTCAGGGTCATCGTAACGGTGGCCTCCGCCTTGGAATCGACGCGGACGTCGTAAATGAGGCCAAGATCGTAGATGTTCACCGGAATCTCAGGGTCGTAGCACATCCTGATCCCTTCAATCGCCTGACCTTCCAGCAGCTTTTGTTCCACCGTACTGATGTCAGCCCCAGAATTGGCCGTTTCCGTCATGTTCACTCCGTTGAAATCGCTTTCGTGTCGGACTTCACGGCAGCATGGAGCGTGTGCCAGGCCAGANNACTTGACACGCGCCGGGAACTCGCTCACTCCAGCAAAGGCCGCCAATTTGCCTAACCGCTCTATCTCTTCTTCATCCTCAATCTCCCCCTTCACTAACCGATGAAAGTCCTCAAAAAGTTCCTCGGCTTCAGCGATCGTATGCCCCTTTACCAGGCTGCTCATGACCGATGCCGATGCTTTGGAGATTGCACACCCCGCGCCTTCGAAACTGACATCGGAAATTCTGTCCCCTTCAAGCTTCACGTACACGGTGTAGTGATCGCCACAGAGCGGGTTGAATCCCTCAACATGCCGCGTCGCATCATCCATCTTGTGGTAGTTACGCGGAGATTTGTTGTGATCCAGGATCACTTGCTGGTAGAGTTCTCTCAGTTCCGACATCAGCCGAGCACCTCAATCACTTTGTGAAGAGCTTTGATGAACGCGTCGACTTCTTCCTTGGTATTGTAGAGAGCGAACGATGCGCGGGCAGTAGCAGGAACACCGAAGTGCTTCATCACCGGCTGTGCGCAATGATGACCCGTCCGGATGGCCACCCCCTCGAGGTCGAGAATGGGGCCGATATCGTGCGGATGAATCCCTTGCATCGTAAACGACAGCACGCCTGCCTTTTGCTGAGCCGTGCCAATAATCCTCACACCGGGAATGGTCAGTATCTTCTCTGTCGCATAGAACAGAAGATCATGCTCAAGCTGCTGGATCGCATTCAGGTCGATCTCATGCAGATAGTCGATCGCTGCGCCGAGGCCGATGCCACCGCCGATATTCGGCGTACCCGCTTCAAACTTGTACGGGAGGTCGTTATACGTGGTCTTTTCAAATGTCACCGATTTGATCATGTCACCGCCCCCCTGGTACGGCGGCATCTCTTCGAGCCATTTGCGCTTCCCATAGAGGACGCCGACACCGGTCGGGCCGAACATCTTGTGCGCGGAGAACGCATAGAAATCGCAATCCAGATCCTGCACATCCACACGGATGTGAGGCACTGCCTGCGCACCATCAACCAGAACCGGGATACCCCGCGCATGCGCTCTGGCAACCAGTTCCTTGATCGGATTAACGGTCCCGAGAGCATTCGAAACGTGCGTCACAGCAACGATCTTCGTCTTCTCACTGAGCAACCGCTCATATTCCTCAACGAGCAGTTCACCGCGATCGTTCATCGGAATCACTTTGAGTGTCGCACCAAGCTCTTCACAGAGTATCTGCCAGGGAACGATGTTTGAATGGTGCTCCATCTCGGAGACGAGAATCTCGTCGCCCGCATGCACGTACCTTCTGCCGAAGCTGTGCGCGACCAGATTGATGGCTTCTGTCGCCCCGCGTACGAAGACGATCTCGCGCTGGTCCTCCGCATGCATGAAATCCCGCACCTTGGTACGAACGCCTTCGTAAGCCTGTGTGGCGCGCTCGCTCAGGTAATGTACCCCGCGGTGAATATTGGAGTTTTCTGTTTCGTAGTATCGCACCATCGCATCAATCACCACCTGCGGTTTCTGACTCGTCGCGGCGTTGTCGAAATACACGAGAGGCTTGCCGTTCACAAGTTGACGCAGAAGCGGAAAATGATGGCGACAGCCCGCGATGCGCAGGATGTCGTGAAACGATGCCACACCCGTTGGAGCCGATGCAGTTGTCATGGGAGTGCCGGTGCTATACGCCCCTGCCGCAACCGCGCACGCAGAAGCGAATCCAGTGTTGCTCGCAACGCCGGAATGCGGATGCGGTCAACCACATCGCCGGCAAACGCAAATGTCAGGATGTCACGCGCCGTCTGCAGATCAATGCCGCGGGCCCGGAGATAGAACACCTGATCCTCGTCCAGCTGCCCCACCGTCGCGCCGTGGGTGCACTTTACATCATCTGCAAAAATCTCCAGCTGGGGTTTCGTGTCGATCGTCGCATCGTCGGAAAGCAACAGTGTCTTGTTTGTCTGGCGCGCGTCGGTCTTCTGCGCATCACGGCGGACAAAGATCTTCCCGTTGAAAACGCCGCGCGCTTTGCCGTCGAGAATGGACTTGTACAGCTCGTGGCTCGCGCAGCGAGGAACGGCGTGGTCAATCACCGTGTGATTATCCACAAGCTGTTCGCCGGAAGCAAGAGAGAGTCCGTTCAGTGTGCATTCCCCACCCTCTCCCGTAAACTTCGTCTGCACGGTATTCCTCACCCACCCGCCTCCAAGCGTCAGCGCGTTCGACACCACGGTGCTGGCCCGTCCCTGTGTGATGTACCGGGATCCGACGTGGAATGCCTCCGGATTCTCCACCTGAACGAGATCATGATACAGCGTCGATTCTTCGCCAACTGTCGTCTCGCTCACCACATTCGTAAAATACCGGGCATGCTGCACGCCTGCATACGTTTCCACCAAAGAGAGCCGGGTGCGATCTCCCGCCACAATAAGAAGACGCGGATGAATCGCCTGCGGATCAGTTTCCTTTGTGGCAAGAATCAGGATGTGCAGGGGATCGTCCACCACCGATCCGGTTGCCACATGGACAAACAATCCGTCGAGAAGAAAGGCTGACTGCAAAGCTGCGAAAGGGTTCTGGTCAATCGAGGCCAGGCGTCCGAGGTGTGCAAGGGCAACAGGGTTGTGCTTCCGCAGAGCCTCTGCCAGGGAGCTCACAGTCACGCTTGCGGGAAGACCCTCGAGCGAAGAGAGTTGCGGGACAAACTGGCCATTGATCACAACCGCACGCCGGATGGTGTCGCCTGCAAGAACGTATGGAGCAATATCGTCCCGCGTGACCCGTTGAACGCTCGTGCGATCAGCCACTGCAAAGTTCACTCGTGCAAGCGGCGCCGTGTTCGTGAACCGCCACTCTTCATCCCGCGTTGTCGGGAACCCGACAGCGGTAAACCGCTCAATCCCCTTCCGACGGAGATCATGTACCGTCCCACCTGCATCCCCATTCAATCCCTTCTCAAACGCCTCATACTGCGACCGGTACCATTCCGTGATACGCTGTGCTTCTGCACTCATTAGTAATCCTCGACCTTCAGTATGTCCGATCTTTGGACCCATCCTCAGATCCTTATTCTTAACTAGTTTTTTCTTTCACCCAGTCGTATCCCCGTTCCTCCAGCTCCATCGCCAGTTCTTTGCCGCCCGACTTCACGATTTGCCCGTCCACAAGCACGTGAACAAAATCCGGAATGATATAATCCAGCAGACGCTGATAATGCGTTACGACGATGATCGCATTATCTTTGGAGCGAATGCGGTTCACGCCGTCGGCGACGATGCGCAGCGCATCGATGTCCAATCCCGAATCGGTCTCGTCCAGAATGGCCAACCGCGGCTCGAGTACAGCCATATGGAAGATCTCGTTCCGCTTCTTTTCACCGCCTGAGAAGCCCTCGTTGACAGGACGGTTGAGCAGGTCCTGATCGAGATCCACAATTTTCAGCTTCTTCTTCACAAGCTGGAGAAACTCCACGGCATCCAGTTCTTCAAGACCGCGATGCTTGCGGATGGCATTGAGCGCCGCCTTGAGGAAATACGTGTTGCTTACCCCCGGGATTTCCACGGGATACTGGAAGGCGAGGAAAAGTCCCTCGCGCGCCCGTTCTTCGGGAGCCATTTCCAGAAGATCCCGTCCCTGGTAGAGCACTTCGCCCGAAGTGACTTTGTAGGTCTCGCGCCCCGCAAGCACTCCCGCAAGCGTGCTCTTGCCCGAGCCATTCGGGCCCATGATTGCGTGCACCTCACCCGCATTGACGATCAGGTTCACACCGTTGAGTATCTGGTTGCCATTTACCCCCGCGTGGAGGTCTTTGATGAGAAGCATATGCTTTTCCTTGCTATCGCCTGGTTTGGGTCTGGGGTTTGGGGGCTAGGGTCTGGGGGCTCGGGGCTCGGGAATAGACCCCAAACCCCAGACCCTAGACCCATTCTTTACCTATCCGACGCTTCCTTCAAGACTTACCCCGAGCAGCTTCTGCGCTTCCACCGCAAACTCCATCGGCAGCTCCCGGAACACCTCTTTGCAGAANNAACGTGTGCGCACCGCACTTGTCACCCAACAGCAACGAATCGCATTGCGAGAAGTTTCTCGCATTGACGGCATTCTTTTTCACCTCAACGAGTCCGCGATATGAGTTTTGACCGTATCCTGCGGAAATACCCTTCGACACGATCGTGCTGCTCGTGTTCTTGCCGATATGGATCATTTTCGTNNCGAGTAGAACTCGCCCACCGAGTCGTCGCCGTGCAGGATGACGCTCGGGTACTTCCAGGTGATCGCGGATCCGGTTTCGACCTGTGTCCAGGAGATCTTGGAGTTCACACCGGCACATTTGCCGCGCTTTGTCACAAAATTGTAGATGCCCCCTTTGCCGTCCTTGTCCCCGGGGTACCAGTTCTGTACTGTGGAGTACTTCACCTGCGCATTGTCCATAGCAATAAGCTCAACGACCGCGGCATGGAGCTGGTTCTCATCGCGGATAGGGGCCGTGCAGCCTTCGAGGTAGCTCACGTATGCTCCCTGGTCGGCCACGATCAACGTGCGCTCGAACTGGCCGGTTTCGGCAGCGTTGATCCGGAAGTATGTCGACAATTCCATCGGACACCGCACACCTTTCGGAATGTAGACGAACGAGCCGTCACTGAACACCGCCGAGTTGAGTGCCGAGAAATAATTGTCGTTGTAGGGGACGACCGAGCCGAGATACTTCCGGACGAGGTCAGGGTGCTCGTGAACCGCTTCCGAGAAGGAACAGAAGATAATGCCCAGTTCTTTCAGCTTTCCTTTGAATGTCGTGCCGACAGAAACGCTGTCGAACACCGCGTCCACAGCGACTCCTGCAAGCTGTGCCCGCTCGGAGAGCGGAATGCCCAGCTTTGCATAGGTCTTGAGGATCTCCGGATCCACGTCGGCGAGACTCTGGGGGCCACTTTTCTGTTTCGGAGCCGAATAGTAGATGATATCCTGGTAGTCAATCTTTGCATACTGCACGTTCGGCCAACGGGGTTCCGTCATCGTCAGCCAATGGCGGTAGGCTTTCAGGCGCCACTCCAGCAGCCACTCCGGTTCATCCTTCTTCGATGAGATCAACCGGACGATCTCTTCATTCAACCCGCGCGGCACAACCTCGGCTTCGACATCGGTGACGAATCCGTACTTGTACTCCCTGTTCGCGAGTTCTTCGATGGTTGATTGTTCAGTGCTCATAGGTATTCTTGCATTACATTCCTGAAAGACTGTTACGAGGCTGTCGCGACCTTGGGCACGGCGCCGGCAGGCTTCACCAACGGCTTTCTGAACTCTTCAAAGTTCACCATCCATGTTTGCCCGTCGATCGGCCGGAGGATTTTTTCCCGCTCCAGCTTCGCAACAAACTCCCGGGCAATTTCTTCTGCGAGCCGATAGCTGACCTTCAGGTCGCGCCCCTTCAGGTACGATTGAATCCCGTATTGAATATCGCGTAAGAAGATGTTTGAAAGATGAAAGACCGGAAAGCGATCTTTCAAGAACTTCAGCACCTCCTGGTCATTGTTCAGTACCGCGTCGGCTGGTTTCATCAATGCCTTCCCTGATTTCCGAATGAATGGAATAGTTCCGCAGCCGGCTGAGATCCGGCGGCAACTTCAACAACGCGTCGTGCAGCATACAGAACTTCTTCTTCCGTGGTAAATCGACCCAACCCGAATCGCAATGTCGCCCTGGCGTCGGCAGACAACCGTCCGATTGCCTGGAGGACATGCGAGGGCTCCGGCATTGCGGAACTGCACGCGGAACCGGTGGACACGGCAACATCTTTCATCGCGAGAATCATCGCATCGGCACGCCGGCCGGGAAATGTGATGCTCGCACTGTTTGCCAGGCGGTCAACGGGATGCCCGTTCATGAATACGTCCGGGAGAGCAGCACAAATCTGTCGTTCGAGAAGATCCCGAAGCTCAGCCACCCGTTTCGACTCCTCTTCCATCTCAGCCGCCGCAAGCTTTGCTGCCTTCCCAAAACCGGCAATCGCAGGAACATTGAGCGTGCCCGACCGAAGTCCCCGTTCGTGCCCGCCTCCATCGATCTGGGGTGCAAGAGGAATCCGTTGACCGGTTCCCCGCACATACAGCGCACCAATTCCCTTCGGCCCATACATCTTGTGCGCACTGAACGAGAGAAGGTCAGCAGGGATGCTCCGGATATCGACCGGGATTTTCCCGACCGCCTGCGTCGCATCGCTGTGAAGCAGTACGCCCTTCGCCCGGCATACTTCCGAAATCTCGGACATCGGCGCAATCGTTCCGATCTCGTTATTCGCCCACATCACGCTCACGAGGATGGTGTCATCCTGGATGGCCCGGGACACAGCGTCAGGCTCGACCCGACCGAAGTGATCAACCCGCAACACCGTGTAACGGACACCCGACATTCCCAGGGCTTTACACGTATCAAGCACAGCGTGATGCTCTGTAGCTGCGGTGACGATGTGCATCTCCTGGCGCCCGTTCCGACGCCGATGCCCTTCAACTAGCCCTTTGAGCGCAAGATTGATTGACTCCGTCGCTCCGCTCGTGAAGATGATCTCGCTGCTGTCGGCACCGATCAACCGGGCAACCTGTCCGCGGGCGACATCCACGGCCGCTTCTGCCATCCAGCCGAACTCATGCGCCTTGCTTGCAGCGTTGCCAAAATGCTCCGTGAAATACGGCAACATCGCTTCGAGCACGCGGGGATCCAATGGAGTCGTTGCCTGGTTGTCGAGATAGACAGGGAGTCTCATGGCGTCACACGATTTCAGAAAGCATCATGGTGTGAAAAGTACGATCAATATTTGCCTGCACCTTGGTCAACGGTGACTTGATGGTACACGCGTTGAACACATCACAACTCTCCGGACCTTCGGCAAGGCACTGCGTGATCACCGGTGCCGTCCCCTCAATCGCATAGATGATCTGCGACACAGGAATGTCACGAGGATCCTTGACAAGCGCATAGCCGCCGCGTACGCCCTGATGTGAACTGATCAACCCGGCCTTCCCCAGGCGCTGCAGCACTTTCGCGAGCAGATCATAGGGAATCCCATACCGGTCAGCCACTTCCTTCGCGGTCACAATCTCGCCTGATGGACTTGTCACCATGTGGCGCAGCGCGATCAGCCCGTATTCGACTTTTTTTGAGAGGCGTACCATGGTTATATACGACTAATTCAGTCCGACTTATGCGCAGGAAAAATGCGCCTACTGGCGCACTTATATTAACAGCCGGTGAAGCCGGTTGGTTCCGCTTCCAACCTGAAAAATACAGCTATTTTATGACCTTTTCAACTACACTCTGAGACTATCTGCCGAACAACTCTTCTAAGAATCCCACCATGCGAGCGTACGAACGCTTGTCAGCCCGTTCGTTGTACGCAGCGCCTTTTGATGGATCATCGCCTGCAGACTTCTGAGTAAATGCGTGAACCGCCCCGCCGTATGCAATAAACTCCCAGTCAACTCTTGCCTTCCGCATTTCCTCCTGAAACGCCTGGACATCCTTTGCCGGTACATTAGGATCGTCTCCCCCGTGCATGACCAGCACTTTCCCTTTGATGTTCTTCGCGTCATCAGGATTCGGCGTGTCCAGGTTTCCGTGGAAGCTTATCACACCGGCCAGCGCCGAACCACTCCTGGCAAGTTCGAGCACCGTACCACCGCCGAAGCAGTACCCCATTGCGGCAACCCGATTCGGATCAACAAAAGAGCGCTTCTTCAGCTCATCGACAGCCGCCTGAGCACGCGCCCGCAACAGACCACGGTCGGCGCGGTATTTCCCCGCTTGCTGGGACGCTTCCTGATAGTTTTTGGGGCGGACACCCTTCCCGTAGATATCGGCAACAAATGCAACGTACCCGAGCTTTACAAGTTGCTCAGCCCTCATCTTCACGTAGTCGCTGACACCCATCCAGTCGTGCACAATCACGACACCGGGCCTCAGCCCTTTTGCTGCCGCGTCATATGCGATGTAGCCATCCAGAACCGTGTCGCCCTGCTTATATTCGACGGGTTCCAACTTGAATTGCGCCATTGCATTAACCGCGGCCAGAAACAGAGCGGCAAGAATGAAGTACTTCTTCATGGATTCTCCTGTGGATAATGTTCCTGACCAATGAACCATTGGGAGCGGTCGGAGGTTCCCGGGCACGGCGTGTAGCCTGGCCCCACACCACAGGAAGCGTCCTCCCTCCGCTTTGGATTTCCCCATCGTAATCGGTACATTTTGTGCCTATGCAACCCTGGCGCAAAAACCTCTATGTACTCTGGGGAACGCAGTTCCTTGCCATGGGCGCCGTCGTCTGGCGATATCTCGACGCCGCACCCGTCGCTTCCACGCCAACAACGGAAACAACATCGTTGAACGAGTAATCCTATGGCAACACCCGAACGTCTGTACCTTCTCGATGGTATGGCACTGGCCTATCGTGCCTACTATTCCATGATCACGCGTCCGCTGCGTAACAGCCGGGGGGAAAACACCAGCGCAATCTACGGATTCGCGTCAACGCTGATGAAAATCCTCGACGAAGATCGGCCCGACCACATCGCCGTTGCATTCGACACGAAGGAACCGACGTTCCGGCACAAAGCCTACCCCCAGTATAAAGCCAACCGCGAGGCAATGCCCGAAGACATGGTTCCGCAGCTCGCAAAACTCAAAGAAGTCGTGCGCGCTTTCAACACTCCGGTCGTCGAACTCCCGGGCTACGAAGCGGATGATATCATGGGCACGCTCGCGCGTCGTGCCGAGCTGGAAGGCGTGAAGACGTATCTCGTGACCGGCGACAAAGATCTGATGCAGTTGATTTCCCCACAGGTCCATATCCTCCGACCCGGCAAGAATGCATCGGAAATGGAAGAGGTGGATGAGAAAGGCGTCCTGGAGAAGTTCGGTGTGGCTCCGGACAGAGTGATCGATGTCCTTGCCCTGATGGGAGACAAGACAGACAATGTTCCGGGTGTCGCCGGGATCGGTGAAAAGACCGCAATCCCTCTGGTGCAGCAATATGGATCTGTTGAGGACATTTACTCTGCGATAGACAAGATACCCCAGAAGGGAGTCCGCGAGAAACTCGCCCGCGATAAAGCGATGGCGCTGTTGTCAAAGAAGCTCGTCACCATCGACACTTCCATTCCTCTGGATGTCAATTTCCATTCCCTCCGTGCCCAGCCTCCGGACCTGCAGGCTGTCTTGCGTTTGTTCGAAGCATTCGAATTCAGGAGTCTGGGAGACCGGGCCCGCAAGATCTGGACGCAGCACCGGACGGCACAAACCACAGTACCACCACCTCTCTCGAGCAGTATCACCTCGGACGAACACCGCTATCATTGTGTCACAACCCTGCCGGAGCTCAAAAAACTATGCACCCGGCTCGGGAAGGCAGAGGCTATTGCATTCGATACCGAAACGACCTCCACTGATCCGCTGCGTGCCCGGCTCGTTGGCTGTTCCTTTTCCATCGCACCGCGGGAAGGCTGGTATGTTCCCGTGAGATCGACGGCTCCGGCAACTGCGTCAGGACTCTTTTCCGGTGAGGCCGGTGCCGACGAGTTCAACCATACAGACGGCGCGTTGGATTGCCCGGTCGTTTTGGATCACCTCCGGCCGGTTCTCGAGAATCCCGCAATTCAAAAGATCGGGCAGAACGCCAAGTACGACATGCTTGTGCTGCGGCGGCATGGAGTGAGAGTGCGTGGCGTCAAGTTCGACACCATGGTCGGCGGATACATATTGCGCGCCGATGCTCAGCACACACTGGATGCCATGGCACTGGATGCATTTAACTATGCCATGGTCTCGTACGACGATCTGGTCGGCACCGGCAAGAACCGCAGGCTGATCACGCAGGTTCCGCTTGACAGTATCGCTGACTATTCCGCTGAAGACGCGGACTTCACCATGCGCCTTTATCACCACCAGCGCCGGCTGCTGCAGGAACAGAACCTTGATGAACTCTGCGCACGCATGGAGTTTCCTTTGATCGAAGTTCTTGCCGACATGGAGTACGACGGGGTCCGGCTCGATGTCAAGAAGCTTCAGGGGATGTCAAAAGAAATCGACAGAATGCTCACAAAGATTGTGACAGACATCCATACACACGCCGGCACTCCGTTCAACATCAACTCCACGCAGCAACTCGCCGATGTGCTGTTCAACAAGCTCGGCCTTCCCCCTGCCAAAAAGACGAAGACCGGATTCTCGACCGATGTCGGCGTACTTGAAGCTCTTCAGGGACAGCATCCCATCATCGACGCACTCCTCGAGTATCGCCAGATGAGCAAGCTGAAGTCGACCTACGTGGATGCACTGCCAACGCTGATCCATCCCGACACCGGACGGGTCCATACATCGTACAATCAGACCGTCACCGCGACCGGCCGTCTCTCGTCAAGTGACCCGAATCTGCAGAACATACCCATCCGCACCGAGCTGGGGCGCGA